>CANKUB010000034.1 GCA_947486575.1 Betaproteobacteria bacterium | reverse complement strand
GCCGCGCTGAAATGGGTGCAGCAAAACATCGCCAACTTCGGCGGCGACGTCAGCAACGTCAGCATCTCCGGCCAATCCGGCGGCGCATCAAAAGTGGCCGTGCTGATGGCGATGCCCCGGGCGCAAGGGCTGTTTCACAAAGCCATTATTCAAAGCGCGTCGTCACTGCTGCGCATGGCCACGATTGATGCCGCTGCGCGCAACACGCATCATCTGCTGGCACAACTTGGGTTAGACACCAGCAAAATAAGCGCGCTGCTGGATGTGCCCACCGCCACGCTGCTGCAAGCCATGCCCAAAGCCGTGGCCGCTGCGGGGCGTGTGGATAATTACCGCCCCGTGGTCGATGGCCGTTCGCTGCCGGTGCATCCGTTCGACCCAACCGCACCCGCGCTATCGGCCAAGGTGCCGCTGATGATCGGCTCGTGCGAAACCGAAATGACGTTTCCGTATTCGCAGGCGATGCAGAATTTTGCCTATACCGAAGCGCAGGCGCTGGAGCGTATCAAAGATTTTGCCGGTGTTGACAACACCAAGGCAAAAGCCTTGATCGATTTGTATCGCCAATCACGCCCCAACGCCACGCCCGGCGATCTGTGGGTAGCCATCAGCACCGATCACCAATACCGGCGCAATGTCATACGCGCGTCGGAGTTGAAAGCGGCGCAGAACAATGCACCGTCATGGCACTATCTGTTCACGTGGAAATCGCCGGTGCTAAACGGCCTGCTCAAATCACCACACACCATTTGTATCACGTTTTCATTCGGCAACGTCGATATCGCCGAGGGCATCACCGGCAAAGGCGCAGACCGCTACGCCTTGCAAAATCAAATGATGGGCGCGTGGCATGCCTTCATGAAAACCGGCAACCCCAATCACAGCGGCCTGCCGCAGTGGAAACCGTATGATGCCAAAGATCACCCGACGATGATTTTTGACAACAATTGCCGCTTGGTGAACGACCCTGCCTGTGAAGAACGCATCGCCATCAGCGCGTGTCCAGCGTATCGGGCCGATGGCAGTCGACGCACATGATCCGGTAGCGTGTGCACCCTACGGCACTTTTCATCTTTTTACTCTTTCTTGTGTCCGGCCCTATACTTTCTTGAACAACTGACTCAAGAGAATTAGCAAGCGTAGGGTGGGCACGCCCTTTGTGCCCACGCGGACAGTCATCGTAACAATTTTGCGAAATATTCTGTTCCGCGCAATCTCGATGCTGAGGTTTATTTTGTGCGGTAACTGGGCACTCTGCGCTTTGCCCACCCTTGTATGATCCCAACCATAGCGCGACCGATGCGGTTCACTGCGTTCACCAGCATCCTACGAAGAATTGAGTGGTAAAGTTGCGGGATGACTGAAAGGAATGCACCATGGAAATCATAAAACTCCACCCCGAAATCGCCGCCGAAATTCGCGGCGTGAGCATGGCCGATGTTGCCAGCAACGACAATGCTTACCGCGCCGTGCGCGCCGCATTTGAAGAACACTCCGTGCTGCTGTTTCGCAATCAACCGACAGACGATCAAGTACAGGTCGGCTACTCCGCAAAATTCGGTCCACTTGAATCGGCCAAAGTCGCCTCGCTCGGCGAAGGCACGCCGTTTTCAATCCTCACCAATATCGACAAAGCCAGCGGCGCGCTGGTGCCACCCGGCCACAAAGAATCGTTGCGCGCCAAGGCCAATCAACTGTGGCACACCGATAGTTCGTTCCGTGAAACGCCTGCGCTGGCATCGGTGTTATCCGCGCGCACCATTCCCGGCGTGGGCGGTGAAACGGAGTTTGTTTCGCAGCGCGCGTCGTGGAACCGTTTGCCGGAATCGTTGCGCGCAAAACTCACGAATAGTTATGCCTGGCACAGCTACGCGCATTCACGCAGCAAGATCGACCCCACGCTCGCCTCGCAACGCGAACAAAACGCGCTGCCTCCTGCGTGCTGGCGCATGCGCTGGCGTAACCCGGTGAATGGCCGCAACGCGCTCTACATCGCCTCGCACACCGGCGGCATCGAAGGCATGGCCAACAACGAAGCGCTGGCGTTGATCGACGAACTGATGGCGATATCCACCGCGCCCGGCCACGCCTATCAACACGAATGGCGGGCGGGCGACGTGGTGATGTGGGACAACCGCGCCAGCATGCACCGAGGCCGCCCGTGGCCCGACGATAAACCGCGTTACATGATACGCACCACGATTGCGGCGACCGATGCGGATGGGGTGGCTGAGTTGAGGCCGCCAAGGAAGGTGGCGTAGCTAGAATAGATTAATTAATATTCAATAAAAACAAATAGTTATAGTATATTGCTCGCCAAATAAAACTGGCGTAAAATACGCGTTAAACATTGTTTAACCTCCTTTATCGCAGGAGCAGCCATGCTCAAATCCATCACCAAAGTCGGCAATTCGCAGGGTCTGATTTTCGACACCGCTTTGTGCGAGCTGACGGGGCTTAAAACCGGCGATCAGGTAAACGTTACGGTGCATGATGGCGGTGCGGTAGTCATCATGCCCATACGCTCGGCTGTATCTGCCAACGACGCTGCATCCATCGCCAAGGATTTAATCCAACGTAACGCCGAATTGTTCAAGCGCCTTGCCTGAACAAATTTTTATCCACCTTGATGCGACTTCCGTTCTCGCCATTCATCGCGAAGTACTTGCCGCGCACGGCGGCAGCGACGGCTTGCGCGACCGCGCCTTGCTGGAATCCGCCGTTGCCGCGCCGCAAGCTTCGTTTGGTGGTACGCCGCTGATTAGCGACCCGGTGGAAATCGCCGCTTCGTATCTGTTTTATCTGTGCAAAAATCATCCCTTCGTTGACGGCAACAAGCGCACCGCCTTGGCCACGTGCCTGGTTTTTTTGAAAGCGAATACATTACTGTCCGATCCTGATCTGCCCGGCCGTAATATTGATGACTGGGAAGCGCTTGTGCTTGACGTTGCCCGTTCTTGCATTGATCGCGAAGCAACATCGTCACGCCTGAAATTGTTATTGCAGGGCAATGTGTCTCATTAGCTTGCGCAATATCGCCGTGCCGCCAACTTCCAGCCCCCTGCACCTGCTAACCACCGTATTCGGCCACCCCGCGTTTCGCGGTGCGCAAGCCGAGATTGTTACGCACGTCACCAGCGGTGGCGACGCGCTGGTGTTGATGCCGACCGGGGGAGGAAAATCCCTTTGTTATCAATTACCTGCGTTATTGCGTGACGGCACCGCGCTGGTGGTGTCGCCACTGATTGCGTTGATGCAGGATCAAGTTGCAGCGCTCAAACAAGTGGGCGTGCGCGCGGCGTTTTTGAATTCAACACTCGATGGCCGCGAAGCCAACGCGGTTGAGCGCGCATTGCGCAGTGGTGAACTGGATTTACTTTACGTAGCACCCGAACGTTTGATGATGCCGCGCATGCTTGAGCTTCTGGAGGAGTCGCGCATCGCGTTGTTCGCCATTGACGAGGCGCATTGCGTGTCGCAATGGGGCCATGATTTCCGCCCGGAATATCTGCAACTGTCGGTGCTTCACGAACGCTTTCCTGATATTCCACGCATTGCACTCACCGCCACCGCTGATCCGCAAACGCGCGATGAAATCGTTCTGCGGCTTGCACTCGATAAGGCGCGCGTATTCGTCTCCAGCTTTGATCGACCCAATATCCGCTACACCATTGTCGATAAAAACGAGGCACGCGCACAACTGCTGCGTTTCATCCAGGAAGATCACGCAGGAGACGCGGGCATTGTGTATTGTCTGTCGCGGAAAAAAGTGGATGAAACCGCAGCGTGGCTCAAAACCCAAGGCGTGCGCGCCCTGCCGTATCACGCGGGCATGGATACCGCTGCGCGCGCCAAACATCAGGCGCGTTTTCAGCAGGAAGACGGCATCGTGGTGGTGGCCACCATCGCGTTCGGCATGGGCATTGACAAGCCCGACGTGCGTTTTGTAGCGCATCTGGATTTACCCAAAAGCATCGAAGGCTACTATCAGGAAACCGGTCGCGCCGGGCGCGATGGCACCCCCGCCGATGCGTGGATGGCCTATGGTCTGGGCGATGTGGTGCAGCAGCAGCGCATGATCGATATGTCCGAAGGTGGCGAGGTGTTCAAGCGCGTGTTGCGCACCAAGCTCGACGCGTTGCTGGGGCTTTGCGAAAGCGCAGGTTGCCGCCGAGTGCGCTTGCTCGATTACTTTGGCGAACCCAGCGTGGCGTGCGGCAATTGCGACAATTGTCTGGATCCGCCGCAAACCTGGGACGCTACCGACGCCGCACGCAAGGCACTATCTTGCATCTACCGCACGGGCCAACGCTTCGGCGCAGTGCATTTGATCGACGTGCTGCGCGGCAAAACCACTGACCGCACAACGCAATGGGGGCACAACAAACTCACCGTGTTCGGCATCGGCGCAGATCTGGATGAAGCAATGTGGCGCAATGTGTTCCGCCAACTGGTAGCACTCGGTTACGCGCGCCCCGATCATGAGGCGTACGGCGCGCTGCAACTTACCGACGCCAGTCGCCCGGTGCTAAAAGGCGAAGTCAGCGTTGAAATGCGCCGCGTAGTTGTTGTCAAAGGGGGCAAAGAAAAAACAGCGAAGGCACGCCGTGGCGCGAGCAGCAGCAGCGCTGCGCAGCCCAACACTGCATTGCTGGATAAACTCAAAGACTGGCGCTATGTGGAGGCGCAAGCGCAGTCTGTGCCTGCGTTTGTAATTTTTCACGACAGCACGCTCGCGGGTATCGCCGCTACAAATCCAAAAACACTGGATGCGTTAGCGGGAATTTCAGGTATTGGCGCGAAAAAACTTGACCGTTATGGCAAGGCTATTCTGGAGTTACTGCACAGTACGTAGGGTAGAACCACTGCGCGTTCCGGCCTACGTACCTGCATCACTCCACCCGCGCCCCGCTATCGGCCACCACGCGCGCCCACTTCGCGGCTTCAATTTTCATGAAGTCGTAAAATTTTTCCGGCTGCTCCTGATAGGCAATTTCGTGCCCGGCCACGCGCAGGCTTTTCTGAAAATCCGCGTTTTTCAACACACGCAGCAATTCACCCTGCACGCGCATCTGCAAATCACGCGCCATGCCTTTCGGCCCTGCTATGCCGAACCATGCCACCATTTCGTAACCCGGCACACCCGCTTCAGCAATGGTGGGCACGTCGGGTAATTCGGCCGAACGCTTGCCGCTGGTGACGCCCAAAGCGCGTAATTTGCCGCCTTTGATAAATTGCAACATGCCCGCGATGCCAGGAAAACCCACTGTCACCTGCCCCGCCAGCAGATCGGCGGTCGCCGGGCCGCTGCCGCGATACGGCACGTGCGTCATTTGTATGCCCGCCATTTTGGTGAACAGCGCGCCGGTCAGATGCTGCGTGCTGCCGTTGCCCGATGAGGCGTAATCGATCTGATTCGGTCTGGCTTTTGCCAGCGCGATGATCTCCTTGATGGTTTTAGCGGGCAACGACGGATGCACTACCAGCACGTTCGGCGCATTGGTAATCTGCGAAATCGGCGTGTAGTCATTCAACGCATCGTAGGGCAACTTTTTGTAGAGCGCCGCACTGACAAAATGCGTGTTGCTGATCATGAACAGGTTATGGCCGTCGGGCGGCGCCTTGGCCCCAGCTTCCGCACCGATAGTGGAGCCTGCACCGGGACGGTTTTCAATCACCACTTGTTGCTTGAGATTTTCAGAAAGCCGCGCCGCCAATATGCGCCCCGGCACATCCGCCGCACCACCTGCCGAAAACGGAATAATCACGCGTACCGGGCGCGACGGATAATTCTGAGCGACTGTTTGTGCAGCGCAATTGAATGCAAGCAACGCACAGCCCGCCATTGACGACGCCACATAACCTATTGTTTTCATTGTATTTTTTTAATTCAGTTTATGCGGCGGAACGCCTTGCGCCAATATCGGCAACACGAGATCAGGATCGATGACCAACTGCAGATCCCAATCGGATTTCTTGACGGCATCCACCAACAACTTTGAAATCATGTGCAATAGCTCAACGTTCACGCCCAGATCAATGCCCTGCCCCTGCTCGGGATGCAGACTCAATTGCTGCTGATTTTGACCCGGCTGCTTACCGCTGATACGCGACAACAACACTGGCGCCGCACCCAGCGGCAGCGCATTGACGCCTTCTTCAAATGGCTTGGCAAACTCACCGCCGCGCACCACGTTTTCGTGCTTGAAACCCATCATCGTACGGCGTACGTTTTCGTCAGCATGCACCACCGCAGCCGGATCGCGCTCCAGCATCTTGAGCAGCACGGTCCACAGCAATTTCACGTAACGGCGCGTCAGCCAAAAGCGAAACTCGGCGCGGTCAGCAGACAATATGCGCAGCAAGACACGATCTTCCTGCGCGTTGTAGACCATCTGTATCTGATGAATGTTCATGAGCCGGAAGCTTACCGGCTCACTCTCGCTGCGTAAAGTCTCTCAGCGTGAAGTCAGTGCAGCGTGGCCTTGGTAAACGTGAATGCGCCGCCCTTGCTCACATCCACGTGTATCGCGTCCTTCGCGGCAAACTGGCCTTCGAGTATCGCCTTGGCCAGCGGATTTTCGAGCTGCGCCTGTATCGCGCGCTTCAAAGGCCGTGCGCCATACACCGGGTCAAATCCCGCAGCTGCTAATTCACGCAAAGCGGCATCGCTGACGTCAATTTTCATATCCATCGCCGCCAGACGTTTTTCAAGCAAGCCCAGTTGAATTTTCGCTATCGACTGGATATTTTTTTCATCCAGCGAGTGGAACACCACGATTTCGTCGATGCGGTTAATAAACTCCGGACGAAAATGCGCCTTCACTTCACCCAGCACAGCGAGCTTGATAACTTGATAGTCGTCGCCCTGCATCTGCTGAATCATGTGAGAACCCATGTTCGATGTCATCACGATAACCGTGTTCTTGAAATCCACGGTACGCCCCTGACCATCGGTCATGCGCCCGTCGTCGAGCACTTGCAGCAGCACATTGAATACGTCCGGATGCGCTTTTTCGATTTCATCGAGCAAAATCACCGAGTACGGCTTGCGACGCACGGCTTCGGTCAAATAGCCGCCTTCTTCATAACCCACATAGCCCGGCGGCGCGCCGATCAATCGCGCGACCGAATGCTTTTCCATGAACTCGGACATATCAATGCGGATCAGATGATCTTCGGCATCGAACAAAAATTCCGCCAACGTTTTGCACAATTCAGTTTTGCCTACGCCCGTGGGTCCGAGAAACAGGAACGAGCCATACGGCCGCTTCGGGTCACCCAGCCCTGCACGAGAGCGACGTATCGCATCCGCCACCAGCCGCACGGCTTCGTCCTGCCCGATAACGCGCGCGTGCAACCGGTCTTCCATCTTGAGCAGTTTTTCGCGCTCGCCCTGCATCATGCGCGCGACTGGTATGCCGGTTGCGCGCGACACCACTTCGGCAATTTCTTCAGTGCCGACTTGCGTGCGTAGTAGCTTGTGCTTCACTTCACTCGCGCCTGCCTTCTCGGCCTGCTTTAATTGCGCCTCAAGCTGCGGCAGCTTGCCGTATTGCAACTCAGCCACTTTGTCGAGCTTGCCTTCGCGCTGCAATTTCACAATGTCGGCGCGCACGCGCTCGATTTCCTCTTTCACATGCGTGCTGCCCTGAACCTGGGCTTTTTCGGCTTTCCAGATGGTTTCAAGATCGGAATACTCACGCTCCAGCGACTTGATTTCGTCTTCAATCAGCGCCAGGCGTTTTTTCGAGGCTTCATCTTTTTCGCGCTTGATCGCTTCGCGCTCGATCTTCAATTGAATCAAGCGGCGGTCGAGTTTATCCATCACCTCCGGCTTGGAATCGATTTCCATCTTCACGCGCGACGCGGCTTCGTCGATCAAATCAATCGCCTTGTCCGGCAAAAAACGGTCGGTGATATAACGATGCGACAACTCTGCTGCCGCAACAATCGCAGGATCGGTAATGTCCACGCCATGATGCAATTCGTATTTTTCCTGCAAGCCACGCAGGATGGCGATTGTGCTTTCCACACTCGGCTCATCCACTAGCACTTTTTGAAAACGGCGCTCCAGCGCGGCATCTTTTTCAACATACTTGCGATATTCATCGAGCGTAGTGGCACCCACGCAATGCAGTTCGCCGCGCGCGAGTGCAGGCTTCAGCATATTTCCCGCGTCGATTGCGCCTTCGGCCTTGCCTGCGCCTACCATCGTGTGCAATTCGTCAATAAAAACAATGGTTTGGCCTTCATCCTGCGCGATTTCTTTGAGCACGGATTTGAGCCGCTCTTCAAACTCACCTCGGTATTTCGCGCCCGCCAGCAGCGCCGCCATGTCGAGCGACAGCACACGCTTGTTCTTTAAAGTCTCCGGCACTTCACCGTTAACGATGCGTTGCGCCAGACCTTCAACTATCGCGGTCTTGCCCACACCGGGCTCACCGATCAACACCGGATTATTTTTCGTGCGCCGCTGCAGGATTTGAATCACACGGCGGATTTCATCGTCACGCCCGATCACCGGATCAAGCTTGCCCGCGCTCGCGCGTTCGGTCAGATCAGTAGTGTATTTTTTCAGCGATTCGCGGCTGCCTTCAGCCTCCGCGCTTTGCACGCCCTCGCCACCGCGTACCGCGCTGATCGCCTGCTCCAGCCCCGCGCGAGTGACACCGCTTTGCTTGAGCAAGCGACCGGTCTCGCCTTTGTCTTGCGTCAACGCCAGCAAAAACATTTCAGACGCAACAAATTGGTCATCGCGTTTCTGCGCTTCTTTATCCGTAACGTTCAGCAAGTTGGAAAGATCGCGCGATACATTCACTTCACCGCCCGTGCCCTCCACTTTAGGCAAGCGCTCAATCGCCTGCGTCAGCGCGCCGCGCAACGCAGGCACATTCGCCCCCGCGCGCCCCAATAGCGACGTAGTGCCGCCATCCTGCTGCTGTATCAGCGCGTGCAGCAGATGTTGCGGCTCAATATACGGATTATCATGGCGCACAGCTGCGCTCTGCGCATCCGAAAACGCCTGCTGAAACTTGGTAGTGAATTTGTCGAATCGCATAGCCGCCCGCCTGTATGAGTCTCTATGCCATAGAACATGGGGGCCGCACGCGCCGATTCAAGGCGTTGCGGAAAATACACTTAACTATTTGTTTTTAAGCGTATATTTATGCAGGCAAGGGCCGCCGCGCCAACGCCGCAATATGGCCCAGCAATTCGCTCTCTTCATACGGTTTGCCCAGGAACACATCTACGCCCAATTCGCTGGCGTGCTGACGATGCTTTTCCGCCGTGCGTGAGGTGATCATGATGATCGGCAGGCCTTTCAGCGATTCTTCAGCGCGCACGCTGCGCGTCAAATCAAAGCCGTCCATGCGCGGCATTTCAACGTCAGTGATCATTACGTCGGGCACCTGATCGCGCATTTTCTCCAGCGCCTCAACGCCATCTTTGGCCACCAGCACGATGTAGCCTTCGCGGGTGAGCAGGCGACCGGTGATTTTACGTACGGTGAGCGAATCGTCTACCACCAGCACGCTGCGCTGGCGTTCGGGCTCAGTGGTTACGTCGGCAGGCGCGGCAGGTTCATGCGCGTTGTTTGACTCGGCCTCTATACGCCTTAGCGACAGCACCACCGGATTCAATATCAGCACGGTTTCGCCAGAGCCTAATACCGCAGCGCCCGTAACGCCGGGTACGCGTGCCAGTTGCGCGCCGATATTCTTGATGACGATTTCCTGGCCACCTACGATGTCATCCACCTGAATCGCCGCACGATGGGCGCCACTGCGCAGCAGCACCACCGAGCCATACGGCGGTGCTACGCCGTCTTCAACGCCGGAGCCTGCCTCCAGCAGCGTAGCTAGGTGATGAAACGGATACTGCTTGTCCTGCCACACAATCTGCTGCACATTTAGCGCGGCACTCAGCACGTCGGCCTTCAGGCGCTGCACCTGCTCCACCATCATGGTGGGCACGCCGTAATAATTGCTGCCCAGCCGCAGCACCACTGCCTGCAATACCGACAGCGTGAGCGGCAGATGAATGGTAAACGTAGTGCCCTTGCCGCGCTGAAACGCAGTGCCGACGCGCCCGCTCAGCGCAGTAATTTCGCTCATCACCACATCCATGCCCACGCCGCGTCCGGCATCGGTAGTCACCGCGCCCGCCGTGCTGAACCCTGAGCGAAAGATAAAGTTACCGATTTGCTGATCGGTCAGACGCTCATTCTCACGCATCAGACCCAAGCCGATGGCTTTTTCGCGGATGCGAGCAATATTCAGGCCTGCGCCGTCGTCGGCCAGTGTGAGCACGACCTCATTGCCTTCCTGACGCACTTCAAGCCGCAGTGTTCCCGCTTCGGGCTTGCCTGCATCGATTCGCGGCTGCGGCGCTTCAATGCCATGCACAATTGCGTTGCGCAGCAAGTGTTCAATCGGCGCCGCAATGCGTTCAATCACGCCGCGATCGACTTCAACATGGCCGCCACTGATATCAAGCGTGACGTGCTTGTCGTTATCTTTGGCCGACAGACGCGCCACACGGAACAGCCGGTCTGAAATACTGGCGAACGGCACCATGCGTATAGCCATTAAGTCCTGCTGCACATCGCGCGTGATTTGCGCCTGGGATGCCAGCGCTTTTTCGCCTTCATCGAGATCACGCGCGAGGTTGTGCTGCACGGTGGCTACGTCGTTGACGCTCTCGGCCATCAGCCGCGTTAACTCCTGCAAGCGCGTGAAGCGGTCAAATTCCAGCGGATCAAATTTTTCACCGGTGCTTTCGGGCTGCGGCGTAAAGCGCGATTGCATCTGCGTTTCAGCCGCAATTTCGAGTTCGCGCAACTGCGCGCGCAAGCGGCCAATGTTCTCGGTGAGATCACGCAACGAGCCGCGGGCGCTGCGTAATTCAGCAGACACACGCGCGCGCGCAATGCTTACTTCACCGGCCTGGTTTGCCAGGCGGTCAATCAAGTCTGCGCGCACACGTATCAACGGGCGCTGCACGCTGGCAGCCGGTTGCGCTGCTGCGCTGTCCGTCGCTCCGGTATCCACTGGCGCAACGGCAGTTTGCATGAGCAGGGATTGCGTCATGTTGCCGGTGGCGGCCGCCATGTGCATGGTGCGCGACATTTCGTCCATGGCTGCGGTCAGTGGCGCTGCTTCACCGGTGGGGGCTACTGTTTCCACGCCCTGCAAGTGCCCGATCAGCGTGCCGATACGATCAAACGATGCCTCCAGATCATCAAACAACTGCGGCGGAATTACCGGCAGCAACTCCGCGTTTTCGATGCGCGATTCCATGCTGTGCGTCAACTGGCCCAGCGCCATCGCACCTGCCATGCGCGAGCTGCCTTTCAGGGTGTGCAGCAAACGCTTCAACGATTGCGGCACCAGCTTGTCATCCGGACGCGCACGCCAGTCGCGCAGATCTTGCCCGACCTGCGGCACCAGTTCTGCGGCTTCTTCGAGGAATATCTGCAACAACTGCGGATCAATATCGTCTTTGAGACGATATTCACGCCGCCCAATGCCACCGCCCTCGGCAGGCGAGGTCATTAACTGCGTCAGTCCGCTATTGTCACTTGAATGTGGCAAAGCGGTCGCTGGCTCCACCACCGCATCCACCACGGGCACCGCTGCAATAACTGGCTCAACACTCGGCAACACCACTTCAGGCACTGAAATTTTCACGCCATCGAGAGCCTGAATCAAATCATCGTGTGTATCAGGCGCCTGCGGCACAGCGATGCTGGCAACCTGCGCCACTAGCGCGTTCACGGCGCGCGCGATTAATTTGCGTGCTTCGGCATGCGGAGCGGTGTCGTGATCCATTGCACTTTGCAGCACGCGCTCAAGACTCGCACCCAATGCGCGTATGGCACCGAAGCCCGCCGTGCCCGAAATACCGCTAAGGGTGTGGGCAGCGCGCAGAAACTCGAGATCAATCTTGACACCGTTTTGCACGCGCTGATTTTGCGCCTCAAGCACGCTTGCATTGTCGCGCGCCTCGGGCAGCATAATCTCGTAGAGCGTGCGGCTGACACTGACGTCACCCACTTGCACGGTGTCGCTGATTACTGGCTGCGCTGCGGCGGGCTGCGCGATGGCTTCTGCGGGTATCGCGACGACCGTGTCCGTAGCGGGCAGCGCTGCACCTGCGCGTAATTTCTCTGTAAAAACAATAAGTTGCGATGCATTAACCCGAGCTTGTTTGTGCTCGCGCAATTCACTGATCCAGCGCGTAAAGTCGCCATGCGCGTGCTCGACTACCTGATACAAATCAGGCGTGCCCGGCCGCTGCTCCGCCGACAGTTCATTAAACACCTGCTCCATCGCATATGCGGCGTCGCCGATATGTTTCAGTCCGACCATGCGTCCGCTGCCTTTCAGCGTATGAAACGCACGGCGCAGCGTGGTGAGCAGTTCCTGATCCTGTGGATTGGCCCGGCTTTGCGGCGTAGTGTCTGCGATAGTGGTCAGCACTTCGCCCGCTTCTTCGAGGAAGATTTCGAGCATCTCCGGGTCGGTATCACCAGCGCCATCAACCGCAACACTTTCTTGCGGCACCACTACTTGCGCAGGCGCCTCTACCACAGGCAGCACAGGTGGCAGTTCCAGCGCTGGTGCAACCGGGATTTCTGCCATCACGGGTAATGATGGCGCTACCGGCGCTACCGGTTCAGCCGCAAAATCCAGCACAGGCGCTTCAACTGTCTCAACCACAACTGCGGGCATAACCAATTTCGTCGGCCCCAGTTTCGCCGCTTCGACAAATGCAGACAACGCCGCCACGCTTGCCACCAGCGAGCGCTGCTCCGCAGCGGCGCACGGCGCGCCTTGTGCAAATCGCGCAACGTCGGTGCGGCACGTCATGGCTAACAGTACCGCCTCGGCATCGCCCAACACAGCCAGTGCACCCACGGCCTGTCGAAACGGCTTATCCAGACCCGCAATGGCAGCAGGATTGCGCGTATCACGAAACCAGCCTTCAAGCGTCATTTCAATGTCGCGCAAGCTACGACCAGTTTCGCCGTAGACCAGCGCCTTGTATTGCGCTGTTTGCTTTTGCAGCGCCTGCTCACTGAGCAATTGTGCAGACGGCATCGCGCCAAGCGCCTGCGGCGCGTCGATACTCACCTTAACCCGCGCCGCCATGTTCTGCGCACGCTGCGCGAATTCAGCCCCTGGCGCATGATCGTCGGCAAGCACCGGCTCCATCAGCAACAATGCGCACGCAACTTCCAGCGCCGTAACATCATTCAGCTTTGCGCCGGACTGCGTGAACTGCCTGGCAGCATCAGCCAATTGCACCACTAGTGTGTTCAGTGCCGGTTCGCCCAGTGCCTCGCAAGCGCCCGCCAGCGCACGCGCACGTTGCTCAAATTCAACCAGGCTGCCCGCACCCGCTGCGCAGCTACTCCACAAAACCTGCAATCCATCAGCGTGCTGACGTGCTGCCGCCACAGCCTCGCCGCTGAATCCGCTGGGCGCTGGCGTTTTGTCTACATCGAGTATACCTTGCAGTCCATAGACACGCCGCACCTCACTGAGTACCCCACTGAGCAACGGCGTATCGGCTTGTGGCTGCGCCCGCGCTGCCAGTAACAATGCGTCGCACAACAATGTGTCTGGCGCCTGCACCGGGCCTTGCACCAGGCGGCCCAGTTGCAAATTAAGTTGCGTTACCAGACGGCGTACCGGCGTATCGGCTGCGAGCACCCCTTGCTGCACAGCTTCCAGCACGCCACGCGCAACCCACCACAGCCGCCGTTCGTCACCTTTGCTGAGCGAGCCTTCAACACGGCGGATAGCAGCGGCCACCTGCTTGAGGCCGGCGATGTCGCCCTTGAGCAACCATTGCAACAGCCCTGCTTCCAGCACACGCCGCGCACCGCGCAGTTCATCGGCATTAAGCGCAGTAGCCGCCGGATTGTCGCCCGGCCCTGCCGTCAGATCCGGGAAAAACAACTCGCCTTGATTGGGTTGCTTAACGCCACGCGCGCGCTGCATTGCCTCATACGCGGGCCACAAACGCATGGGCTGATCACGCTGCCCGGCGATCAAAGCATTCATGCAAGCCAGTAACGATTCAACGCCATTGGCAAAAGCAGCGGTTTGTGCGGTGTCAGCACCAGCGGGCGCAGGCGAAATCAACGCCCCCAATTCACCACTGAACTGTAGCAGTGCACGATGATTCACCACTTGCATCGCGGCATGCGCTGAACGCCAAAATCCTTGCGAGTTAGCAGCAGCGTCATTCCCACCGGCTGCCAGCGCAGCGCCTGCCGCTTGCAATGCCTCGCGCACGGATTCGCGTACCGTGGCCAGGGACTGAATCATCACCGGGGATGCAGCGCTCATAGCGTGATAATGTAAATTATTGTTTTTATTGAGTATTTAAAGTGTACCGTTAAACCTTGAAGCGCGATACCGATGCCTTCAGTTGACGCGCGCGAGCTGCCAATTCCTTGATCGTTGCCGCCGTTTCGTTGGTGCCCATGGTGGCTTCGCTGGTGAGTGTGAGTGAGTTGTGCATGCTCTTGGCGACTTCGCGCGCAATGTCCACCTGCATTTCTGTGCTGACCGCGATATTTTGAATACGCTCAGCCAGTTCTTTGGTAACGGTATCAATTTCCGACAGCGCACTGCCCGCGGCATCCGACAACTGCGCGCCTTCGACCACGCCCTGCGTGCTTTTTTCCATCGCGGCTACGGCGTCTTGCGTGTCCGCCTGAATCGCTTTGACAATCGCGCCGATTTGCTTGGTCGCCTCGCTAGAACGTTCCGCCAGACGTTGCACCTCTTCCGCGACCACGGCAAAGCCGCGTCCCGCCTCGCCTGCGGTTGCCGCCTGAATGGCGGCGTTCAACGCCAGCACGTTGGTTTGTTCGGTAATATCCGAAATCAATTCCACGATCTCGCCAATCTCCTGTGACGATTCACCGAGGCGTTTAATGCGTTTGGAGGTCTCTTGAATCTGATCGCGAATCTGGTTCATCGACTTGATCGAGTTTTGCACCGCCTGCGAGCCACGCTCGGCTGTTACCAGCGATTGCCGCGCCACCTCTGCCGACTGGCCGGCACTTTTGGAAACCTCGCCGATGGATTGCGTCATCAGCTCCACCGAATCACCCGCCTTGCGCAACTCTTCACCTTGACTGCTGGCTGTCGTCAGCAAGCGTTGCGACACCATGCTGGCGCCCGCTGCACCGGTAGTCACTTCGTCCGCCGTTTTGTTCACGCCAGACACCAGATTGCGCAACTCGCCCACCGTCAGGTTCACTGAATCCGCAATCGCACCGGTGATGTCCTCAGACACTGTGGCCTTGGTGGTGAGATCACCATCGGCGAGTGAACCCATTTCATTCATCAGGCGCAAAATTGCTTCCTGATTGCGCTTGTTTTCATCGGCGTCGCGCCGCGCTGCCAGTTCACGCTCGCGCGTGGTGTTCATCAGCTTGCGGCCCAGCAGAAACAATCCAATCAAGGCACCTGCCACGCACATGGCCGTCAGCCCCAGCATGCGCCACTGCAAATCCTTGAGCGACACGATGCGTGCCTCGATCAGCTTGCTGTGTTCGCCGGGCATGGCGTTGGCGAGCAGCAGGTTGGAGCGCAACACCACATCCGACAACTGCCCGGCGAGCGCCGCATCCAGCGCGCTATAGGCATCGCGCGACTGATCAGCATCCAGTTTGTCGCCACCCGTTTCAATGCGCGCCCATGCGGCTTTGACCCGTGCCCAGCCAGCCGCTGTTCCGAGCTGCGCGCCCGTTTGGGATTCCACGGCATCTACCGCAGCGATAGCGGATTTGACCTCTGCGGTGGGCCGCGCAACACCATCGCGCGCGGCGGCGCGATGTTTGCCTGCGCTTTGCATCAACGGGCGCAATACGCCGGTATATTGCGCCCCCACCAGTTCACGTTCGGCGAAGGCAATTTCGTCGCGCTGCTTCTGCACCAGAAACCAGCTGGTGATCGCCACCGGCACCAGAAAAATCACACCCAGCAGAATCAGAATATTCAAATCCGCCAAACCCCGCTGCCGGGCGTTCGCCGGTTTGTTGCCCTGCGCTACTCGCGTCGCCTGTTGTATGCCCATCGTGTTTCCTCGCATTTTTTCTTCGCCAACCCGCTACGCATACCACGAATAGTTGCGCTCAGTTACCAGCACTGTTACCCGCGCTGCTACCCACACTGATGTCCATGAACGCCGGATCACGCACCAGGCTTGCCATGTTGATTTCGCGGTACTCGCGGCCTTCGTGATCCGCTACGATGCCGCCTATCCATAATTTGTCAGCGCGTGCGCCGGCTACCGGGCTGAACTCCTGCGCGTTGCGCAGGCCAACCACTTTGCGCACCAGCAACCCTACGTTCAGGCCATGGCGCTGCCCGCATAACAAGTAAGCGCTTTCGGACGTACGCGGCGTGACGCCGTAACCGCAAAAATCGGCCAGATCAACCACACCATGCAAACTGCCGCGAACATTCACCAGGCCGTTGTACCAGCGTTGCGTCAGCGGCACTTTACACAGCCACGGCACGGGCATCACTTCGCCGGCGTCCGGTAAACGCAACAGCCACAGCAAACTGCCGGATTCAAACGCCAGACGCGAGCGCAGCGTGTCTTGCGCCGTGGCGCTGGCCAGCCGCCGGGCAAGGTTTTCCTGAAATTCACGGAGTCCGAGGTGACGCGCCATCTCACCCCAGCGCCGTCACTTTTTTCAGCAAATCGGCACCATCGACCGGCTTGGTGACGTAGGCCTTTGCACCCTGCCGCAGCGCCCAGATTTTGTCAGTCTCCTGATTTTTGGTGGTGCACAGTATGACCGGGATATGTTTGGTATCTTCATCCTGCGTGATGCTGCGGCACGCCTGAAAACCGTTCAGGCCCGGCATCACCACGTCCATCACAATAAGATCCGGCTTGTCACTCTTGGCTTTGGCGACGCCTTCTTCGCCATTGAACGCAAACGCAACGGTATACCCGGCCTTGGTCAGTATTTCGTTCAGGCAATGCCGCTCTGTTGGCGAATCGTCTACAACCAGCACGCGTTTAATGGGCATCAGTCATCAATCCAATACGATCAAATTCATTCAATGATCTGCAAACGCACGGTTACGCCTGTGGCGCAGGCTTATTCAGCCGATGCGCTTCCACGGCCAGCAGCAGACTTTCGCGTGTGAACGGCTTGGTCAGATATTCGGTAGAGCCCGCCATCGCGCCACGCGCGCGGTCAAACAGGCCATCTTTGCTCGACAGCATCACAAACGGCACGTTGCGCCAGGTTTCGTTTTGACGCAGTAAAGCGCAGGTTTGATAGCCATCCAACCGTGGCATCATGATGTCGCAGAAGATTATGTCAGGAGAATGTTCGACAATCTTGGACAACGCATCAAAGCCATCTTCGGCCAGGATGACTTCGCAGCCGGCCTGCTTCAAAAAGATTTCCGCACTACGGCGTATGGTGTTGCTATCGTCGATCACCATCACCTTGACGCCTGCTAAATTTGTCTTTTCGTTCATATACTTGGCTATAAACTTGGCTTTGGAAGCGGATAAAATTACAGAATTACAGTTTAAAGGCTGGTCTGCCGACGCGTGAGGGCATTTGCCTCGCGCCCCCGGCACTTTACGAATGCTGATATGTTATCCCGCAACGCGGTATGATGGTAAAAAAATCAGCAAAAACAACCGTCTTTCTACAAATCACTTACAAAAAAACAACCTTCCTGCCAGCCTCAACGGTTACTGTAGATCATGCCTACCCGAATTGCCCTGCTTGAAGACGAAATTTCCCAGGCAAAGCTTGTCGAACACTGGCTGACGCAGGCAGGCATGAGCGTTGTCCACTTCGACACCGGGAAGGCCTTCCGCGCTGGCGTCGGCCATGCCGCCGCTGATCTGGTGATTATTGACTGAGTGCTGCCGGATGACGATGGTTTGTCCGTGCTGGAGTGGCTGCGCGAAACGCTGGGGAGCCAATTGCCGGTGATGTTCGCCACCACCCGCTCCGAAGAAGTTTCCCTGGTTGAAGCATTGAACAAGGGCGCTGACGACTACCTGATCAAACCGTTACGCCAGGCCGAAACCATGGCGCGCATTCAAGCGCTGTTACGCCGTCGCACGACGATTAAAACCCAGCCCATGGAAACGACAGTAAGTCTGGGCGGCATACACATCGATACCAGCATGCACCGGGTCAACAGCCACGGCGCAGCAGTTGAACTGACTGATCGGGAAATGGAGCTTGCGATTTACATGATACGCAATCATGGCCGCCTGCTGACGCGACAGGAACTGCTTGAAAACGTGTGGCACACCAACGCCAGCATCATTACGCGCACGGTCGATACCCACATCAGCCGTCTGCGCGCCAAGCTGGGACTCACGCCCGAAAACGGCTTCGAGTTGTCTACTGTGTATCACAAAGGCTACCGGCTGGAATACCGGCCTGCTGACGCAGCGCCCCAGACGTAAAAAACCTCAGACGCTCAGACGTACACCACTTCAACACGCTGAATATAATCCGCATATTCCGCCAGCGCTTTTCCTATCGTCGCGGCATCTTGCGCTTTTGCCGCGACTTCTATGGTCGAGCCTATCGTGGTCAATAGCGGAAACCCATAGCCGCCACCACTGCCTTTCAGGCTGTGGCCGCCCACGCGCAACGCCTCAAAATCTGCCGCAACCAGATGCGCACGAAATGCCACTATCTCTTTATGGCGCCTTTCAAGATAACGCGGAATCAGCACTTCCAGATCCTTGCTGATCTCCACCCGTATTTTTTCTGTCATAACATTTATCCGTCAGGTTCAGCGCGCGTGATTTACAACCACCATTACTCGGAAAACGGCTTCAGATAATCCAGTAACTGTTGTGCGTTGGCAAAGCGCTTGTCTGCACTCTTGGCCATCAGGGTATCGATCAATTCCTGGTAGCGCTCCATGCCCGCAGGCAGGCGCGGAATCGGTTCGTGGATATGTTTATTCACCAACGCAATGGGCGTGGTTGCAGTAAAGGGCCGACGTCGCGTGAGCATTTCAAACATCATCACACCAGCGCTGTACAAATCCGAGCGCCCGTCGAGCGCTTCGCCCTGCGCCTGCTCTGGGCTCAAATAGTAGGGCGTGCCGAGTATGTGGCCGGTTTGCGTGAGACTGTTCACATCGGAAATCATTTTGGCAATACCGAAATCCACGATGGCCAGACTGTCATCGGCGCGGAACATGATGTTTTCAGGCTTCAGGTCGCGATGCACAATACCGAACTCATGAATGGCCTTCAATGCCAGCGCCACTTGCCTCAGCAACCCAACAGCGTCGATGGGCGTCACGCCTTTTTTGATGCGTGCGCGCAAATCACCGTTGGCGAAATACTCCATCGCAATGTAGACATGCCGATCAGTGAAGCCCTGATCGAAAATTTTAACGATATGGCGACTCTCGATCTTGGCGATCAAGCCGAATTCCTGAATGAAACGCATCAGGAATTCGTTGTCCTCACACAATTTTGAATCGAGGATTTTCAACACCACCGGTTGCTTATCCACCATGCGCTCGACCAGATAAACTGTCGACATGCCGCCGGAACCAATTTTGCGATTGACGCGATAGCCGTTGATTTCCACCACCTGCGCATCCGGGGCGTCACTGTCCGGCAAGCGCGCTACCGTTGCCGTATTGTTCAGTTCTGCTACCGCCTTGGAGCGCGCCATGCGCTGGGTGATTTCAGCCGCCTTTTGCTCGTCCAGCGCCGCGCGCACCGCTTCAATCAGGCGCGCCTTGGATAAATCATGTTTACGCAAATAATCAAATGCGCCGCTCTTCAAGGCTTGCACCGCAACACTTTCATTGCCCGCGCCGGTCAAAAAAATCACCGGCGGGCAATCAGCGCGGCGCTTCAGACGCTTCAGCCAATCCAGCCCGTCTGCCTTGCCCAGCACATAATCCAGCAACAGCACATCAAACTTTTCCAGATCATAGTTGTCGTCGATTTCGCCTTGGGTGACTGGATCCCATTCGGTGATTTCAGCATCACGCCATTCGAGCGCCATGTACTGGCTCACCAGTAACCGGAAGTCCTCGGAATCATCGACAATTAATGCGCGTAACGTCATACAAGGCATCTCTCGTTGCTACAAAGCGTCATCATACAAGTAAGTCAGATGGATCAGATTGCTGCGCATACCTTACCAAAAATTGCGTTGCAGCGGTATCCGCAATCAAGGTGCTGCGCGCACTTGTGTGCGAAGCACTGCACGAAATAACCACAAGCGGCCCACGGGTTTGTCATCGACGGTAACCGCGAGAAAATCCTGCTCAAGCACGCGGCCGTCAGCCATCACAAACGCTTCGCCTCTGACGTCTGCACCCGCCGTGCGAATCTCGGTGACCCGATGCAAGAAGCCCTCCGGCCCGATAAATCCGCTGGACGCACGCTCCAGCAACTCCGTCACTGCCATGCCTTCCAGCGAATACGGCGCGGCATCCAGCGACAGCAGCGTACACAAGGCTGAATTCACCTGCTGAATGTTGCCCTCGCCATCTTCCAGCACCACCCCGGTATCAATCTGATCCACCAACAGCAGCAACCGCACCCCATCGGCTTCAGCCTGCTCTGCCACACGCCGGCTTTCAGTGGCATCACGCAGCGCGCCACAAACCCCGATCGGCGAGCCACTGGCAGAATATAACGGTGCGGCGCTGACTTCCACCCACAGCGACTCGCCGCCCTTGCGCGTGAGCGCAGCCTGCTGCTCAAAACGCAATGCGGTGCCTCCCGCGATGCCACTCAAAAACGCACTGATCGCGCGATGGTCGGTTTCAGCAAATAACTCCCCCATTGGCTTGCCCACCGCCTCGGACGCGGTATAGCCGGAAAACTGCGCCCAAGCCGGACTCATTTAGCTGCACACGCCGCCCATATCGGCGCTGAATACCGGCATATTCATGCTCGCCAGTACGCGCTCAAATGCACTATCCACGGGAGCTGCCGCTGGTGCAGCGGGCGCACCTTCAGGCTCAACTTTGGTCGCCTGCACATCCGCTGCCCGTTGCGCCGCCAGTGTTTTGGCGAAACGCGCCTTTAACTCAAGCTCGACTCGCGGTGTTAACGCTTGAATCAAGCTCGTGCGCACCTCAACCTCGACGCCCGGGCGCAGGGCTGCGATCAGTTTCGGTCGCAATTCCTCTTCAAGCTTGGGACGCAGCCGGGCGCGTAATTCTTCTTCCACACGCGGCTGCAGAGCCGCCACCAATTTCTGCCGAACTTCGGCCTCTAGTTTGAGCCGGGCCGCCTTATCTTCACGCGCCTGTTCCTCCGCGCTGACTGCCGCCACGGGCGGGGCTGCCTTTGCAGGGGCAGGAGCAGGAATAGCGGGTACCTTTGCAGCTGGCCGTGGCGCAGCACTGGCAGCGGGTTTGGCAACGGCGGGCGCAAGCGCTTTGGCGGCGGCCGCCTTCGTCACTGCCGTGAAATCCAGCGTCATCAGCATCATGCGTTCGGCTTCTGCCTCCGCCTTGGCGCTGGCCTCGGCAGCGGCATCAACCACGCGCAAGTATTCGAACTTTCCGAGTTCTTTCAGCGCGGCCTCGAAATCGGCCTCAGTAAGAGACGGGCCCACGCATAATTTTTTCAGCTCGGATACGGATTTAGTACCATCGAAAGATTTCAGTACCGCATGCGATTTTGGCGATGGCCCCTCGCCATTGCGGGTCGCTTTTACGCCTTGCGGTGTTTTTGTAAGTACTTGTTTTAATTTAAATTCCATCGTATTCTCAAAACTGCTATGCGCTTTTCCCAAAGCCATTGCCGAGGGTCGCCGTAGCTTTGTATGTTAGCTCAAGCACGACTGACATTACAGATTATTGCGCCGCATCTGGCGCTACCTACGAGCAAGCCTTACGCCAAAGTTACGCCAAACCGCGACAGCAACAGGTTCAGGATCGCATCACCGCATAACCCATGGCGCAACAGGCGCAGGTTGCCGAAATCAATAATGGTGCTGGAGCGCCCGTGCGTATTAGCATAGCGCGACACGCCGTGATCAATCACCAAATCACAGGCGCTCACAATTTCGGGCGCTATCGTCTGTACGCTAAAGCGGCTGCCCGTCAGCGACACATTAGCCGACGTGCCGACCATCGCCACGCCCTGCGTCCAGCACAAATGCGCAAGTCGCGTGCGCAGCGCCCCCGCATTCAACAACAAGTTCAGTGTGCCATCCCGTGTGCTGGTTTCCAGCACGAACGGATCCAGCCCGGCCAGATACGCGTGTTGCTCCACATAGGGCGCCACCACCGACAGCGGCAAATCGTGCTCGACAGTGATGGCATGTACCATCGCACGCCGCGCGTCATCAAGCACATGCAGTGCGGCGTGCGCCGACTGTCCGCCCACCAGACCCATGGGCTTGCCGAACTCGCGGCCCTTGGCCGCATACACGCGGCGCACGGCGTCGGGGGAGCGTGCCACCAGCGCATAGGCCACATCCAGCGGAATCAACGCCACGCCACCGTCGCGCACCACATCGAACACCTGTTGCGCGTCGCGCTCGATTTGCGCCGCGTCAGTGTTAGTGTCAGTCATACCCATCACGCCTTCGGACGGCAAATGCTACGGCATGTGGCGATGCCCAACGCACGTTTTCTCTGAAACCTGACATCCATTGCGCCCTCCTCTTTGCCTGAAATCAGCTACATTATCGGACATCCGACAAGGCCTGACCATGACCCGAATAAACCTCAGGCAGATGTCACTAGCCGTCGATAATCGCCTTAAATTACTGACACAATGACTAAAGCCCATAAGCCCATTACCACACGCCGCTGGACCGAACAGCGCTGGCTGCTCGACAACATCATTCGTTCGGTCGGCATCGATTGGGATCAGCCGCGCACCATTTCTTACAACAGCCCGTGCGGACCGGAAGCCAACGCGGATTTTGCAGGCATCCGCGAGCGCGTGAAAAAATACGCGGACATATCGCCCGCGTTTGAAACCGCCGCACGCCGCCGCGAAACCAAGGCGCGCGCCGCCGACGACGCCGGGGAGCTGGTTACCGCACGCAACAGTTATTTTTACGCCGCCATACTTTTTGCCGCTTCGCAATGGCCACATGACGAAAACAGCGACAAGAATATTTCACTCAACGCCGCCAAGCGTGAGTGTTATTCACGCTACGCCAGACACGCCGATCACCACGTCGAAGCCGCTTGGATTCCGTTTCAGGGCAAAGCCCTTCCCGGCTGGCTGCATCTGCCGCCGGGATACACCAGTGGAAAATTGCCCGCCGTGTGGTCTATCCCCGGCATGGATGGCTTCAAGGAGGCCAATGTGGCGTTGTATGGTGATCGCTGGCTCACACGCGGCATTGCGGTACTCGCGCTGGAAGGCCCCGGTCAATACGAAAGCGCGGTTAACGGCATATCTGTCAGTGTGCCCAACTGGATCGAAGCGGCCAACGCAGTAATGGACTGGATGGTTGTGCGACCCGAGCTCGACCCGCAACGCATCGCTGTTACAGGCAACAGCTTCGGCTCATTTTTTGGCACGTTGGCCGCTGCAAACGAGCCACGCTTTCGCGCCTGCGCCGTCAGCGCAACCTGCCTCGAACCGACATGCCACACAATTTTCGAGGAAGCATCACCGACCTTCAAACGCCGCTTCATGTACATGTCGGGCTACACCGATGAACAGCAATTCAACGAATTCTGCAAAACACTAACCTGGGAAGGTCACGCAGAACATATTCGCGTGCCGTACTTGTGTGTCGCGGGTGAAGCCGATGAACTCAGCCCCATCGAACACGCTGAACGTTTGATGGCAACACTGCAATGCCCGAAGCAACTGGTGGTCTATCAGGATTCACGCCACTCCGTCGGTAACGTACCTTCCGCGAATCTGGGGCCACACCCGCAAACGCTGGTCGCAGACTGGATGCAGGCACGGCTGAATGCCAAAGCATTCGCATCAGAGCGCTGGTATGTAGAATCCAGCGGGCGCGTCGTCAAAACCGCCTATTGAGGTTTAAGAAATGATCAAACCCTTCATCCAGCCAAACATCAACGTGCGCGAACACGTCGGTCCAGAGGAATGGGAAGCCCGTGTCAATCTCGCTGCGTGCTACCGGCTGATTGATTGGTATGGCATGAGCGACCACATTTCCAATCATGTCACCGTGCGTGTACCCGGCACACAAAACGAATTTCTGATCAACCCCTATGGCATTTTCTACGATCAGATGACGGCTTCGTGCATGATCCGCATCGATATTGAAGGCAACATTCTGTTCAATCCCTCCGAGGGTTACGAGGTTAACCGTTCGGGCTACATCATTCACGGCGCGATTCACAAGGCGCGTCACGACGTTGATTGCATCATCCACACGCACACACTCACCGGCATGACGGTCGCCTCAATGCAGTGCGGCTTGTTACCCATCGCGCAAATGTCGATGCGCTGGGTCAAAGGCGTGTCTTATCACGATTACGAAAGTATCGTGGCTATGGACGAGCGCGAACGCATGGTGCGCGATCTTGGCACGAACAACATCATGATTCTGCGCAACCACGGCTTACTCACCTGCGGCGCCAGCATTCCCCAGTGTTTCAATAACATGTTCTGGCTCAAGCGCGCGTGTGATCTGCAGGTGATGTTTTTGTCGTGCAATCAGCAGATGACGCGGCTATCCGATGACGTGATTGAAAAAACCTGGGGCGCGTATCAGCCCGGCGGCAGTCGGCACAAGCAGCAAAAGCATGGACTGCTGGAATGGCCCGCGCTGCTGCACAAACTGGATATGATCGATCCGTCGTTTCGCGAGTAACTACAGAACGATCAGGCCGACGGTAAGGGCCGCAAACAGACCCGCCAGCACATCCATCGTCCAGTGCGCGCGCAGCACGATCACCGCGATCACCTGCAACACCGCCACCACAGCGCCAATGATAGTCAGCGCCGGGATATGCAACGCTGACAACTGCATGGCGCCATAAATCGCCAACGCGGTATGCCCGGAAAAAAAGAAATCGGTGCCCACGCCATACGTCACAAACAACGACGGCACACCCGGATCGCGCCAGATGATGCCCTGGGGTACCGGCAATGCGACCGAAGCCTGACTCATTTGCCGCAATGCGAACAATCCAAACAACCCCCAGAACGGTGTGAACGACGGCCCCAGCACGGCGTAAAACAACACGAACAACGTTACCGCATCCACACAAAACGAACTCGCCACGAGTATCGCATTGGCCGGTTTTGGATGTTGATTGAGCCACCTGTTGCAGCGCGCCGTCATCACGTGAAAATGATCGTAAATCGCGCCGTCTTCGAGCCGTCGCGCACCAATCATTTTTTGCGTGAGGAACCACAGGAACAGACTGCCTGCAATCAGCAGTACGCGCAGCGCTATGGTTTGAAAATCAGGGATCAAGCCACATCCGCCGCATCGTGCGCTGGCTGCGAGCGTTCAGAGCGATCCAGCTCTATCCGCTGTGCCGGTATTCCCGCCCAGGTTTCCCCGGCTGGAATTTTCGTATTCGGCAACACAAACGAACTCGCCAGCACCTTGGCTTTTTCGCCGACTTCGACGCCGCCCATCACCACAGCACGCAAACCAATAGTCGCACCCCGACAGATTTTCACCGGTGCAATCACCAGATAGCCGCCCTGCGCATAGTGCGCCAGCACGCTCGCCGAGCCGCCAATGGTGACGTTGTCTTCCATCGTAATCAGCGATGGATCTGCAATCGCGGTTGAATTAATCGCCACGTTGCGGCCGATCTTCATGCCCATCAGCCGGTAATACAGCGTGGCAAACGCGGATGGCGTAACAAATTCCAGAAATGAATAACGCACCACCAGCGTCATCGTGCAATGCACGTACCAGCGCATCGCCGCCAGCGACACCGCCGAGCCGCGATAAGGTTGCAAGCGTCCGCCCAGCACAAAGTTAATTGCTGGCGCGATCAGCAGCAGCGACAGGCCATACGCAAAATAACTCGCCGCCACCACGATGCCCAGCAGTGGATAGTGCAGCCACGAAGTCACCCCCGCGATGCAGGCGTTCAATCCTTGTAACACGAAAATCGCCACACCCAGCGCGCAACCCGCCGCCAATATGGCCAGCGCCATGAACGGCAGCGGCCCGATAATGGTCAAGAAGCGTTGCATAGGCTCTCCGGCAATGGGCGCACTTCAAAAATACCACAATAAAACAATAAGTTACAGAAACTAATCCGCTGGACGAATTTTTGCGGCCTTGATCACGCGCGAAAAGTAAGCTAGCTCTTTGCGGATTTTTGCGCCCATGGCTTCGGGCGTGCTGATCAGCACGTCAGAGCCGGCCACCGCGAGTTTTGCGGCGAGATCGGGTTCTTTCAGCACGCCATTCAGCTTGGTGTTGAACTGCGTGATGATGGCGTGCGGTGTCTGCGCCGGGGCCAAAAACCCCTGCCACGGCATGACATCGAGACCCGGCAGCCCGGCTTCAGCAAACGTAGGTACGTCAGGCAGATATGGCAGGCGTTCCTGCGCGGAGGTGGCCAGCACTTTAACGCGGCCCGCCTTGATCTGCGCCATGGCTGCCACTGGCGTGGCAAACACAAACTGTACTTCGCCCTGCGCCAGCGCGAGTTGCGCGGGCGCGCCGCCTTTGTACACCACGGTGGTGATGTCAGTTTCACTCACCAGCTTAAAAATTTCCGCAGCGATATGACCAACGCCGCCCATGCCGGGCGCACCGGCGCGCACTGCGCCGGGCTTGGCGCGCGCCATTGCTACCAGTTCTTTCACCGTGTTGGCCGGCAGCGACGGCGGCACAGTCAGCACCAGCGGCGATGCGCCCACCAAGCCCATCGGCGCGAAATCGCGGTCGGGATCGTACGGCACTTTTCGGTTTAAAAACGGCATGATGGTATGTGAGGCGTAAGCGAACAACAACGTGTAGCCGTCAGGCACCGCACGCGCCACCAGTTCGGTGCCGATGATGCCGCCCGCGCCGGAGCGGTTGTCGATCACGAGTTGCTGCCCCAGTACTTGTGACAGGCGGCTGGCGGCGATGCGCGCAACAATATCCGTCGCACCGCCGACCGTCACCGGTACGATCAGGCGGATGGGGCGCTGCGGATACGCTACGCCTTGCGCGACAGCAGTGCTTGTCGCAGCGCCCGCAACCAGCCCAGCCAAAATAAAACGTATCTTATTGTTTTTTAACATATTTTTCGGTAACTCTTTCTGGGTCAACCTGCGCCGTGCTTTCAGTTCGCTACGAATTTTAGCGACCTTTGCGATCTCGGCCAGACATACATTCACTATTGCCATCCAACTACAAAAACACAATCACGCGCATCGGCTGACTTGTGTACCCCTGCTGAATCCGCAACAACGCGGATCATGCAGCATTTCAGGCAAAATTTCACCGCAACGCAAGCTTTGGCAAGCTGCTGTGCAGCAGCAAGATGGGCCAGCCTTCGAATCGCCTCAGTGTAGACTCGGCAATCATGACGACACCACACTACACGCAACTGTGCCGCACCTGGCTGCGGCTTTACCACTACGGACACGCTGCTTCCATCCTCGGCTGGGATCGCAATGCCATGATGCCCACCAAGGGCAACGACGCACGCGCTGCCGCCGAAGCCGAACTGCAAGCGCTGATGCACCGTGTGCGCACGGATCCGCAACTGGCCGATCAGTTGCACACGGCAGAAAGCGAAGTGTTAAGCGACAACGAACGCGCCAACCTGCGTGAGATGCGCCGTGATTGGCGCGATGCCAACGCGCTGCCTGAATCACTGGTGGAAGCCAAATCGCTGGCGGGTGCGAAATGCGAACACGCCTGGCGCAGCCAACGCGCCGCCAACGACTGGAAGGGTTTTCTGGAAAACTTTCGCGAGGTAGTGCGGCTGTCGCGCGAAGAAGCCCAACTGCTCGCTGACGACAGCGGCCTGTCGCGCTACGACGCGCTGATGGATCGCTACGAGCCCGGCGTACGTGCCGCCGACATCGACCGCATTTTTGGCGATGTCAAACAATGGCTGCCGCAACTGATAGCGCGCGTGCAGGCGAAGCAGCAGAGCGAACCGTTAGTCGCATCGGTCGGCCCGTTCCCGGTGGCCACGCAACGCACCATGAATCTGGCGGTAATGAAAAAACTCGGCTTCGATTTTGATGCCGGGCGGCTAGACGAAAGCGCGCACCCTTTTTCCGGTGGTGTGCCCGAAGACGTGCGCCTCACCACGCGCTACCGAGAAGACGATTTCGTGCAAAGCCTGATGGGCACCATTCACGAAACCGGCCACGCGCGTTTCGAGCAAAATCTGCCGCGCGAGTGGCTGGGGCAAGCCATCGGCCACGCCCGTTCCTATGGCATCCACGAAAGCCAGAGTTTGTCATTCGAAATGCAGCTTGCGCGCAGCCGCGAATTCGCCGGCCTGCTCGCGCCCATGCTGAACGAACATTTCGGCAGTCAGCCCGCGTTCGAGGCGGGCAACCTCCATCGCGCCCTAACGCGCGTGAAGCCCGGCTTCATCCGTGTCAACGCAGACGAAGTGACCTACCCTGCACACATCATCCTGCGTTACGAAATCGAGCGCGCACTGATCGAAGGTGACATAGAGCCGGACGACATCCCCGCGCTGTGGGACGAAAAAATGCAAACCCTGCTCGGCCTCGACACACGCGGCAATTACAAAGACGGTTGCCTGCAAGACGTACATTGGAGCGACGGCTCCTTCGGCTATTTTCCGAGCTACACGCTGGGCGCGATGTACGCCGCACAGTGGTTCGCGGCGATGCGCCGTGCTACGCCTGATCTTGATGCGCGCATTGCAGTGGGTGATTTTGCGCCGGTGTTTGGGTGGCTCAAGGCTAACGTGTGGTCACAAGCCAGCCGGTGGGAGACGCCCGAACTGGTGTGTCGGGCGAGTGGCGAGGCGCTTAATCCTGCACACTTTCGGGCGCATTTGGACACGCGGTATTTGTAGGGTGGGCACGGTTTTTATGCCCACCCGCTAGTTATTATTAAGTCCAAATTCGCGCGTGTGCAGTCGATTCTTCCAGCAACTTTCGAGTTGTATCACTTCGTCCTTGACCATGTCCTGGGCCACTAACTGGAGAATAGTAAATCGAAAATTCTTAGGCTCTCGCTGTCGAAGTAACCGATTTCCGCCGTGTCCACTAGCGGCGTAATCTCGCCATCTTCCGAAAAGATTGTCTTTGCCATATGCAGAGCCAACGTAACCTTTGCCGTCGTAAGTATCGAATATGTAGTAAATACCGCGCCATTGCGAGAGGGCATCTTTCAAACGCCTTGGCAGGACACGAAGCTCCCCCCAAGTAAGCTCTATTTCATCCCATTTATCTATCTCAGCATCCAATATGTTTTCATCGAGAACAGCGCTGATTGGGAATTCGTTTCGATGCGCACGCCTCCACTACGACCGCTCAGGCGGGGGCTAGTTGACAATTAACTTGCCTCTCCAGTGATCATAGAAATCGCTCCTAACAAGATTGAACCAGAGGACAGATTGATCTGGCTCCTTGGCGTGCCAGTGTTTCATGCCGAACCCTTCCAACGCCTTGTTGGCTGAAATCGCCCAGAATTGTTTATCTGTTAGAGGCTTAAACGACACGATCTTATACAGAGCTACAAACGTGGCCTTCCCTGGGTGTTGCCCGATGAATGACGCTACATATCCACCTATCATCGCCTTCATAGTGCCTTGGAGCTTTCCTCCATGTGCCTGCTGATAGGCTTGAAACAATTCCGGCTTTTCAATGGCCAGCCACGGAAGGTTCTTATTGAGTTTAGGTTCGCTAGGTCGATTGCGAAGCACAAGGACACGCTGTTGGTCGATACCCTTTTCTTTCAACATATCACTGAAGTTCATATCACGCCTATTTCTGAGTTGAGCGGTTTCTTGCCGTACACGATAAAGCCTTACAGACATTTACGAATTGGGTACGCCATATACACTACAACTGCACGCATCATACGATCGTAGTTTTACATCACCACATCCCGGCTCCCAAACGCAAGTTTAATTCGCCCGCACCCCAACCTCCCTAATCACCTTCCCCCACTTCGCAATTTCACGCCGCAAAAAGCTGTCGAACTCCGCAGGCGTGCCGTGCAGCGTATCCATGCCCATCGCCTTGACCCGCTCTGCACTCCCCGCCTCCTTAAGTGCGCGATTCAGTTCGCTGTTCAAACGCTGCACGATATCCACTGGTATGGCGGCAGGCGCTAACAAGCCGTACCAGGAAATCACTTCAAACCCCGGCAAGCCAGACTCGGAAATCGTCGGCACCTCCGGCAGGCTTTCCGCGCGCTTGAGGCCGGTGACGCCCAGCGCACGCAGCCGCCCGGCGCGGATGTGCGGCAGCGAAATCGCCACGCCGGGAAACGCCGATGAAATATGACCGCCCAGCAAGTCGGTATGCGCGAGGCCACTGCCTTTGTACGGAATATGCAGCAGCTTGATGCCGGCCATGCTGTTCATCAACTCGCCCGCGAGATGCGACGCGGTGCCGTTGCCCGCCGAGCCAAAAGTGAGTTGTCCCGGTTTGGCTTTGGCGAGTGCGATGAATTCCTTGAGTGTGCGCGCAGGCACCGACGGATGCACGGTCAAAAAATTGGCGGTGTAGGCAAACAGCGACACCGGCGCAAAATCTTTCTGCGCATCGAAAGGCAATTTTGAAAACAGCGACGGGTTGACCGTGAATGCAAACGCGCACGTCAACAAGGTGTAGCCATCCGGCGGCGCTTTAGCAACAATTTCGCTGGCGATGTTGCCGCCCGCACCCGGACGCGGATCAATAATGACTTGCTGGCCCCAACGCTCGCTATACACTTGCCCGACGATGCGCGCGGCAATCTCGGCTGCACCGCCGCCCGCGAAACCGACTACGAGGCGAATCGGCTTAACGGGATAGGCGGGATAGGATTGCACAGCGCCGGGTGATGTCGATTGCGCGAAAGTGGCCCACGGCAATGCGGCAATTGCCCACAACCCTCTTCTTGCCCAACAGAGAATTCTATTCATAACTATTTTTTTTAAATAAGTATTTAAAGTTTCCTCAATGGACTTCAATGCTAATCAACACCGTTGCTGTCATTCCTGCAGCGGCGGGAATCGGCGCGCCCTGTTTATCGCGTCGTCGTCACGCGATCAGCGCAACTGTTGTCGAACACCTTCGCCCCCTGGGTTCCAGCCAGCGTGCCGATAGGCCCGTCAACGTAGCCGCCGATAATGCAGCGAATGGCAACGCCGCCGTTACTCTGCCCTGCGGCTGTCTGGTTCGGCCCGTCGCGGCGCGGCTCGCTAGTGAAGTTCACGCCGCCATTGTAGCTGACCGAGATAGCGTCGCCACCATTGGCGTTGATCACGTTGGCGACGACGTCGGCCTGAGCATTGCGGTGGACGGCAATGCCGCTTTCCTTGTTGTTACTGATGGTGTTGCCCACAATCCACGCGCCCGAAGTGCGTTCGATGTTAATGCCGGGGCCGCCATTGTTGCGAATGATGTTGGGTGCTAGCGCAGGCACTCGGGGAATGAATACGCCGATGTAGGCGTAAGAGGCGCCCGTCACGTCGATGCCGATGCTGCCACTCTCTTCCACCGTGCTATTGAGGATGCGCGCAATGCTGCCCTTGTCGATATGGATGCCGCGTCCGCTGTTTTTGACCACCACATTGCTATCGATCACTGCCGAAGCTGGGCCGGAAAGATGTATGCCGTCCTGACCGCCTGTTACCGTGAAGCCCTTGATGGTGATTTCTTTGCCACGAATGTAGACGGCGTGCGGCGATGCGGCAGGACTGCCGGGGTGGTGAATGGTCGTCTTCTTTTGCCCGTCCAGCGTAATCTTCACGATTTCCGGCGCGACGTTGACGTGCTCTTTGCAAGTACCGCCTACCAGCACGGTGTCGCCCGGCTTGACGCTGGCCAAGGCACTCATGATTGTACCGCCCGCATCACAATCGACTGCTATCGTTGCGGCATTGGCGGATAGCGTTGAATAACAGAGGCTTGCGATGAGTGTTGCTTTGCCGGTTACTACGCACATTGTTGTCTTATTCATTTTGACACCTTCAGTAAATGGTTCCAATTAGCTTGGGGTGACGAAGGAACCCCAACGATAGATTTGCCTCACCACGAGCATTGGGGTTCGCAAGCTCACCCCAACCTACAAATTATTGGATTAGCGGCTGCAATTTCCCGTCCTTATCCGATTGCAGTTCCGCAAAGCGCTGCCCTTCCACCGTGCCCGTCGCCAGCCATTCCAGAGTTGCCTTGTGCAACACAAAACGCACACGCTCGTATTGCATAAAGTGTGAGGCGCAGCCCACTTTAATATACGCGCGGTTATCCATCTTCAATCCGCCCCAGGTTTTAAAGCGCGCGTCGTAGTTGTCGAACTCGCCGAGCAAGCACAGTGTCGGCGCTTTAATGCTGCCGATGTTGGCGCGCCACCCGTAATTCATGCGGTTGGGCGCGCGCATGATGCCACGACCGTCGGCGGTCCAGTGTGCGCCGAGGCCATCTTCTTTCATCAGCGCCTGCCACATGATTTCGCGGATTTCGGGGTGCTCGATCTGGCCCTCGCTGCGGCAATCGTTCTGCCAGCGTTTTTCCATCAACATGTCCCAGCTTTGCAGAATCATCGGCGCGCCGGGTTCGGGGAACGGATTTGGCGGCGTGTCACTGGGAAAATACGGTGCAGGGCCGTAGAGCACGAGCTTGTCCACTTTGTCTGGGTGCATCGCCGCAAAGCCGCCTGCGCGCGGCGTGCCGGTGGACCAGCCGATCATGCTGATGCGCTCAACTTTGCGCAGAGCCATGATGAACTTGACCACCGTTTCAACTTCGTCGTGCTCGGTGCGGCTCGACACCAGCTTGAACGGGTAACGCGGCGCGGTTTTTTCTTTCAGGATGTGCGGAATCAAGTGGTGTTGAGATGCGATATCAACATTGCAAGGATCATCCATCATCGGTTTGGGTGACGAACCATAGGCGGTGTGTGTCATGGCGAATACGTCGTGGCCTGCACGCGCCAACACACGCATAAAGCTGTAGTCGTCTTTGTAATCCAGATCGTAGGCCACGTTTGATGGCGAAAAACCGCCATGCACGAACAACACCACATGCGGCTTGCTGTTTGCCGCTACCGAAGGTGCGACTTTCTCACGCAGATGCAAGCCCACCGTCTGCCCCAGGTTCGCGGGCACGGTGGAGACGTGCGTGACGAAGCGGTCCATGGTTTCAATGCCGTCGTTTAAAATCATGTTCAGTGTCATTTGTGTTGAAATCAAGCCGATTGTAGCCCGTACGAAGCGAAGCGGATTACGGGAAGCGATGCCCGTATTGCGGCCTTCGGCCTTCATAAGGGGCTACGGGTAGAATGCAACCTCAACGGAGAAATGCATGCAGTCGATTCTATTCAGGGCGCTTGCCATCGCTGGTGTGGCGCTGCCAATTGCCGGTGCCCAAGCCCAAGCCTACCCCACCAAACCCGTGCGCATCGTCGTCGGCTTTGTACCCGGCGGCGGCAGTGATTTCATTGCGCGTGTGGTAGCGCAAAAACTTTCAGAGCCGCTGGGCCGCACCGTCGTAGTCGATAACCGTCCCGGTGCGGGCGGTGTGATCGCTACAGAATACGTCGCGCGTCAGCCCGCCGACGGCTACACCCTGCTGCTCACCAGTGCAGGGCCGAATGGCATTGCTCCTGCCATGTCGGCAAAAATCAACTATGACCCGCTGAAGGATTTTGACGCCATCTCGCAGGTGGTTAGCATGCCCTTCATGATGGCGGTGCATCCCTCGCTGCCGGTAAGAAATGTGAAGGAGCTCGTCGCCCTTGCGCGCGCACGGCCCGGGCAACTTAATTTCGGCTCAGCCGGTCACGGTTCGACCAATCATCTGGTAAGCGAAATGCTCAAGCTCGCGGCCAACATCAACATGACGCACGTGCCGTACAAAGGCGTAGCCGCCGCCATGACCGACGTGATCGCCGGGCAGATTCAGGTGATGTCTGGCGATCTGGTAACCATCTGGCCGCAGGCGAAAACCGGCAAGATACGCGCGATCGCTGTTACCTCGGCGAAACGTTCACCACAGGCGCCAGCGATTCCGACTATCGCGGAATCGGGCGTGCCGGGCTTCGACACCAGCGGCTGGTTCGGTGTTGTCGCGCCTGCCGCTACGCCGCGCGCCATCGCCGAGCGGTTGAACGCCGAGATCGTCAAAGGCATTACGGCTGCCGATGCACGCGAGCGCCTGAGCGCGATGGGCGGCGATGTGGTGGCCAGCAACATCGCCGATTTCGCCGCTTTCCTGCGCACCGATCACGCCAAATGGGGCAAGGTGGTGACTGCAGCAGGCTTGCGTGAACATCCGTAAGTTATTGTTTTTATTTAATTAATTATGGATCACAACTATACAGCCCTGTTCACGCCGTACACCCTGGCTGGCAAGCACCTGAAAAATCGTATCGTCCACGCGTCAATGACCACACGCATGGGCGACAAGGGCAAAGTCACTGATCGCCAGTTGCGCTACTACGCCAACCGCGCGCTCGGCGGCGCAGCGATGATCGTCACCGAACCGCTGTCGATGGCGCGCCACCAGCACATTCCCTACAAAATTATTGCTTACAACGATGATGAAATCAACGGCCTCAAGCGCTGGGCCGAAGCGGTGGAGTCACACGATTGTCGTCTGCTCGGCCAGATACAAGACCCCGGCCGTGGACGTCACGAGGCGGGACGCAACCCCGAAGCCGTCGGGGCATCCGCACTGCCCGATGACTTGAGCGGCACCGTGCCGCGCCCGCTTACGGTTGATGAAATTCATCGCATGAACGATGATTTCGCGCAATCTGCTGCGCGCCTTAAACGTTGTGGCTTTAGCGGTGTGGAAATTTCCGCAGGGCACGGCCATTTGTTTCATCAGTTTCTATCGCCGTGGTCGAATGCACGCAACGATGCCTACGGCGGTGATATTGCCGGGCGCACGCGGCTCATTACCGAAATGATCGCGGGCATACGTGCCGCCTGCGGACGTGATTTCATTATCGGCATCAAGCTGCCCGGTAATGACGGTGTGCCCGGTGGCATCGGCCCGGTTGAAGCGGCAGCCATTGCCACGCACATCACCCGCAGCAAGGCCGTCGATTACGTGACTTTTGCGCAAGGCAGCCACGCCCGCTCGCTGGAAATGCACGTGCCGGATGATCACGAGCCGCGCGCAGCCTACATGCCGCTGTTTCGCAGCTTGCGCAACGCGGTCAACGGCTTGCCGTTGATGGCGCTGGGGCGCATTACCGATCCTGCGGAAGCCGATGCCCTGCTCGTCAGCGGCGACGCTGAACTGGTGGCCTTGGGCCGCGCGCTGGTGGCCGACCCGGCGTGGCCTGACAAGGCCGCACAGGGCCGCGCGCACGACATTCGCTACTGCGTGTCATGCAACAACTGCTGGTACGTAGGCGCGGCGTTTCACCAGCCACTGTCGTGCGACAACAACCCGCGTGTGGCGCAAGCACACGAGACCAATTACTGGCCGGAAAAGGCAATCGCAAAAAAACGCGTCGTCATCATTGGTGCAGGTGTGGCCGGCATGGAGGCCGCATGGACAGCCGCCGCGCGCGGGCACGACGTTACCGTTATCGGCAGCTCGCCGGAAATCGGCGGCAAGGCGCGTCTGCGTGCATTGCTGCCCGGTGGCGAGGCGCTTAGCAGCGTGTATGACTACCAGCACACCGCCGCCCAGCGTGCTGGCGTAAAATTTGAGCTTGGCACAGTGACCACCGCGGAAAACATACTTGCCCGCAGGCCAGACACAGTGATCCTCGCCACTGGCGCGGACATGGTTGCACCACGCTGGCTACCCGCCGATGCACACGAGCTGGTAAAGGACGTGCGCACCGCCATGCAGGACGTGCTGCACATCCGGCAAAAGCAGCCCGGTGCTGCGGTGATCTACGACATGGATCAATCCGAAGGCACGTATGCCAGTGCTGAATACCTTCGGCAGATTTTCGAACGCGTGGTTATCGTCACGCCACGAGACGCCATCGCCGAAGAAACCTCCATGGTCACCCATCAGGGCATTAACCGTCGCCTGAGCGCCCAGGGTATCGAAGTCATGACGCTGTGCGAACCGCGCTGGAGCGATACCTTCGAAAGCGGCACACTCGAAATTTCGCAGGTCTATACCGGCAAAAAAACCGTCATTAACAACGTGGTGTTCTTCGCCTACGCCACACCGCGTGCACCCCGTATTGCGCTGCTGGCACCGCTGCGTGCGGCTGGTATCGATGTACGCCTGATTGGCGATTGCATGACGCCACGCAATGTCATGGCGGCTACGTCGGAAGGCCATGCGGCGGGTCATGCGGTGTGAGCAGGTTTTGTATTGGTTCGATTCCACCGCTATCGTGCCCGCGCATTCAGGCATAACCGGGTGGAATTCTCAATGGAGCACCAATAGTGATACGCACCTCACGCCTGTTCAGTGCAGCCATCACAGTCGCCATCCTCGCCGCGTCCAACGCCCATGCCCAGGAATGGCCGGCCAAAACTGTGCGCATCATCAATCCAGCCTCGGCAGGTGGCGTGTCGGATGTGATGGGCCGCACCGTGGCGCAGCACTTCACCACCACCTTTGGCCAGAATTTCGTTATTGACAATCGCCCCGGCGCCAATGGTTTGATTGGCCTTGATATGGTGGCGAAAGCCGTGCCAGATGGCTACACCCTGCTCGCGGGCACCAGCGGCATGCTGGTGATGAATTCCGCCATCTACGAGAAAATGCCATTCAACGTGATGCGCGATTTCGCGCCCATCAGCATCGTCATCTCGGCGCCCTTCGCCATTTTCGTCCACCCGTCGCTGCCGGTGAAGACCGCCAAAGAACTGATCGCGCTGGCCAAGGCGCAGCCCGGCAAATTGCCCTACGGCTCATTCGGCCCGGCGAGCTTTGCACATATGGCGATGGAGCTTTTCATGTTGCAAACGACGACAAAGATGACGCACGTGCCCTACAAAGGCGGCGCACCGATGGCCACGGCGCTGGTCGCGGGCGAAGTAACGGTGGCCTTTGATTCGGTGCAGAATCAATTGCCTTTTTTGCGTACGAACCGCGTGCGTGCCCTCGGTATGGCCACGACGAAGCGCATACCGCTATTGCCCACGATTCCCACCCTCGCTGAATCCGGCGTGCAAGACGCGGAACTCCCCGCGTGGTACGGCATGCTCGCACCCGCAGGCACGCCACGCCCAGTCATTAACCGGCTATACGACGAAATGGTGACACAATTTAAGTCCCCCGAACTGCGCGAACGCTTCGCCGCGCTCGGCTCGGAAGTCGTGCTCAATCCGCCCGATCAGTTTGCAGTGCAACTCAAAAGTGAAATTGACGCGATGACCAAGGTGGCGCGCGCGGCGGGCGTTAAGGCGAATTGATTGGGTTTAGGGTGTGAAGCGTCAGGCGTTGTGAATGTCGCTGATCGGCCATAAGGCGACTGTCGTTGTTACATCTGGAACTCTTAATGCACGGTCTAAATCCATCAACTTCAATCAACGTCAAAAATATGCGGGCGCGCGCAGATGGATTCTCGATTTTTATTGTACCGAAAATTCTGTGTAAGCCGTTTGCGGGAATGTCACAGGTGAAACAGGATACATCGACTCGATCATGCTTCCGTCACCGCGTTCAGCTTCAAATGCACGCATCTCGGTTCCGCAGGCCTGATGTCGCCCGTTTGCCTTGGCCTTGTAGAGCTGCGCATCGGCTTCGCGCAGCAGCGCAAGGGCAGTACCAGAAACACCCTTGCTCGTGCTACAGACGCCCAGGCTCACGGTGACAACCGGTGCTGCCGACGAGTCGGCGTGCTCGATTTGTTGGTCGAACACCTGCTGACCGAGTCGCTTTGCGAGTGTGAGTGCACCATCGAGATCAGTGTCCGGCAGCAGACAGATGAACTCTTCCCCACCGTAGCGCGCCACTAGGTCGCCCGGCCTCAGGAGGCCGATCTTCAGCGTTGCTGCGACACGGCGCAGACAGTCATCACCCGCCTGATGACCGTAGCGGTCGTTGTAGCGCTTGAAATAGTCCACGTCCAGCAGGATCACGCTCAGTGCGCTGCCCGCTCGTAGCGCCCGCCCCCACTCCGAGGTCAGCCGTTCGTCAAAATGGCGGCGGTTGTGCACACCGGTGAGTCCGTCGATGTATGCCCAGCTTCGAAGCAAATCCGACTGTGCCTTCATCGTCAGATGTGCCTTCACGCGGGCCCGCACGATTTTCGGGTTGATCGGCTTGGAGATGAAATCTACCGCACCGAGTTCGAGCCCGAGCATCTCGGCCGCCGCATCGTTGTGGCCGGTGACGAAGATGACTGGCAAATCGCATGTTGCAGCATCAGCCTTCAGGCGACGGCAGACCTCGTGTCCGTCCATGCCAGGCATCACCACGTCGAGAAGCACGAGGTCAGGGTGCCGGCTCGCGCACAGGGATAACGCCTGCTCACCGCTGGTGGCCATGAATACTTGGTAATCTGCCGAGAACGCTTGGTAGAGTGCCTGAACGTTGACCGGCTGGTCATCTACCACTAGCAACCGTGGCCGACGCTGGAGCAAGGTTGATACCTCTGCAACTGTGCGGGTCTCGTCTGGCGAGAGCGCATTCATGCGGTTTGCCCCTCTGTCATTTCGTTGATCAAGGCATTGCACAGGGGCAGTGCGCGGTCAAAGTCAAGCGCGCTGATGGCCTCGTCCAGAGACTGCAACTGCTCGCCCAGTGCGCCCCCATAGCCGCGCTGCAACTCTGCCATCTTATCTGTTGCCGCCATGTCGGCGTTTTGCAAGTGCTGGCCGATCGTTCGCAACAGCTTCAGAACAGCGTCGCTGTCGAGCACCACACCCGGCGCTGCCACCGGCGCTTCAGCCGCCTGCAACGCCTGCAACAGCGCTGCCAGTCCGGGACCAGCACCAGTCATCGCCACCGAGACCTGCTGCACCAAAAGCTCGGCATCACCCCCCGCGTGCCCTTGCTCAAACCGTTTCTCACCGTGGGCCACCTCGGCCGATAGTGCCATGGCCCCCAGTGTCCCCGCCTGTCCCTTGACCGTGTGCAGCAGACGCGAAGCAGCCTGCGTCTCGCCCATTGCCGCATGCGCCGCAATCTGCTCTGGCATGGCAGCCAGTTCCTTGACGAAGGTCCCCAGCATGCGCCGGTAGAGCCCCCTATTCCCACCCAGCCGGTTCAGCGCAGCACTAATGTCCACACCCGCAGCAACCGCCGCTTCGCCCACCCCCGCAGGCAGCGGCGCTT
>CANKUB010000033.1 GCA_947486575.1 Betaproteobacteria bacterium | reverse complement strand
GCCGCCGGCAAAATCCGCGCGGATGGTGCAGCCCGGAATCGAAGCAAATCGGAGTTGTTCTGGCGTAGAATCCATAGTGGCAAAGACCTGTTGGTGTTGGCGAATGCGTTTCTTGATAACTCTCATTGTACCAATCACTTACGGTGTTCTTTGCCCTTTTTATACAAAATTCAGGTTAGCTCCGGTATAACTTTTGCTGATGGCAAAAGTTAGCCTCCACTGAAAACAAGCCGCGAGAAGCTACTTCGCGACTTGTTTTTCGCGCAATTCATCCAGCGTTTTGCAGTCGATGCAAAGCGTAGCCGTAGGGCGCGCTTCCAGACGTTTCAGACCGATTTCGACGCCGCACTTTTCGCAGAAGCCGTAATCGCCGCTGCCAATCAGTGCAATCGTTTCATCGATTTTTTTGATCAGCTTGCGTTCACGATCGCGGTTGCGCAGTTCCAGCGACATATCCGATTCCTGCGTTGCACGGTCATTGGGGTCGGCAAAAATCGTTGCCTCGTCCTGCATGGTATGAACTGTACGGTCGATATCCTGCCCCAGGCCACGTTTCTGATCCTCGAGCATTGAGCGAAAATGCTCAAGCTGCCGGGGATTCATGTATTCTTCTTTTCCCTTGGGCTTGTATGCGGGTATTGTCTTGTGTGGATCGGTTGCCATGGCAGCTTTATACACCTTATTTACACTCTCAAAAACAACGGTTCAACAATCGAAGTATATGGGGACAGCGGGGCTGATTTCAAGCATCCGCCCATGTCGCGTCGGCCCGCATTTTACATTGACCGGGGGTATCGCGGAGGGTATATTACGCCCCTTTCCGTGCCCGGCTTCGATTAACGTGCCCGTAGCTCAATCGGATAGAGCACCGGCCTTCTAAGCCGGGGGTTGTGGGTTCGAGTCCCGCCGGGCGCACCACCCAAGTGTGTGGTGTAAATTCCGTAGTGGCGTCATTACGTAGCGGATTTCTGTAGTTCGGTGGTGGCTGTAGCTCAGTTGGTAGAGTCCTGGATTGTGATTCCAGTTGTCGCGGGTTCGAGTCCCGTCAGCCACCCCATTAATTCGTTGTTTTCGTTGGGCTTTTCCGAATAGCCTAAATTCGCCGTAGATGCAGTGTGCGAGTTTTGTGCGTATCGAGCAATAAAGCCTGGTGCCAGGTGTGCGTAGCGCATCACCATGTCAAGTGAATTCCAGCCTCCGAGCTTCATCAATACTTCCAAAGGCGTGCCGTTCATAACGTGCCAGCTGGCCCATGTGTGCCGCAGGTCATGCCACCGGAAATTCTCGATACCAGCGCGTTTCAGTGCCGCGTGCCATGCCTTAGTGGAAACCTTTTCTACCGGGTGATCATCGTAAGGGAACACCCAAGTAGGGTGGATGCCGACCTGACCACGTAGGATAGTCACAGCCGGATCGTTCAGCGGAATAGTATGCGCCTTGCCGCTTTTGAAGTCCGCAGCGTCTACCCATGCAACACGCCGCTCCAGACTGACGTTTGACCATTGCAAATATTGCACATTTGACGCGCGAAGCCCTGTCGCAAGCGTAAAGGCTGCCATGGTGTTCAAATGCCCGGGTAATTCGTCCAGCAATCTGCCGGCTTCTTGTGGCGTAATCCAGCGTATCGAGCCTTTGCCCTCGTCCAGCTTTCGGATATAGGGCACAAAATCAATCCATTCCCGACGCCGTGCCAGATGCAGCACCGCCGAGAGCGCAGCCGTTACACGATTCACGGTGCCAGGTGCGCGCCCCTCGGAACACTCCGCGATCAACGCCTCTATGCGCCCGGGTTTGATATCGCGCAGCCACGTGCCGTCCAGCCGTGCGTGTAGCCAGCGCAATCGAAGCTTGATCGTTTCTAGCGATTTGTGACTTTTGGACTCGTCGAGGTAGGCGAGCATTGCCGCTGACCACTGGACGTGCTGTAAGCCAGCGTTAGCGGCATCCCAAATTCGGGAGGCCTGGTCACGGGCACGGCGCGTGGCTTCGGCTTTTTCTGCGGTCTCAAGGCTTCTTCGACCGCCGTCCTTGCCATAGTCGCACCACCAGATTTCACCACGTTTGTAGAGGCGCATTTTTTCACCGGAAAAGAACGAATATAACTGTTTAAATCGTCAAGGTACACCACAAAACACCGATGGCTGGGCGGCTTGTAAGCTACAAGCCTGCCATCGGCGATTGCAATTCGCAGGGATTCAGCGCTGCAATGCGCAGCCTCGGCGGCCTGCTCCAGGGTGAGGGCGCTCACTTTGTCACCGCCAAGAGCAGGCCCAGCCCGCAGGTGCGTCGTTCGCCTCCCAGACGTAACCAACTTGCCCGCCAACGGAGTAAAGTTGCCCTTCGACAAACGTTCTCACTCTCCCGTAATAATCTTGCGGCAACTGCAGGAGCTGAGCGGGCACCTGGATGCCGCGGGAGGCACGGAACCGGCGCGCATTGAGTTCTCTATTGCCCTCCTTAAAGCCCTTGGCGAGATACTTGCCGAGGTATTTCACCAAAGCCAATTGCCGGTGCTTGGTCGTGCGCTTTGGCGGTTTTACGTCAATGTTTCCTTCCTCGACCACGTGCCGCCAGCACTCCCGCAGCAGATCAACGTTCTGGCGGCCACAGACGCCCAGATGCCAATGCCAGGCGCCGCGTTTTTGCTGTTCTGCAATTGCGACATAGGCCCAGTCTGGCATTTTGCCTTTGATAAGGCGCACAAATTTACTGAAGTCCGCGCATGATCGACTGAAATCCGATACGTTTTCGCGGTAGGTCAGGGTTAGCAAATGATCGGCGCGAATGGACAGTATGAGCTGTCGCAGCTTCGACCGTGCCCGCCTGACAGCGCGCTCCTCATTGGCTGCGCGCTGATCTGACAATCCTTTACCGGCTTTGTTGGGCTTGAGAGCCGGAATAAACGACCAGCCAATTTCAACCAGTCCATTACCATAATCCCGCTGCACAATCCGGTATCGGGCCTCGTCGAGATGTGTCCTATTGTCAAGTCTAAGGGCACGGCCGCCGCTGCCGCGCCCGCCTGCGGCTGCGCCGCCTGTCGGTGCGGCTGCGCCGCCCTCCGGTAGAACGATGGTGTTACGCATTTCCGATCTCCATACAAAAGTTGTGGAGACCGGATCATCTATACCGAACTGCCCAGAAAAAAGAACGCACGAGCAACAACAATGCGACGCAGCACCGCGTCTTATTAAACGTCCATGAAATCAGTAGGTTAGTTGCTACCGGTAGGGCGTTCCGTCCTATTTCTTGCGCTTTGGCCCGCGTCGTTTGTCGGGGTTACGGGGATCAACTTCGCCCAGCCAACGCAGCAACACCTCGAAAGCTGGGACTTTCCCGCCGGCGAACTCCTGCACCTCCGGGCTATTGGCGACTTGCTTCACATCCCAATCGGGATTTTTGTGCCAAACATGCTTGCCGACCTCCTGACATGCAATCCTTCTGCGCTGGTTCTCATCCAGTTTCCGCATGCCCTCCCTTTCGCCTTCATTGGCTGGGGACGTTACAGGCCCATGTGCATCTGAAGGGGGAGGAGGAGTAGCCGCGGCCGGCACTGACTGAGCTGGCGGCTCCAACGGACTACCCACCATTGCGTCTAATGGCTCAATCTCTGGGACGTTCTCGCCATTTTCTGAATATAGTGCGACATACCCGATATTCCAGCCCGGGGGAAACCAGAACTCTGGTAGCGGGATACCCCGGCGCTCACACCAATTTTTCATTGCCCAACGCTCTACCATCGCCCACTTGAGTAGCCGGCGTGGGTAGCGAATTCCTTGTATGCAGTCATTGACCGCTTCAAGGTCATCGCGAATATAGAAAAGGTGAGGTGCCTCCTGATCGTCACCCCGCTTTTCGAGGGAAATCGTCAGGCAATACAACTGCGACCCAAATATAGCGTCAATGAGGATGCGGAAGTTATCGCGAACGGAGAGGGGTAAACGTAGCCACCAGGCTTCGGGGTCGCGACCCGCCCAGCGAAATCCAATGTCCCAGACGGATAGTTGTTCGTTCAGTAATGCCATGGGGATTTTCCGCTTTTTGATTGAGCGGGCAAGATACCAGAAGTTATTCTATCGTTGCTCATTTGCCGTGCGACTCGCACCCTGCGTGAGTAACGTGCCTGTGTGATCCTCCAATACCCCGCACAGCTCTATTCTGTGACGACCGCGCCGCCCCACGCCGGTCGGCGGCGCGGGACGCGACCGGCACTGGTTCTGCCAAGCCCTGTCAGCAGGGAGGGTGATACCTGTAGCCGGCGACCTTGGGAACCATCAAGCTACACCGGTGGTACGGGACGAACAGCAAGCTGACGCGAACCGGCCTGCGTTGCAGAAATTGCACAGCATTACTTGTATCCTCCGCGGCTTGTCCGAACATCGCTTTTGTGAATGCGCAAATTGTGGCAACCTGTATCCGTAGGTCCCCGTGTTACCTCAATGGGGGCTGATCCGACGCTGTTGCTGCCAGTGGCTGCAACCGGCCATGAGCGGACGACCGCTGTTACTTTTCAATTCACCGATTGATTGACACCCGGCACCTGCCTGCACGCGCGCCGCCGCGCTCCCCGGCTCGGCCGCTGGATCTCTTCCAGGCGGCCCGATCCTCAAGACAAGAACGGTTCTGCAACGGGGCTGACGATCCCGCTCGGCCCGCGCTCAAGTGTAGCGGTCAAACTGCGTCGGAGTGAGGCGATTCGGGTCGATTCAGGGTCCGAAGAATCCACGCGCGAGGTGAATATTCACCAAACACCGCACGATTGACCGCTTGTCGGACTGTCGGACCGGCCATATAGTCGCGCATGGGGAAAAAGGTGGTTTGAAATGCCTATCCTCCGCTGATGCGGGGTTTTTTTATGGCCAGGCATTCCTGGCAACAGTCACTTGGCAATTGATAGTCCGCTCAGCAGGGTCCGGTTAAATTGCGGCCAATCTGCCTGAAAGCCAATAGCCATATGTTTTTCGAGGCGAATTCCACTCTCAGTAGGAGCACCATGAATGGTTGCCCGGCACTAGTGCGAACGGGCTATTGACAAGTGCGGGGGGGGGGGGGGACACTCACAACTCATTAGCAGTCTAGTAATGATCACGCTATTAGGAATCAAAATGAAATCGTTTTCCCAAGTGTTATTACTTTCTGCGTCGATCATCGGAGGCGGGGTGAAGCATTCAATCACTCTCGCAATACTTCTAGTCGTGACTGGTATTGGAATAAACGCCCATGCCGGTTCCATACTCCAAGCTACGGGTGTCTCGACCAACATGGGAAGTATTTTTCCAGTTATCGGGACCATAAATCAAAGCGGATTATCCACTGGATATACAAGCTTGGTCGACGACTTCGACACCTACATTGCCACCAACCCAACACACGACCATGGCTTTGGTGGGAACATCTGGGGCTCACCCCATGATATCCGAAGTGGGTATTTGGATTTCACTCTGGGCGGCGATTATGTTATTGAGTCAATGGCCTTCTGGACTTTGGATGCCGATCCATCGTCCATTCGTCAATTCAAATTATATGCGGATGACAATTTATCGTTCAGCAGCGCCACGCTGCTTGGTTCTTATACTGCCTTGAACAGCCCCGGTTTCAATCCGAGCAGCGTTCAGGTGTTTTCTTTTTCCGCACAAAACGCATCTTATGTGCGACTTGAGGTCCTGAATACATGGTCTACTACATCGTATTCCACGGCGTTGGGTGAAGTTGCCTTTGAAATTAGTGCCGTCCCCGAACCCGAAACCTATGCGATGATGCTTGCAGGTCTTGGCCTGATTGGTTTCGTGGCACGGCGCAGGAGGCAGCAAGCTGCGTAATCTACGTCATATCAACATCACTTACACAAGCCCCGGTTCGCCGGGGTTTGTCGTTTCTGGGCCTCTATTAATCATCCGCGTTTTGCAGAAAACAAATGTAACGGCGGGTGACCGGTGTTGGCCGGGTGCCGAAGCTCACCAAAGCGTAGCCAGCGGCCGCAGTAGATCAGTAACCGGACGTTCCACGCGAAATGCGGATTTCGCATCACGAATGGCTGCTTCCGCTATTTCGGTGTTCGCGGCGAAGGTCCGCTTCCAATATCGGCCAGCGGCGGGTTTGGGTCGGTAACGGAAGTTGCCGTTTTCGGTAAGCAGTCGCTCAGACTCGTCGCCCCAGACTTTTCGGCGGCACATGATCGAACGTCGGCAATGCGAAGCACAGCAGCCCCTCAAGACACCAACGCCCAACGGCAGCAACGGCCGAGTTGCAGTCATAGGACGTCCGGCAGGTTTCGGCGTAGAACAGTCACACAGATGACGAGTCTGTCGCGGCGCTGGGCGGCAGGAATTGGTCGACAACCGCTTATCTTGCGCCAGATGCATTGGCCGCATTCTGCCAATCCTCAATCAAATATCGCCCACCCATCCGTGCATCCATCAACGCGGCAGTTAGTTCACCTAGCTCGCCTTGAAACAGGATTGCATCGGGCGCATGTAGCGTGCCTAATCGAAATAGGGCTTACTGTGTTCTATTTGCCGCACTCACTACCCTCGGCCACCAAGAATCATCACTCGGTGCCGTGCCACGCTGCGGGACTATGACGAAGTAAACGCGTTCAAAAGTCTTCTTTTCGAGCAGCGCACCCTGCAACCATTCACCCGGCTTGAGGTTATGCCGTCGACTGTAGCCAAGATCATCCGTGTCGAAGAAACAAGCGACAGCGATTTTCACCGGGCGGCTGCGCCACTTTTGCCATAGACCTGTTGGCTTTCCCAACATTTCCAGAGTGACTGTGTCACCGGGTGGCCAGCCCTGAAATAACCCTGGCGATTGATCGACAAACGGTTCACCCTGCCCCATTGGTATCAAACGAAAGCCACCACCACGCGTGGCGACTGGCAACGACATGCCAAGCATCCCGGTGGCTACACGAACAGGCTTACCGTCGATTTGATATTCAACACCCAGAAACATGGTGGCCACGATAACTGTATAAAAGACCAGTTTATCGCATTTGGCCAGGCACCTGAGTCTGCGGGCAACCTAGTAACATCGATTCTTAGTGCGATGGGCCTAAGGCCCTTGATAATGACGGATATGACGGATTAAAGGCTTTTTTGTATAAGTTCTATACGAAGAAGAATCTATATATACTTTACAGAAAACAGGTCAAATGCGTCATATCCGACATTGGTTGTCTGAAGACACTGGCAACACGCAGTGCTAGGTGGATGCGGTAGGTTTTGGACTGCGGCGTGCAAAACGTGCAATCAGTATTTGATAAGTAACGCTGGCACTGGATCGTTGATCGCACCGGGGGAGCAGTGCGCAATGGGCGTTCCCGACGCATCCTGCGCGATTACCGAACCTGGTTGACTGAAGGGCGTATTGCCCGTCGTCGCACTGTCAAGTTTGCGATCAATCTCAAGTGCTATTTCGCACGGCAAGTTCGATACGCGCACGGCGTTTACGTTGCTTTCAGAGTCGAACCATAAAGATACCGTGACGCCCGCGCTAACGTTGGAGGTGATAACGTATTTGCCAAGCGCGCTGTTGTAGTCAACCTTGCTCACCATCCCGGCTTTCACGAGGTGTTCAAGTGCGCAATCGCTCTCCGTAGGCGTATTCACAATACCATTTCCCACGGCACCGCCGATCGGATAAGAGCATCCTGGTGAAATTCCACCGTTTGTCGTAAAGTAATTTCCCGCGATGGGCAAGTCGCCCGGAAAATAACCATAGCGGGTCTTGAAGTCGCGCGACGCGGCAGCCAAATCCTTGATGCTTGACAAGAGCGACGTAACTCCCGCGCGGCCAAATACCGAACCGCCCGTTATCAGCACGCCAGCCGCGATGAGGCCGAAGATAGCCAACACAACCGCTATCTCGATCAGCGTAAAACCTTGGGCACGTAGTCGCATGGGGTTAGCGCTTGAACATCGCTTGCGAAACAAACGAGACATAAAGCGTAATGAGATAAGCCATTGCGATAGCCCCCGCCGCTGCCCAAAGCAGGAACGGAACGATGCCAATCCGCGATAACGCCTCGCCGCCGCCGAAGCAACCAATCCCGCATAGCAACAGCAGAAAAACGGGAGCGAGAATGAGGCTGGCTTTTAGTCGGGTAAGCATAACAATCCTTGTTAGCAACCGGAGGACCCGGCTTTGGCGAGATAGGAATTAAATGAACTTTTATCTATGCTCTTGCAGATCGCCGTCGGGGGCACAATTGAACACGTCGTTGGCGAGGTAATGGCGGCAGAGTAACCGGAGCAGATGCAGATAGGGAAACCACCTAACCCATCTTCGGCGACAACATATGGGTTACCCCACGGGTCAAACGGTGGTGGTGAAGTGCCAGCAACAGATGTGTCGCACCCGGTAGGCGCGGGTGGCGATCCACTAATCGATATGCCAGCACGTTTAGTGCCGAGCTTTTGATCATACAAAATTTGCAAATCAGTATTGACCTGCGCGATAGCCGAGTTGATGGCACCTTGCTTCACCAGCGGCAGGATTGCGTCGCTCGCGATCATATACGCCACAACGTCGTCGTTCGCCTGCGATTCTCCCTTGTAGTAACGGTTCGCCACCAACGCGCAGCCCGGCACGGTTGCGATCTTAGCGTTATGAGCTTCATCGCAATTCACCGGATTCGCGTTTCTGCTGCCTTGTGCTGCCACCCATGCGCCAAGTCCATTGGCACCGTGCGAAATAACAACCGCCACTAAGTCAGAGGACAGATCGGCCGCTCCATCTTTGATCGTCAACCCACCTATTTTTCCTGCACCAAAGCAAAGCTTGTTCCCCCAATCCCGTCCGGGACCTGGGCAGGCGGGCGCTGGTGCGTCGGAATAAATCTGATACGAAAACAGATTGCCCCACCCGTCCTCGCCAATCTCGCGTGCGAGGCCGAGCGTGGCGAAGGGAATCGTTCCGAAGGGAAGCACGCCACCCACCTGCGGACACGCAGGAGGTGCCATACCAGTAGCCGCAGAACCTATGGTCGGCACATACGGACACGGAAACCTCTTGTTCGCGCCCAGATGAGCAATCAGCGCATCCTTGATCAGGTCTTGTCGTTTCTTGGTGATCGAGTAACCCGCTGAATTCGATTGCGAATTAAGAGCGGCAAGCCCCAAGGTCAGCAATGTTGCACCTATCGCAACAACAATCGCCATTTCGATCAGCGAGAAACCGTAGTTTCGCTTCATAAATTCGCTTGCAGTCCTTTTCTCTTGCCAGATACTAAGTAAGTCTGAGTATCGCGTCAACGTCAAAGCTAAGAATCTCTTAGCCTCTACCGAGTTGATGAGGCAAGGAGATGGACGGGGTCCCAGTTATTGCGAAGCGTCTGAGAGAGGCGCGCCTTGCGGCGAAAATTTCGCAGAAGCAGCTCGGGATAAAGGCTGGAATCGACGAGTTTTCTGCGAGTGCGCGGATTAATCAATACGAACGCGGAAAACACATGCCTGATTTTTCCGTCGTTGAGCGCCTGGCCAAAGTGCTTAAGACCCCGACGCCCTTCTTCTATGCCAGAGACGACGATTTAGCAGAGTTAATCCTGGACTTTGGTAAACACGGCGCACAAGACCGCAAGCGTATTCTGAAAGTGCTACGCGAGTTTCCGGCACCGTAATTGCTGCATGGATGCAATGAAACGGCCATGCTAATTCGCTTCTACAACCCTAGCCACATCGCCATTACAATCGGAACATTTTCCGACCAGCAACAAATGGCCAGACCTTACTGCACCAGTGAAATTGGTGATCGCAACCCCACGGCGACATATCCCACACCAAACGTTGGAAATCAGTAGCTTCCTGTTACTGCTGGAAATAGCTGCCCACAATTTTGCTGCCGCTGGCGAAGTAAAACTAGGAATGGATTCGACGGGCATATTCTATTCGAGCACTTGAAGGCAATTGATCACTCTCAAGCCACCAGTGCAGACGCACCGTCTACGATGTCAAGACAGAATGCTCCGCCAACTCACATACAACACAAACCAAACGCTCTTACCTTAAGTATGCAAATGAAGATAGAGGGAGAATTTGTTGGGGCAAGTGTTGGGGCAGAAGCGAATTTAAAATTAAAATGGGCTACGACGTTAATCGTAACCCATTGATTTTATGGCGCGCCCGGCAGGATTCGAACCCACGACCCCCTGGTTCGTAGCCAGGTACTCTATCCAACTGAGCTACGGGCGCTCAAGCGGTAATTATAACAAAAACTAAAGTTTTTACGAAATCTGCCTTCCGCGCAGATCGCTATGGTGCCCTCAGCAAGGGTGCCAGCGTGAAGCTTGCGACTAATCTGCCGCTATCAATTTGCTGGGAGGCGTGCGCCAAGGCGCTGGAATGTTATGACGCGGCGTCGCGCAACCGCCTTGGCCCCGCTGATGCGATGACAATGACGGCGAGATGTGTTGCGCAAAATAGATAGTCGGCTATTTTGCTTTGCGCAGGGCGTCGAGATACGGATCGTTGGTGTCCATAATACCTGCGACTGAACAATCTGCTTTACTGGCGCCGCGCGTAACGGTCATAGTGCCATTGATATCGCCGGGCATGCCGCAGAATTTACCGCGTTGCACTTGCTCAAATTCAAATACGTAACTATCGGCAGTAGTGCGAATCAAAAACCGCCCCTGCAACGTATGCACGCGTATGGAACCGTCAGATGTAAGCCGCCATTTGGTACCTGGCGACGTACGGGAGAAGTCAAATGCGCAGGTACGTGGCTTCCATTTACTGTAATACGCAAAATTGATAACGCGCCCGCCGCGCGCCTCAAACGCGATGCGTGCGTGCAGGTCTTCGTCGCCGTTCATGCAATCTATTCTCTCAAGCGCCCCTGTTAACGCAGGCAACGGTTTGTCGCCCGGCACGTCGGCCATCGGATCAATACGCGGCACAGATGGCGGCTCAACTACCGCAGGTTGCGCAGATGGCTGCGACTGGTCCGGCTGCATGACGGGCTTGCGCGCTGCACAACCACCTAACACAGACAACGCTAGGACCATCAAAAATAATTGTTTAAAAACAAATACTTGCATCTATCGCACAACCGCTTCACCGGTTGCATCTGCGGGCTTGGCCGTGTCCACTTTTTCGTGATGCGCCTCGCTCTCGTTGCGATCCATGATGCCTTCCACTGAGCACTGACGCTTGGGGCCGCGCGTCACGGTCATTGATCCATTGAGTTTGCCCATCATGCCGCAGAAGTGCATCCGATCCACTTCACGGAAAAATAATTGATATTCACCACGACTGACTTGAATTAAAAAATCGCCATAATCAGTAGTAATTGTGGTTGCTTCGCCAGTATCTTTCCATTTGCTAAACGCTTCGTTGCGCTGCAAATGCACTGAGCAGGTGCGGGGCTTCCATTTGCTGTAATACGCCAAACTTTGCACTTCGCCGCCCTGTGCCAATATCGCGAGGCGCGCATGCTCATCCTCAGTGCCAGTTTTGCAATCATATTTTTCAACCGGGCCGCGCGGCGGGCCTTTTACCACGGCCTTCGCCACGGGTTTTGTCGCTGGCGTGGCTTTAGCTGCTGGTTTCTGTTGTGCGTATAACGTTGCGGGCGCACACGCTATTGCCGCCGCCACGCAAAATGTTACTGCCACGCTGCGCCAGTGCTGCATCAAGATGGATTCTCCGTCACTTTCAATTGCGTTAACCTCGCCGATTAAGCGCGTATTGTAATGGATCGCTAACAATTTGTTTTTAAAGCAATTTCCGCAAAGCGGCTATCTTCGGGCCAGGTCACTTTCAGATTGCCGGGGCTGCCCATCACTAAACGCGGGTGTAAACCCATTTGCTCCACGGCACTGGCTTCATCGGTCACGCTGCCGCCGGTGGCCTTACGCAATGCCTCAAGCAGCAATCGATAGCGAAACATTTGCGGCGTTTGCGCCTGCCACAAATGGTCACGCGGTGCCGTGCTGACGACACGGTTGGTTGCGTCCGCATGCTTGAGTGTATCCGCCACTGGCACGGCGAGCAAACCGCCTACCGTGTCGTCGGCCACTTCGTTGATCAAGCGATCAATCAACGGCGCTGTCAAGCACGGGCGCGCCGCGTCATGCACCATCACCCAATCATCGGGTTCTACGGCATCTGCCATTGCCATTAACCCATTCAGCACGCTCGCTGCGCGCGTGTCACCACCGCAATACAGTGGCGACAAGCGGTCTTTGTACGCTGACCAATCCTGCCGCCTGAAATGCGTATCTTCGGGTGACAGTACCACAAAAACCTGCACTATTCGTGCATGAGCGCACAGCACACCCACCGCATATTGAATCAACGGCCGGCCTGCAAGTGGTTGATATTGCTTGGGTATTTCCGCACCCATGCGACTACCCGATCCGGCCGCGGGAATCAGCGCATGAATATCAGACATGGCCGTTTACATTTGGGTGAAATAGGTTTCATCGGTGCAATTCTAGCAGTCCTGACACAAAATTCTTTCACTTCATCCCCTATAATTGCCGTTCGAAAATCAATCTATTCACTACAACGAAAGGAATCAACATGGGCTTACTCGATTCGATACTGGGTTCGGTACTCGGCGGTGGTGGCGCAGCCCAAGGCCAAGGCTCCGGGCAGGCAGCGCTGATCAACGCGGTGATAAAGATGATTGCCAACAAAGGTGCCGGGGGCGCAGGCGGTGCAGGTGGTGGACTGGGTGCGCTAGTGGGCGCGTTGACGCAAGGCGGCTTGGGCAATGTGGCAAGTTCGTGGGTGGGTACTGGTCAGAATATGCCCGTGTCGCCCGATCAAATTACCAGCGCCCTCGGTGGTGACGGCGGCGTAGGCGGTATTCTGGCGCAGCTTGCGCAACAGGCCGGCATGTCGCACGGCGAAGCAGCCTCAGGCCTGTCGCAAATTCTGCCTAGTCTGGTGGATAAGCTCACACCCGATGGCCAGGTGCCGCAGCAAGATTCCCTGGAAAAAATGCTCGGCTCGCTGGGCATTGGCAAGTAAGCTAGGTCGGCATGGCATCGGTACGCCCCGCCGCTATTGCAGGAACGTTTTACCCGGGTCGGGCAGATGAACTAGCGCGCAGCGTCGATGCCATGTTGCTTGCTGCAACCCCTGTAACTGCGGCACCTGTTCCCAAAGCTATCATCGTACCGCACGCCGGTTTTATTTATTCCGGGCCGGTGGCCGCCAGCATCTACGCCTTGATCGCCCCTGCGCGCGCGCACATCAAACGCGTAGTGCTACTAGGGCCTACGCATCGCGTAGCCGTGCACGGCGTGGCTTTACCCGGCGTCGACGCATTTTCCACACCGCTGGGCACAGTACCTATTGATTTCGCTTCCGTGAAAAAGCTCATGGCCTTACCCTACGCAGGAGCCAGTGCTGAAGCACACCGGATGGAGCATTCACTCGAAGTGCAATTGCCATTTCTGCAAAAAGTCCTCGACGAATTTACACTGCTGCCGCTGGCTGTCGGGCATGCATCGGTGCAACAGGTCGCCACGGTACTAGAACTGCTGTGGGGCGGTGATGAAACATTGATTGTGATCAGCTCGGATTTGTCGCACTACCTGCCCTATGCCGATGCACAGAAAGTGGATAATGGTACTGCGCAAGCGATACTCGATCTACGCACTGATATTAGTCACCAACAAGCCTGTGGCGCAACACCGATAAACGGCCTGACACTGCTCGCGCAACAACGCGGCCTGAAACCGCAGCTGATTGACCTGCGCAGTTCTGGCGACACCGCCGGTGATAAAGCGCGCGTGGTTGGTTATGGCGCATTTACTTTTTATGAATCCAGACATACCCCTCACTGAAAGCCACGCCGAGGCCTCCAGCACGCTGCTACCCATAGCGCGCGCGGCAATTGCCAGTCCACTGGGCAAACCGCTCACTGCCGACGAAAGCGCACCGTGGCTGCGCAAGCAATGCGCCACGTTCATCACGCTGAATCTCGCTAAAAAATTGCGCGGCTGTATCGGCTCGCTGCAGGCGCATCGTCCACTGCTCGATGACGTCAAAGCCAACGCCTGCGCAGCGGCATTTAAAGACCCGCGCTTCAAACCATTGACGGCTACTGAGTACGACAGCATCGAAATCGAAATATCTCTGCTATCGCCGCTGACTGCGCTGAAATTCACGGATGAAACCTCCGCACTGGCGCAATTAAAGCCAAACGTGCATGGGGTAATTTTTCAGTATGGCCATCATCGCAGCACTTACCTGCCCCAGGTTTGGGACAACTTCTCCGACCCTGCCATGTTTATGGCGACACTCAAGCAAAAAGCCGGGCTACCGCCGAATTTCTGGGAGCCCGGCATAGAAATCCACGTCTACACTGTCGCTAAACTGCGTGAATCTCCACCGCAGGTCTGACCCTTGATCATGAAGGCGGACGCAGCTCACCTCGCGCCCGCGCGCTGGTGGCACATCAACACCGACGGGCGCATGCAATGCGATTTGTGTCCGCGCGATTGCAAACTGCATGAAGGCCAACGCGGCGCGTGTTTCGTGCGTCAACGCGTGGGCAACGAAATGGTGCTCACGACCTACGGTCGCTCATCCGGCTTTTGCATCGACCCCATCGAGAAAAAACCGCTGAATCATTTTTATCCCGGTTCAAGCGTCCTGTCATTCGGCACTGCGGGTTGCAACCTCGCCTGCAAGTTTTGCCAGAACTGGGGCATCAGCAAATCACGCGACATGGATCGCCTGGCCGATCAGGCAACGCCGCAAGCCATCGCCAGCGCCGCCACAGCAGCGGGCTGTAAAAGTGTCGCTTTCACCTACAACGACCCGGTAATCTTCGCCGAATACGCCATGGATATCGCCGATGCCTGCCACGCAGTCGGCGTGCAAACCGTCGCCGTCACCGCAGGTTATATGCACGCCGCGCCACGCCGAGAGTTCTACGCCAAAATGGATGCGGCAAACGTAGACCTGAAAGCGTTCACCGACGAATTTTATTTCAAGCAGTGTGCATCACACTTGCAACCCGTGCTCGACACCCTGCTTTATCTGAAACACGAAACAAACGTGTGGTTTGAAATCACCACGCTGCTCATCCCCGGCAAAAATGATTCTGACGCAGAACTCACCGCGCAATGCCAGTGGATCAAAAAAGAACTCGGCCCCGACGTGCCACTGCACTTCACCGCGTTCCACCCCGATTACAAAATGCGTGACATCGCAGCCACGCCACCCGCCACGTTAACTCGGGCACGCAACATCGCGCTGCATACAGGATTGAACTACGTCTACACCGGCAATGTGCATGACGAACGAGGCGGCTCAACCTATTGCCCCGGCTGCCAAAAGCCGTTGATCCTGCGCGACTGGTATCGCATCAACGAATACCACGTGACAGCAAATGCGAAATGCCCCGATTGCGGCACGGCCATCGCCGGGCGTTATGCAGAAAAATTCGGCAATCCGTTTGGGCCGAAACGGATACCGGTGGCGATCAATCGGGCATCTATCGAAGTCAAATAATATTGTTTAAAAACAAATAGTTACAACAATATCCACAACACAAGCATGTAAACGAGGGGCTCGATTTTGATCATCCGCTCTAATCCACGCGCGCCCCCGATGCCCTGACGATTTTTCCCCACTTCAGCAGATCGTCACGAATGCGTTTCGCGAGTTCTTCCGGCGTGCTGCTCATAACCTCCGCGCCCTGAAGAGCCAGGCGATCCTTGACATCCTGCATACCAGACATCTTGCGTATCTCCTGATTCAACCGAACGATAATCGTACGCGAAGTTCCCGACGGCACAAATACGCCGTACCACACAATGACCTCAAAACCGGGAATGCCGGATTCCGCCACGGTTGGAAGTTCCGGCATCAGCGAAGAACGCTGTAGCGAGGTCACTGCCAGCGCACGCACACGGTTCGCCTTTACCATCGGCAACACCGATGGCATGTTGGTGATAAACATCGCCACCTGTCCGCTCACCAGATCAGTTACTGCCGGCCCGGTGCCTTTGTATGGCACGTGCTGAATGTCGATACCCGCTGCCTGCCTGAACAATTCGCCACCGAGATGTGCCGATGAACCGCTGCCGGGTGACGCATAATGCAGTTGCCCAGGTTTGGCTCTGGCCAGTGCGATCAGCTCTTTCACGGATTTTGCTGCAAGCGTATTGCCAACCACCAGCATGCTTGGCGTCAACGCCACCAAACTTATCGGCGCCAGGTCTTTTTCCGTATCGAAGGGCAATTTTTTATGCAGGCTGGCGTTGATGCAGATGGTGCTCACCGAGCCTATCATCAGCGTGTGCCCGTCGGGAGTGGCCTTGGCAGCCAAGTCCGTGCCAATAATTCCGGCAGCGCCGCCCCGGTTATCTACCACCACCTGTACGCCGAAGGCATCATTGAGGCGTTGCCCCACCATGCGCGCCATGATGTCGGTACCGCCGCCCGGTGGAAACGGTACGATCAGCCGCAACGGGCGAGACGGAAACGCGTCGGCCGCAGACACGCAAGCCGCTGCGCTTGTCAACAAAATGCAGGCAGGAAATACTCGCAAGCGCATACGTCAGCCCTGCACTTACGCTTTAAGGGCCTCTGACCACCACGGATAATCCGCATCCTTCCTGGATTCTACGGCCCTGATCCACGGGTAATCACCCGCTTGTCCGAATCCATGTACCGGGTGACTGCCGGAACGCAACGCTTCGAGAAAGCCCATCTCCTCAAGGCGCACGTTACCCAAATTGACCTCAGTGCCAAACAGCGACACCAGCCAGAATTGCAGCGTACGGCGCGGCACCATCTCACGCAGCGGCGACACCTCAAAAATAATGCGCTGCTGACCCACCTCTTTCGCCACGCGCAGCACCTGTTGCGTGCCGGTTTCGCGGCTCTCCAGCAGGTCTTCAGCCGTTTCGCCCATCACGCGGCGCAATAGATGGCCTTCCCAATAAACGTAGGATGCACCCGCGTTGAGCAGCGCCAGCATTTCCTTGACCGTGACTTCTTCATCCACCACTTTCTCGCTGCGGCGAGTGGTATCGCCTTCGATGAATTTCTTGCCAACCTCACCGAATACCGTGAAATCCAGATCCTTGGCATATTTCACAAAATCCATCTCGCGCTGCATATCGCGCGCGGCGGTCGTTGCCGTACTCGACACTTCAATCACTGAAAAGCCCAAGTCGGCCATCTTTTCCATGACCTTTTTTTCGTTGCCCTGAATACGCGCAATTTCCATGAAAATACCGCCAGGCTGCACCTTCACGTTGTAGTGATTGTAGACTTCGATTTTTTTGCGGATTTCTTTTTCCGGCGCGCGCAGATGCGGATCCCACAGCTTCACCACATCGAGATACTCGCCGTACTGCGCCAGCATGCTTTCGCAAAACGTCGTCGGCCAGCCGGTATCCATCACCATGGTGATGCCATCGGTGCGCGGCTTTTTTGAGCGCGAGGGCCATTGAATGCCCAGGAAATCCTGCAACGTTTGATCCATCTGGTTCTCCACGATGTGAGTTTAGCAAGTGGGTGATAAGCGAAATGACAGGATAAAGGATAGTCGGTGGTTGGCCCTTAGGCAAGATGAACGTACCACATCATGCACGTACCACATCGTGGTTTTGAATCGGCTACACACGCCTTAAGGTAAAATGCCACGCTAGAATCAATACCATCAACGGCATGTCTACGTCTGACTCCAAAAACGTCTCCACCGCCTACCTCGCCCCACGCTGGCTGCCCGGCGGCCACGTGCAAACCATACACGCCGCAACCTGGGCGCCGCGCCCACAGGTGACTTACTGGCGTGATCGTTGGGAGACACCCGATTTCGATTTCATTGATCTCGATTGGGTGGAGTCGCCTGAGCACGCCGCAGCGGATTTAAAACTCAATCAACAGGATGAAACGCCGCTGGTGGTGCTGTTTCACGGACTTGAAGGCGATTCAACCAGCCAATATGCCGTTGCACTGATGCACACGGTAGCTGAGCGCGGCTGGCGCGGCGTGGTGGTGCATTTTCGCGGTTGCGGTGGCGAAATTAACCGGCTGCCACGCGCCTACCATTCCGGCGACAGCGCCGAGATCGACTGGATACTGCGTCGTTTACGCTCCACACGCACCGGGCCCATATATGTAACGGGCGTATCGCTGGGTGGCAACGCGTTGCTCAAATGGCTGGGTGAGCAAGGCGAAAACGCGCGCGCTGTCATCACCCGCGCAGCAGCCGTGTGCGCCCCGCTCGACCTGATCGCGGTTGGCGAAGCGCTCGCGCACGGTTTTAACCTGGTTTACACGCGGCGGTTTCTGACAACATTGAAAGCCAAAACGCTGGCCAAGATGAAACGCTACCCCGCGCTGTGCGACCAGCGCCGCATGCTTGCCGCCCGTACCGTGCGTGAGTTCGATGATCTGGTGACAGCGCCGCTGCACGGATTTAACAGTGTTGACGACTACTACCGGCGCGCCAGCAGCAAACCATATCTCAAATCCATCGCTGCACCGACGTTGGTACTAAATGCGCGCAATGATCCTTTTCTGCCTGCGCGTTTCCTGCCCGCGCCACAGGAAGTCTCAGCGCACGTGGTGCTGGAAACACCCGCAGCAGGCGGGCATGTGGGCTTTGTCAGCGGAAGCTTTCCGGGTAACATCAACTGGCTACCGCAACGGCTGTTGCGATTCTTCTCCATAGAGTGATATAACTATATGTTTTTAAAGGATTTTTTGTGTCAAAATTAGCCCCGCCAGAAATATTCAAAGCGTACGATATACGCGGCATCGTCAAAACAGCGCTCACTATAGAAGCTGTTGAAAACATCGGCCACGCCATCGGCTCGGAAGCGATTGCGCGTAAACAAACCGAAGTTGCTATCGGTCGCGATGGCCGCGAATCGGGGCCTGATCTTTCAGCCGCACTCGCGCGCGGGCTTCGCGCCAGCGGCGTTGACGTAGTGGATGTGGGCATGGTCGCAACACCGATGGTGTATTTCACCACGTATGCACTCAACACACATTCCGGCGTGATGGTCACTGGCTCGCACAATCCGCCGGAATACAACGGTTTGAAAATGATGCTGGCGGGCGATACGCTCGCGGGCGACGACATACAGGCGCTGCGCAAACGCATCGAGGGTGGAGACTTGACTCACGGCGCAGGCGGCTACCGCACACACGATATCCGCGAAGCGTATTTAAGCCGCATCGTTGGCGACATCAAAGTTGCACGCAAAATAAAAATCGCCGTCGATTGCGGCAACGGCGTTGCTGGCGCATTTGCACCGGAACTCTATCGCCGTCTGGGTTGCGATGTACAAGAGCTATTTTGTGATGTGGACAGCCGCTTTCCGAACCATCATCCCGATCCGTCGCAACCGAAAAATCTGCAAGATTTGATTACGGCGTTGAAAACGGGCGACGCAGAAATCGGCTTGGCCTTTGATGGTGACGGTGACCGGCTGGGCGTGGTTACCAAAAGCGGAAAAATCATCTATCCCGACCGCCAGTTGATGCTGTTCGCGGACGACGTACTGAAACGCAACCCAGGTGCAGAAATCATTTTCGACGTGAAATCCACGCGCAATCTATTCAAGTGGGTGCGTGATCGTGGCGGCAAACCGCTGATGTGGAAAACCGGCCACTCGTTCATCAAGGCGAAACTCAAAAAAACCGGCGCACCGCTCGCCGGAGAAATGAGCGGCCACATGTTCTTCAAGGAACGCTGGTACGGCTTTGATGATGCACTCTATGCTGGCGCGCGCTTGCTGGAGATTCTTTCGCGCGTGCCTGACCTCAGCGCTGCGCTCGAAAATCTGCCCGATGCCGTCAGCACACCTGAACTGCATGTGCACACCGCTGAAGGCGAAAATTACACACTGATGGACGCCCTTAAAAAGAATGCCAGGTTTGAAGGCGCGCGGGAGATTATTTCAATCGACGGCGTGCGCGTCGAATACGCCGATGGCTTTGGCCTCGCACGGCCATCGAACACCACACCGGTAATCGTGTTGCGGTTTGAAGCGGATACCGAGGCCGCCATCAAGCGCATTCAAAATGATTTTCGGCGCGCCTTGCTAGCAGTCAAGCCGGGAATGGAATTGCCGTTTTAAACAAACGCTACTTCAAATTCCGCTTTACAGGTATCAGCGCCGCCAGATCCACATACACATTATTGCCATTCTCACGATAACGCCGTTTGTTAATGCGCGGGTAATCGCAAACATCCAGCGGGCAGCGGTTGCCGCCAACCAGATACAGCAAATCTTTTTTGTGTGGATTGGTCATGGCGTGCGGCTCAGAGCCGGCTACGAATCCCATGAAATCTCCCGCCGCAATTTTGTATTTTTTTGCACCGATTTCGGCGACACCCCGGCCACTTAAAATGTAAACCCACTCTTCGTCCTGATGGTGATAGTGGAATTCAGTACTGACGTCGCCGCCCTTTAATCGCACCAGATGCACGCCCAGCGTTTCCAGCCCCGCTGCGTCCCCCAGCGAGCGCGTGTAGCGAATTGCGCCGGGATTCAGAAAGTGCACGAATTTATCTTCCTTCATGCGGCGAATTTTCAGCGCTGTCTGCAACGCCGGCTTTGCTTTATTCCTGCTGCTGTTCATCTTGGCCTCATATTTCGTAACCATTTGTTTTTAAATGATTATTTATGGTTCACGGAAGGTGCATGGCGCAGCCTAGGTTCGCGGTTGCAGCTTCTTCTGCATGCGCTGATCAAAGCGATCCACACTGATGATCAGGCGCTCGTGAGTACCACCACCAATCGCTTCTACCTCATCTTCAGCGTTCAACTTGAAAGTGAGCTTGCGACCATCCACTGCAACCAGTTCTGCATGCGCACGCACGCGCATGCCCACCGGTGTTGCGGCCGTGTGCGCAATATCCAGCCGCGTACCCACGGTCTGCTGGCCCGGCGGCATAAAGCGCTCGACAGCCTGCAACGCGGCAGACTCCAGCAGTGTCACCAGAATCGGTGTGGCCAGCACACCGATTTTGCCGCTGCCCACGTGGGCAGCCGTATCGCGTGTGCCAACGACGATTTCGACAGTGGCGTTCAGGCCAGGTTTCAATTCATCCAGTGGTGTGGTCATGGCGCGGCACTTTTCTAGGATACATCGGTCACGAACGCCATTATCGCACTTGCGCTAAACTCGTCGCGACGAACTGGAACCGCATCGTTTAATTTTCTGGAGAAGATCCATGCAAGGGGCTCACGGGCTGCAGCGTATATTACGCATTTTCACGGCAGGCTTGTCATTGACAGTGGCTCTTGCATACGCGGCAGACGACCCTGTATTGACGGTACACCGTTTTGTACCACACACATCGACGGTGCCGGTAAATCTGGGCACGCCGGTCGGATTGTATGTGCGCGAACGCGTGCTGGCGTCAGTGGCACGTAACGCAGACGGCGGGAAAAACTCGCCGCCCGTAGTGCTATTCGTTCACGGTGGCTTTTCGCCCTCTGCCGTCGCCTACGATCTGAATTACAAGGATTTCAGCTGGATGGCGCATCTGGCACAAGCGGGTTTTGATGTGTTCGCGATGACGCACACGGCCTATGGCGCGTCACCCAAACCAGTGATGGATGATCCATGCAATGTTGATCCCAAACAGCAGTCATTGCTGATTCCACACGTACTGAAAGAACCGTGCGCGCCGCGCTATCCGTACAAAATGGTTTCCAGCCAATCGGAATGGGATGAGGTTGAAACCGTCGCCAATTATTTAATGAAGCTACGCGGCGTGAAAAAAATCAGCATGGTCGGCTGGTCGACCGGCACGCCTCGCATCGGTGGCTACGCCGCTAAACATCCGGACAAGGTGGAGCGCATTGTTTTTCTCGCGCCTGCGCCGTTTTTCGCCAATGACAAGCCACCCGCAACATTCCCGGAACCTGGCGCGCCGGTGATTTTGCAAACGCGCGAGCGCCTCGAAAAAGAGCGCTGGCTCGCTGATGTGAAGTGCGAAGGGCAGATCGACGACGACAGCGTGCGCGACGTGATGTGGCAGGCATTGATGAAGGAGGAAGGCATCGGCGCCACTTGGGTGCCCGGCGGCCTGATGCGCGCGCCGAATCGTATGAACTATGGCTGGCGTGAAAATATTCAAAAAATACAAGCGCCCACGTTAGTTGTGCTGGGTGAATTTGATAATTTCGAGCGGCGCCAGGATGCATGGAAAGCATTGAGCATGCAGAACAGGGTGTTTCTCAAAGTTGCCTGCGGATCGCACTATCTGCAATACGAAAAAAATCGCAAGGCTTTGCATGCCGCTACGCTGGAATGGCTGCGGCACGGGACGGTCATGGGCCAAAAAGCGGGATCGTTAAGCGCGGATGCCCATGGCAGCATCCGTTAAAGGCAATCTCTAAAGTACCAGCTTCACACCGGCCTGTTTGATCACACGCCCCCATTTCGCCCGTTCGGTGCGAATGACTTCGGCGAACGCTTCGGGCGTGTTGCCGACGACGTAGCCTGCGCTGACATTGGTTAGTTGATCGGTCACCTCAGCCGATTTCAGCGTGTCGACGATCGCCGCACGCATGCGCGCGATTACTGGCCTGGGCGTGCCCGCCGGCGCCACCGGACCGTACCATGCCGATGAATCAAACCCCGGCAAACCTGCCTCGATGAATGTGGGTATCTCTGCGACTTGCGGACGCCGCTGTTTACCACTCAACGCCAACGCACGCAACTTTCCAGCCTTGACGTTCGGCAGGAATGGCGACAGCGTATCGAACATCAGTGGCAACTGTCCCGCCATCAGATCGGCATAAGGCCCGCCCGCACCATACGGTATGTGGCGCATATCAGTCCCTGTCAACGACTTAAACAGTTCTGCGGACAAATGATGAAAGCTGCCATTGCCCATGGAACCGAAGGTAAGCTGCCCCGGTTTGGCCCTTGCCAGGGCAATCAGTTCCGCAACAGTCTTTGCCGACACCGAGGCGTTCACCACAAGCGCGCATGGGATCATTTCAATCATGCTGATGGGCATGAAATCACGATCCAGATCGAATGGCAGCTTGTCGTACAGATTCGGCAGACTGCCAAATACCGACGCCATGCCCAGCAAAAGCGTGTAGCCATCCGGCGTGGCCTTGGCTGCCAACTGCGTGCCGATAATGCCGCTGGCGCCAGGCCGATTATCGACAAGTATTTGCTGGCCCAGCACGCGACCAAGCCCTGCTGTGAGCACGCGCGCATTGGCATCCGGGCCGCTGCCCGCAGGCGCAGGAACGATGAGTCGAATGGATTTGTTGGGATAGTCGCCAGCCATATCAGCCGCACGCGTAGTGACAGGCAACAACGTAGCAGCGGCCAAACCGCAGACAATGCAGCGATTCATGATCATCGGTTTCTCCATCGGCACTTTTTTTCTTAGCGCCTCATCCCGTTGCAGCAGACTGGCCAGCATAGCAGCATTGCAGCTGATAGAGCCCGCGAAAAATGTCACGCGCGCCTGCGGCTGCAAGCATCGCATCACCCAAGGCATCATCGCACGCTACCGACAACGATGATGTGTCCGCCGCACCTTCAACAAGGATCACCCACGTGGGCACCAGCGCCTGCACCGGGCGTGACTTCTTTTCCTCGGTCTGCACAGTGCTCGCGGCCTTGTCGGCCACACACAAGTGGGTGGCTGCGATACCGGGCTTTTTTAGAATGGTGGGGAGAATCTGTTGTGTCAGCAGTTGAAGGTGACTGGCCTCATTTTCAGACGCGACATCGTATCGAAACGTCATCAGCAAACCACCATCGGCATCACCCGATGAATGAGCCACACGGCACAGCGAGCGTATGTTGTTGATCATGCTGGGCGCTACGCGCCGTGTCTGCGGCGTAGGATTATTCAGCCGTTCCAGATACCCGGCGCTGGTATGCACCTGCGGATCGGCCGTCTCGTACAGCGTGAAAAATTCGGGTGCCCCTATCAAGGCCGCAAAACGCCGGGCACGCAAAAAACCTGCGATGCCCACGCGCTCTGCAATATGCTCGCGATTGTGCCATTCATAAAAATCCGCGCGCGCCTCCGGACGTGCATCCTGCCAGATAGTGATTGCGCCCTTCCCGGTCAACGCCATGAAAAATAGTCCCTATGTTAATTTGCGGAAAGCAGCCTGGCTTGGCCGCAATAGCAGCTTACTGCAACTGTGCAACGCCCAGCGCTTTACACAGGTTTGACATCGTGGCCTTGAGTTGCGCCACCTCATCCTCCAGCCGCGCCACATTGGCCTTCAGGGCCGCCAGTTCGCTGACGGTTACATCCGCACCCGGTGTCGTCTCTACGGCTACGGACACCATTTCTGTCGCTGGCACCCCGCACAATAGGTGCACCCAGCGATTTTCACGTGAACCGGGCGTACGCGGCAACTCGGCGACCAGTGCGCCCGCGACACGCTCGCGCAATTCATTGAGAAAAACTTCCACCGACGAAATATCGCTGAATTTGTATAAGCGCTCGCAATTGATACGCAGCTCGCCCGGCGTTTGCGCGCCGCGCAGCATCAGTGTTGCGAGCAAAGCGACAGACTGCGAAGGTAGCTGCAATACGCGCCCGGAATTGTGCTCGTATCGCGTCACCCGATTACCGCTGCCTTCCATCGCCAGCGACAAATATTTCAGTTGATCGACAGCGGATTGCACTTCGGATTCGGTCGCATTCAAAACTGGATCGCGGCTGCTTTTTTGATTGCAGCCGGCGACCAGCGCATTGAGCGACAGCGGATAGGTACCCGGAACGGTGTGCTGCTTTTCAATCAGCACACCAAGCACGCGGCATTCAAGCAGCGATAGTGCAGGGAGTGGATGTGGCGGCAACGGCGTAACTAACTATTTGTTTTTATTGAATACTTTCTATACCTTGGCTTCAACCCAGGCGCGCACCGAAGCCAGTGCTTCGGGCAGTTTCGTCGCATCCGTGCCGCCCGCCTGCGCCATGTCTGCCCGTCCACCACCTTTGCCGCCGACTTGCTGTGCGACATGATTCACCAATTCACCCGCTTTGAGTTTGCTGGTGAGATCAGCGGTTACGCCTGCGATCAGCGTTACCTTATGGCCTTCAACTGCGGCCAGCACAATCGCCGCCGACTTTAATTTGTCTTTGAGTTTATCGAGTGACTCGCGCAGGCCCTTGCTGTCTGCGCCGTCCATCGTGGCGGCTAGGACTTTGACGCCTTTAACATCCACCGCCTGGCCCGCGAGATCGTCGCCTTGTGATGACGCGAGTTTGGATTTCAAGCGTGCGAGTTCTTTTTCGAGATTGCGCACGTTATCCAGCATTTGCGTGATTTTTTGCGCGACTTCATGCGGGCCGGACTTCAGCGCAGCCGCAGCGCTATCGAGCATATCTTCCTGCTGCTGCACCCACGTCAGCGCACCTTCGCCAGTGGTCGCTTCGATACGACGCACGCCTGCGGCAATGCCGGTTTCGCCGACCACTTTAAAAAACCCGATATCGCCAGTGCGCGCCACATGCGTGCCGCCGCACAATTCACGCGAGGTGCCGATATCGAGCATGCGCACTTCGTCGCCGTATTTCTCGCCGAACAGCGCCATCGCCCCTGCTTTGACGGCATCGTCAAATTTCATCACGCGCGCTGATGTGGCTGCATTGGTCAGCACCTCTTGATTCACCAGGGCTTCGACTTTGCGGATTTGTTCGTCGCTCATCGGCTCGTTATGCGAAAAGTCAAAACGCGTTTTAGCCGCGTCCACCAGCGAGCCTTTTTGCTGTACATGTGCACCCAGCACCTCGCGCAGCGCCTTGTGCATCAGATGCGTGGCCGAGTGATTGCGCATGGTACGCGCGCGGCGCGCGGTATCCACTTTTGCGGCAAGCTTGTCGCCGACGGCGAGCGTGCCTGCGGACAGTTTTCCGTGATGGCTAAATACATCCGGCTGAATTTTTAAAGTGTCGCTGACCACGAAAGTGCCATTAGCCGCGTCGAGTTCGCCCACATCACCCGCCTGGCCGCCAGACTCCGCGTAAAACGGCGTGTGATCCAGCACCACAATGCCCGCTTCGCCACCCGTGATGGATTGAACTGAAGTGCCGTCGCGGTAGATCGCCACAACCTGGGCATCCGCCACCGCGAGCGTGTCGTAGCCCTTGAACACGGTTTTGGCGCCGGAGTATTCGACCGCGCTGCCCATCTGGAATTTTGACGCCGCACGCGCGGTTTCGCGCTGGCGCTGCATGGCCGCTTCGTAGCCTGCGTAATCCACGCGCACATTGCGCTCGCGGGCGATGTCGGCGGTGAGATCAACCGGGAAACCAAACGTGTCGTACAGCTGAAACACCGTATCACCATCGAGCATGTGATCTTCGCGGGTCAACGCCGCCTCCAGAACTTTCATGCCGTTTTCGAGTGTTTCAGCGAAGCGCTCTTCTTCTTGCTTAAGTACGGCGGCGACACGATCTTTTACGGCGACAAGCTCGGGATACGCCTCGCCCATGGCTTTCACCAGATCCGCAACGATGTTGTAAAAAAACGGCTTTTTCTGCCCCAACTGATATCCGTGGCGAATCGCGCGGCGAATAATGCGCCGCAAAACATAACCACGGCCTTCGTTGCCGGGAATCACGCCGTCGACAATCAGGAACGCTGTGGCGCGGATGTGATCGGCAATGACCTTGAGTGAATTATTGGTAACGTCTTTGGTTTGGGTTTCGCGCGCAGCGGCTTTAATCAATGCTTGAAATAAATCAATCTCATAGTTGGAATGCACGTGCTGCAACACGGCGGCGATGCGCTCCAACCCCATGCCGGTATCAACCGAGGGCTTGGGCAGCGGATGCAGCGTGCCTTTGTCGTCGCGATTGAACTGCATGAACACCAGATTCCAGATTTCGATATAGCGGTCGCCATCGGCATCCGGCGAGCCGGGCGGACCACCGGCAACTTCTGCCCCGTGATCGAAAAAAATCTCGCTGCACGGGCCGCAAGGGCCGGTGTCGGCCATCTGCCAGAAGTTATCCGAACCGCCGCCGGGTTTGTCGCCGATGCGCACGATGCGCTCAACCGGCACACCGATTTGCTTGCTCCAGATATCAAACGCTTCGTCGTCGGTTTGATATACCGTGACCCACAGTTTGTCTTTCGGTAGTTGGTAAACGCCTGTGAGCAGCTCCCACGCGAAATGAATCGCATCTTTTTTGAAATAATCGCCGAAACTGAAGTTACCCAGCATCTCGAAAAACGTGTGATGGCGCGCGGTATAGCCGACGTTTTCCAGATCGTTATGTTTGCCGCCTGCGCGCACGCAGCGCTGAGAGGTGGTGGCACGCAAGTAATTGCGATTGTCTTGCCCCAGAAAAACATCCTTGAACTGCACCATGCCGGAGTTGGTGAACAGCAGCGTCGGATCGTTGCCCGGCACCAGTGGGGCGGAGGCGACTATGGCGTGGCCTTTTCCGGCGAAATAGTCGAGGAATTTTGTGCGTATCTCGTTGCTTTTCATGTACAGCCTTTGGGTTTTCTATATACGGGGACACGGCAAGAAAGTCGCCAAGCTCCAACACCGGTCTGGTAGCGTGAGCCCTCGCGCGCCCGGCATAGGGGGTTGAATTTTAACGTATTTAATGCGCTTTGACGCCCATGACCACGGTTCGGTCGAGCGCGAGCCGCCAGACCTACTCGTCAACGTCGCGGATGGAACCCGCCAACTGCTTGATAACCCGCAGCGCCAGCCCAAAGCCATACCCACGCGTCTGCAAAAAGCGTATCTGCCGCGCCTTTTCTTTTTGCTCGACCGGGGCGTTGCGGAATTTTCGCTGGCACAGAGCAAGCGCTGCGGCAAACTCGGCGTCGGGATCGTCTTCAGGATTTTGGGTTAACGCAGCAGCGGTGATTTCTTCGTCGACACCGGCGCGCTTGAGTTCCTGCGCGATGGAACGCCGCGCGTATTGGCCCGTGCGCTTGCGCACCAAGGCTTCGGCGTAGCGCGCATCGGACAACCAGCCGCGCTCGGCCAAGTCGTCCAGCAACGTTTCCAGCTCACCTGGCTTGTCAGCATCACCATGGCGGCGTAAGCGTGCTTCAAGCTCCTGCCGCGACAACTCTCGCCTGCCGAGCAGGCGTAGCGCCCTGCCCCGGAGCGATAGTTGTTGCTGCGGACTACTCTTCTTCGACTTCTGCGACGGGTGCTGCTGGTCCACTGTCAGCTCCCGCACCATTCACACCGAGTTCCGCACGCACTTTGGCTTCAATTTCCTCAGCCATTGCGGGATGTTCTCTCAGGTATTCGCGGGTATTGTCCTTGCCCTGGCCGATGCGATCTTTACCGTAGCTGTACCAAGCCCCTGATTTTTCGATAAATTTATGCAACACGCCGAGTTCGATAATTTCACCCTCGCGCGAAATGCCTTCGCCGTAAAGAATATCAAACTCTGCCTGACGAAACGGCGGCGCGACCTTGTTTTTAACCACTTTGGCGCGGGTTTCGGAGCCAATGACTTCCTCGCCCTTTTTGATGGCGCCAATACGACGGATATCGATGCGCACTGAGGCGTAGAACTTGAGCGCATTGCCGCCGGTAGTGGTTTCCGGGTTGCCAAACATAACGCCGATTTTCATGCGAATCTGGTTAATAAAGATCACCAACGTGTTGGAACGCTTGATGTTGGCGGTCAACTTGCGTAGCGCCTGCGACATCAGCCGCGCCTGCAGGCCCATTTGCGGCTCGCCCATTTCTCCTTCGATTTCAGCGCGCGGCACCAGTGCAGCGACGGAATCGACCACCACCACATCCACCGAGCCGGAACGCACCAGCATGTCAGCAATTTCCAGTGCCTGTTCGCCGTTGTCGGGCTGCGAAATCAGTAAATCTTCAACTTTGACACCAAGCTTGGCCGCGTATTGCGGATCGAGCGCGTGTTCAGCATCGATAAATGCTGCCGTGCCACCGAGCTTTTGCATTTGCGCAATGACTGAAAGGGTCAGCGTGGTCTTGCCAGAAGACTCCGGCCCGTAGATTTCAACCACACGCCCGCGCGGCAAGCCGCCGATGCCGAGCGCGATATCCAGCCCCAGCGAACCGGTCGACACCACCTGAATGTCCTTGGCGATATCCGATTCGCCCAGACGCATGATGGAGCCTTTGCCAAACTGCTTTTCAATCTGCGACAGCGCCGCTGACAGCGCCTTGGTTTTGTTGTCGTCCATGCTGGAATCCTTAATCATTTCTTTGGTGTCTCTGGCCATTTTTATCTCTCGCGGTGCAGGTGTTTTACGGGTGTCTTTATTCAACCAGTGCGAATTATGGCACAAATTTCAGGAATACTGTATAAAAATATAGCTATCCGATTTTCACAAACTCCACTCAAAATTTATTCAATAAAAACAGATACTTGCATTAATTCCTGGCTACGATGAATGCAATATCGAGCACAAACGATGGTATTTTGCAGGCTGCGCCTATTGCTTTTTGCTGAGCAAGCGCATGCCGCGATCCAGCCCATCCAGCGTCAGCGGAAACATGCGGTTTTGCATGATCTGGCGTGTGATGCGGATTGACTCGTGGTAATCCCACAGCGTTTCGTTTTGCGGATTGATCCAGATGGTATTCGGGTACACATCAAGCACGCGCTGCAACCACACTGCGCCCGGTTCTTCGTTGGTGTGCTCGACACTGCCGCCGGGGAAGGTAATTTCATACGGACTCATGGTCGCATCGCCGACAAAAATCACTTTGTAGTCGTGTGCAAAGGTGCGCAACACTTCCTGGGTGAACATGCGCTCGGTATGACGACGGCGGTTGTCCTTCCACACGCGTTCATACAAAAAATTGTGGAAGTAAAAATACTCCATGTGCTTGAACTCGGTGCGCGTCGCCGAGAACAACTGCTCGCATACGCGAATGTGATCGTCCATCGAGCCGCCGATATCAAAAAACAGCAGCACCTTCACCGCGTTGTGGCGCTCGGGCACCATTTTCAGATCCAGCCAGCCGGCGTTTTTGGCGGTGGAGCGAATGGTGTCTTCCATATCCAGTTCGTCGGGCGAACCGGTGCGTGCGAATTTACGCAGCTTGCGCAGCGCCACTTTGACGTTGCGCACGCCGAGCTCCACGGTGTCGTCAAGATTCTTATACTCTCGCTTGTCCCACACCTTTACCGCTTTGCGGTTACGCGATTCCTGCTGGCCTATACGCACCCCTTCGGGGTTGTAGCCGTAGGCACCGAACGGTGACGTGCCCGCCGTTCCTATCCATTTGTTGCCGCCTTGATGACGGCCTTTTTGTTCTTCGAGGCGCTTTTTCAGCGTCTCCATCAGTTTTTCCCAGCCGCCGAGCGATTCGATCAGCTTTTTTTCTTCTTCAGTGAGATGCCGCTCAGCGAGCAGTTTCAGCCATTCCTCGGGGATTTTGGTCTCGATGTCTTCCACATCAATGATGCCCTTGAAATACGCCGAAAATACGCGGTCGTAGCGATCAAAGTATTTTTCGTCTTTCACCAAGCAAATGCGTGCGAGATGGTAAAAATCCTCGACACTGCCAAAAATCACTTGTTTTTGAAAGGCTTCGATCAAAACCAGAAACTCCTTGATGGAGACCGGCACCCCGCCTTCTTTCAATTTCAGGAAGAATTCTATAAGCATTTGTTTTTAAACAATATTTTTCATAAACATCAACTTACAATTTGTAACGACTTTAATCGTACCTGCGGCGTTAGTATGGATGTGCGCGGCGATCTTTGCCGCAATGATCCAAAACCGTTTTAGTGTAAAGGAGAACCGACATGCGTAAATTCACTGCCTCAATATTATCTGGTCTGGCGTTATTTGGTTTAATCGGCGTAACCCCATCGCACGCGCAAGTGCAAGTCACCATTGGCCTACCATTGCCCGTGTTTGCGGTTCCCACGCCTGTCTACTACCCCGCCCCCGTCTACTATCCGCCTCCTGTGGTCTATGCGCCTGCGCCACGCGTGGTGTACCGCCAACCGGTTTACTACGCACCGCCGGTGGTTTATGCGCGGCCTGTTTATCGCCATCATTATGGCCACTACGGCCATAATGGTCACAGCGGTCACAACGGACACTGGCGCTAAACCGTTCGATCCCGTCCATCCCGGTCACCGCGCGTCCCTCGCCCCCTTCACCCCCTTCACCCTTATATGGGACGTGCGTTTTGTTTTGTCTTAGCCGTCACGCCCCGCCACGCTTTCAACTTTAGCTCGAACTTCACGGCATACGCGGGGCTTGATGACGGCAACACCAGCGTCTCATAACCAGCCTCCGCGAATACAGATTGAAAGCGCCCGGCGGTTTGGCCGTTAAAACACACCCGCTGCAACCCACCCGCCACCCGCGTGACCTTTTTGAAATCGTTGTTCACAGCATTACGTATACTGCTGTCGAGCGCCCCGGCACGTTCGCATTGGTGCAAAACATCCCACAGACCGATGCCGTTTTTCGACAATACCAGCAGTCGCTCCCGATACGCCATTTCGTAAAGCGGTTCCTTCAGTAGCGCCCCCATCAGTTTCCAGAAATGATTCTGAGGGTGACCGTAATACTGCTTTTTCGCCAGCGACAACGGACTGGGAAAACTCCCTAAAATCAATACCTTGCAGTTCTCATCCACAACCGGTGGAAAGCCCCTCCTCCGCACTGCCAGTCGCTGCTATTTCTTGCGCGACATGAACACGAGGCGCTCAAACAAATGCACGTCCTGCTCGTTTTTGAGCAGCGCGCCGTGCAGCGGTGGAATAATCTTGTGCTGATCCTGGCTATGCAGCGCTTCCGGCGAGATATCTTCCGCCACCAGCAGCTTGAGCCAATCGAGCAATTCGGAGGTAGACGGCTTTTTCTTCAAGCCCGGCACGTCGCGAATTTCAAAGAACGCATTCAGCGCCTGATTGAGCAGAATCTTCTTGATGTCGGGGAAATGCACGTCGACGATCTGCGTCATGGTCTCGCGATCGGGGAATCGAATGTAGTGGAAGAAACAGCGCCGCAAAAACGCATCAGGCAACTCTTTTTCGTTGTTGCTGGTGATAATCACCAGTGGCCGCGTGGTGGCTTTCACCAGTTTTTGCGTCTCGTAGACATAAAACTCCATGCGGTCGAGCTCGCGCAGCAGGTCGTTCGGAAATTCGATATCGGCCTTGTCCACTTCGTCGATCAGCAGCACGGAGTGCTCCGGCGACTCAAACGCTTTCCACAACATGCCCTGAATGATGTAATTAGAAATGTCTTTGACTTTTTCGTCGCCCAATTGCGAATCACGCAGCCGCGACACCGCGTCATATTCATACAGCCCGTGCTGCGCCTTAGTGGTGGATTTGATGTGCCACTCATAGAGCGGACGCTTCAGCGCCTTGGCCACTTCAAGTGCCAGCATGGTTTTGCCGGTGCCGGGCTCGCCCTTGATCAACAGCGGACGCTCCAGGGTGATGGCCGCATTGACCGCCAGCATCAGGTCGTGAGTTGCTACGTAATTGTCGGTGCCTTCAAAACGCATGTTGGATTCCTTGAGATTAAAACTTGCCGTCATTCCTGCACAAGCGGCAATGACGGCAGGCAACTACGCTGAACAATGGGTAATTATACCGGTGGCGGCACATCTTCTTTGCGGTCGATATCAAAAATCACGCCGGGGTCGTCGCTAGCTACAAGCCGAATTTCCGCATAGTGGCGTTTAACGACTGCGCGCGCGCCTTCATCGCCGAGGCACGCCAGCAATTCATCACGCAACGCCGCGCTGAAACCTACCGGGTGACCGCGCTCACCATGAAATGCGGGCGCTGCGATCAACGCACCTGAGCTCACGACATCCGCAATGCATTGGATGGTTGCGGGCCGTATGCGCGGCATATCCGCAAGCGCCACTACCCATCCTGCGGCACCGCTTGTATGCGCAATCACATGCGCTAGACTCACGCCCATGCCATCGGCGGCATTCGCGCACACCGTGACATCCACGCCCTCGATGTGCAGCAGACGCGTCAGTTCGTCACTACCGGGCCGCACCACAGCCGTCACCTGCAAACCGGCGGCCAGCATGTTGCGCGCAGAGCGCACACCGATGGCAACGCCATCCAGCGGATGCAGCAATTTGCCGCCGCCGAAGCGGGAGCCTGCGCCTGCGGCGAGGAGGATACCTGCGATATGATGCTGTTGTCTGTCAGCCATGAATATTGGCGTAAAAGTAATCTCGGTGTAAAACCACCCGCGTCATCCTCGCCTGCGCGGGAATGACAAGGCGAACTTTTGAATGCTTTGTCACGAGCGATTATACGCAGCGCATGGGTTAAACTAATGCCCATCCTTACCGCGCTGACGCCCTCTCATCTCTTCAGGAATTTATTCATTGAAACAATTAGTTAGCCTAGTATTCGGGATTGTATCCCTAACAATCGGCGCAACGGTTCATGCACAAACCGAGGTCTACCCCTCGCGCCCTATCCGCCTGATCGTGCCATTTTCGCCCGGCTCCAGCACCAACGATATTCTGGGTCGTGGCCTGGCGCAGCGCATGACACTGGCACTGGGCCAGCAAGTCGTGGTCGATAACCGCGCCGGTGCAGGCGGCACGTCCGGCAGCGAAATTGTCGCCAAAGCCCCACCCGATGGCTACACCCTGCTGGTGGCCATTGCCGGGCCGCTGACGGTTGCACCGGCGGTCTACAAACAAATCGGTTACGACGCCACGCGCGATTTCGCCGCAGTGGCACGCATTGCAATTATTCCGTATGTGATGGTGGTGACCAACAGCCTGCCCGCGCAAAACGTGAAAGAATTGATCGCACTGGCGAAGGCCAAACCGCGCAGCATTAATTTTGCGTCGTCAGGCGTGGGCAGCTCGCCGCATTTGTGTGGTGAGTTGTTCAACACGGTGGCCGCGACCGACATGGTGCACGTACCGTACAAGGGCGCCGGGGTCGCCACCACCGATGTGCTGTCCGGGCAGATTCAGATGTTCTGTTCCGGCCTGACCGCGCTTAATGCGTTGATCAAGGCCGGACGCATGCGGCCCATCGGCATGGCCACGCTGAAACGCTCCGCGCTGATGCCGGACATTCCCACAATCAACGAACAGGGCCTGAAGAATTTTGAAGTGACGTCATGGACAGGCATCGTCGCGCCCGCCAAAACGCCGCGTGCCATTGTGCAAAAACTGTATGGCACGCTGGCGAAAATCACTCAAACGGATGACATGAAAACTTTCGTGCAACAGCAAGGTGCGGAGATGGCGCTGCTCGACCCGGAGGCGTTCGCAGCGGATATCAAGAGCGATATCGCCAAGTGGGCAAAACTGGTCAAAGCCGCAAAAATTCAGACCGAGTAATATTGTGAAAATAATAAATAAGGTCAATTACTTAATATTACTCTTTGCCTTATCGCTCTTCGCTTTATCGTTTAGCGCGACGGCACAGACCTATCCCACGCGCCCGATCCGCTTCATTATTCCGTTTCCGGCAGGCTCCAGCAGCAACGATATTCTTGGCCGTGCGCTGGCGCAAAAACTCACCGACGTGTTGGGCCAGCAAGTCGTGGTAGATAACCGCTCTGGCGCCAGCGGACACATCGGCGCGGAAATCGTCGTGCGCGCACCGCCAGACGGCTACACGCTGCTGCTCGGCGTCAACGGCACGCTCGCCATCGGCCCCAGTGTTTTTTCCAAATTGCCCTACGATCCCGTGCGTGATCTTGCGCCGGTGGCACGCTTTGTCACCATACCTTACGCCATCGCGATACACCCGTCGGTACCTGCCAACAACATCAAGGAATTTATTGCCTATGCCAAAACGCAGCCGGGCAAGCTGCATTTTTCGTCGTCGGGCAGCGGCGGTACTCCGCATTTGTGTGGCGAGTTGCTGAAAACCATGGCGGGCATCGACATGGTACACGTGCCATACAAAGGCGGCGCGCCAGCGATGGTTGACCTGCTGGGTGGACAAGTGCAACTGTATTGCTCAGGCATCACCGCTACGCTACCGCACGCCAAAGGTGGCCGGCTGCGGCTGATCGCCGCCACCACGCTGAAACGCTCTGCCGTCGCACCTGATGTGCCCACCGCGCACGAGTCGGGGCTGGCGGGCTTTGACGTGGCATCTTGGATTTCCATCATGGCGCCCGCAAATACACCGCGACCCATCGTGCAGCGATTGTATGACGCGATCGTGAAGGTGACCAACGAACCCACGATGAGAAATTCCATCATCGCGCAGGGCGCAGAACCTGCCCTGCAAACACCCGAGGAATTCGGCGTCTATCTGAAGGACGAAATCGCCAAGTGGGCCAAGGTGGTCAAATCCGCCAAAGTGAAAGTCGATTGATGGGGTTAATACACGATGTTTGCACCGCTGCGGACGATCCACCACCGTTCGTAGCGCTGCGTGAGATCCGGCTCAAGTGCGAGAACGGCGTTGAGTACAGCGGCCTGCGCGCTGATAAGCATCGCGCGCGTTATCCCGAGTTAACTACGGCGGTGTTCATGCAAGCGCCTGCCGCAGTATTTAACGTTGCTCTCGATCTTGCACGCACACTCAACTGGACAATCGCCGCCGCCGTTGAAGCGGAGGGCCGCATCGAGGCCACTGCTGCCACACGTTTTCTGCGATTCAAGGACGACGTGGTGATACGCATTTGTGCGCATGGCGCAGGCGCACAACTCGACATGCGATCCGCCTCACGTATTGGCGTAACCGATTTAGGCGTCAACGCCCGGCGCATCAGCGCATTTTGTCAGGAATTAAATAATCATTTAAAAACAAATAGTTAGATTATATTATCATGCCGAAATTCTGCGCCAATCTCACGCTGCTCTACAACGAGCACGAATTCCTCGAACGCTTCGGCGCAGCCGCGCGCGCGGGCTTTAAGGGCGTTGAATATCTGTTTCCGTACGACTACGACAAACATCAACTCGCTGAACTATTAAACCGTCACAAACTCATTCAAGTGCTGCACAACCTGCCGGCAGGTGATTGGGCCAAAGGCGAACGCGGCATTGCGTGCCACCCTGATCGTATCAACGAATTTCAGGCCAGCGTCGAAAAAGCCATCGAATACGCAACTGCGCTCGACTGCAAACAGGTGAACTGCCTCGCGGGACTCGCGCCCGCAAACGTTGCAGCGGAAAAGCTGCGCGAAACCTTCGTCGCCAATTTAAAACTTGCTGCGCCCAAGTTCAAAGCCGCAGGCATCAAGCTGCTGATCGAGCCGATCAACAGCAAGCGCGACATGCCGGGCTTTTATCTCAATCACACGCAGCAAGCGCTCGATATCATTCGTGATACGGGCAGCGACAACCTGTTCGTGCAATACGACATCTACCACATGCAAATCATGGAAGGCGATCTCGCCGGCACCATCGAGAAAAATCTCGCCATGATTCCGCACATGCAGTTGGCGGATAACCCCGGTCGCCACGAACCGGGCACCGGCGAAATCAACTATAAATTTCTATTCGAGTTCATCGACAAGATTGGTTACAGTGGATGGATTGGCTGCGAATATAAGCCGCTAACAACGACGGATGCGGGACTCGTCTGGCTGCCGACCGCTACTTAGTGCCCGCCGCTTTCAGCACCTTTCCCATACGCGCCGATTCCCGGTTCATGATATCCAACAGTTCATCGGGTTGCGAAGGCGCAGGCTCGATACCGGCCTTGAGAAACACGTCTTTCGCTTGCGCGCTGCGCAGATAACGGCCGATTTCCGTATTGAGCCTGGCAACAATGGCCGACGGCGTTTTCGCTGGCGCGAACATCGCGTGCAGCGTTTCCGATTCATAGTCCGGCACGCCCGCTGCGGCAATGGTCGGCAGGCCCGGCGTCAGGGCGGAAGGCTTCAAACTGCCCACAGCCAGCGCGCGCAATCGCCCGGACTTCATGTGCGGCGCCACTGCGCCAGCAGAGGTAAACATCATCTGAATCTCGCCACTCAGCAGCGCTGTCATCGCCAGCGAACTGCCCTTGTAGGGTATGCGTGTAACGTTGACACCCGCCAGATGATTGAACAGTACCGCGCCCATGAAATTCGAGCTGCCGATTCCACCAACCGCCACATTCAGCTCTCCCGGACGCGCCCTGGCAAGCGCAATCGTGTCCTTGACGTTTTTCACCGGCAGCGAAGGATGCACCACCAGCACCACGGGCGCACGGTCAACCAGCGTGATCGCGGCAAAGTCGCGCACCGGATCGTAATTCACTTTTTCGACCAGCGGCCCTATCCAGTGCGAGCTGCCGGTAAGCAGCAGCGTGTAACCGTCCGGTGGCGATTTGGCCACGATATCCGCAATCAGCACCGTGGGCCGGTTGTCCACCACAATTTGCTGGCCCAGCGGACCTGCCAGCGCCAGCGCGATCAAGCGCGCGGGAAAATCGTTGCCGCCGCCGATGGGCGAGGTAATGATGCGCAGCGTTTTCACGGGAAATTCCTGGCCATACCCGTGCGGCGCTGCACTAGCCAGTATCAACGTAGCCAAACCCCGCGTGAACGTCTTTTTCATGGATGCTCTTCCGTGTGATGGAAAGCCGTGATTCTACGTGCTGCCGTGCGCACGCTGTGGCAGAATCGCGTTTCAATTTACCAGGAGAACTTCATGAGCAACATCGGCTTCATCGGACTTGGCATCATGGGCAAACCCATGGCCCTTAACCTGATCAAAGGTGGCCACACGCTGTTTCTCACATCGCGCAGCGGCGTTGCCAAAGAACTCACCGACGCAGGTGGCAAAGCCTGCGCTAATGCCAAAGAAGTCGCACAAAAAGCCGACGTTATTATCGTCATGGTGCCGGATACGCCGGATGTGGATAAAGTGTTGTTCGGCGCAAACGGCGTGACCGAGGGTTTGAGCACAGGGAAAATCGTAATCGACATGAGTTCGATTTCACCCATCGAGACCAAAGCCTTTGCCAAAAAAATCAATGATCTCGGCTGTGAGTATGTAGACGCGCCGGTATCCGGCGGCGAAGTCGGCGCAAAAGCCGCATCACTCACCATCATGATCGGCGCAAACCCGGCCACGTTCGACAAAGTAAAACCCATCTTTGAATTGATGGGCAAAAACATCACGCTGGTCGGCGGCAACGGCGATGGGCAAACCTGCAAAGTGTGCAACCAGATCATCGTTGCACTCAACATTGAAGCCGTCAGCGAAGCGCTGGTGTTTGCCTCCAAAGCCGGTGCTGACCCCGCCAAAGTGCGGCAGGCGCTGATGGGCGGGTTCGCTGCATCGCGCATTCTGGAAGTGCATGGCGAGCGCATGATTAAACGCACGTTTGATCCGGGCTTCCGTATTGAACTGCATCAGAAAGATTTGAATCTTGCATTGCAAGGCGCGCGCGCCATGGGTGTAGCGCTGCCTAATACTGCAACGGCACAAGAGTTGTTCAATACCTGCGTTGCGAACGGCGGCGCCAAATGGGATCACTCTGGCATGGTGAAAGCGCTTGAGCGCATGGCGAATCACGACGTGGCGAAGTAACCCGGCGCGCCATGCCCCACCTCGTACCTCGCATCATCCGATCGAGTGGCGCGTTGGGCGCCCGCATCGAAGGGCTCGACCGGTCCCAAGCGAACACGCCTGACACGGCGGCACTGCTGGACCAAGCGCTCGCCGAGCATCTACTGGTGGTAATTCCAGGTGTGCCCATGACGCCGGATGAGACGCGCGATCTTGCGCGCGCGTTTGGCGAACCGCGGGTTCAGTTGCTGCGGCGCAAGCGCGTTGGCACCGTGCCCGAAGTCTCAACCATGGTGAGCACCCTAATGAGGGACGGCACCACCGACAAGACGGCTTACCGCGCCGAGGATTGGCATACCGATGATTCGTATTTCGAAATTCCCGCCAAGGCAACGTTGCTGCATGGCATTGAGATTCCGAGTCGCGGCGGGGCAACGTGGTTTTGCAATATGCATTCGGTTTACGATGCATTGCCCGAGGCAACCAGAGGGCGCATCGAAGGCAAGCGCGCGATACACGGCTATGACACGCCGCGCGCGCGTAATCGGCCTGCGCCGCGCACACCGCAGGAAATCGCGGAAACACCCGATGTCGAGCATCCGCTGGTGCGCACGCACCCGGTGACCGGCCGCAAAGGGCTTTATCTCAATCCTAACTGGCTCGACCGCATCGTCGGGCTGCCACGGGCGGAGAGCGACGCCCTGCTCGACGAACTGACGGACGAGGCACGTAAGCCCCGGCATCATTACGGCCAAGTTTGGAGCGTGGGCGATGTCGTCGTTTGGGACAACCGTGCCACCATGCACCGCGTGGTGAACGACTATCCGGTGGGCGAGCCGCGCATCATGCACCGCGTGCTGATTCAGGGCGAGCGTCCGGTGTGACGACGTGCGGCGCTGCGCGTCGGCACGCAGTGTCACCGGTGACATACCCTGATCATTACCCACAACTTTGCCTTTGAAATCTGGGGCTTGTGAATTGGGGGGATTGTACTTTTGCATAAGCGATGTTACTGTAATGGTGAATTGATTTCATGACGGTATTGCTTGAGCAAGACATCCGACACGCAAGACTGGGCAGT
>CANKUB010000032.1 GCA_947486575.1 Betaproteobacteria bacterium | reverse complement strand
CCTCAAAACCTTCCAGAAACCGGCTCAATCCATCGCGGGGATGATGCGCGCGCTCGAATCGAAGACCCGCATAGTCTTCGACTACCTGCGAATGACGAAAAACTCACTACCCGGACCCCGGCCAACTTGAGAACAAATTCGCCGTGTGCGGTTCCTGCGTCGCCGTATCCTACGCAGGTTATTTCTGATACTGCCGAGAGTGCGCTAAAGAGTCAGGGGTATCAAACGAAGAAGCATAGTACATATTCCCAAGGACAAAATGGAAAGACGCTCATGCGCTGTGGCAATATTGGGTGCGTGGGTATTGCCGTCTGAATAAGCCATTACAAGGAAAACCAAATGAGTCACGAATTCCCCCTCGCAGGCATCCGCGTAGTCGATGCCAGTCAAGGCATCGCCGGGCCGAGCGCTGGAATGATGCTGGCGCGCTACGGCGCTGATGTGATCAAGATCGAGCCGCAGACGGGCGACTGGTCGCGCGGCATCACTGCTGGCAAGGACGGCATGACGGCGATGTCGATAGCCACCAATGTCGGCAAGCGCAGTATCGCACTCGATATCAAACATCACGAGGGCACTGACCTGTTGCACCGGCTGGCGAAGCGGGCGGATGTGTTCATCGAAAATTTCCGCACCGGCGTGATGGAGCGCCTGGGCTTCGCCTATCCGCAGGTTTCAGCCTATAACGCAAAGGTCGTCTACCTGTCAGTCACGGGATTCGGGCAGCAGGGACCGATGCAATCGCAACCTGCTACCGATGCGATTTTGCAGGCGTTTAGCGGCATGATGAGCATCAACAAGGGCCGCACGGATGGCTTGCCGCATCGGCTGGAATGCTGGCCGATTGATGTGGCCAGCGGGCAACTCGCGTTTCAGGCGGTGGCGATGGCGCTGTATGCGCGCCGCGATTCCGGGCGCGGGCGCTATATCGATGCCAGCCTGTTGCAGGGGGCTGCGGCGCTGCAAACGGTGCGCTTGATCGAGCACGTGATGACGGGCGGTGCAAAAGTGGCGGGCGGGTCGTTCCCGGTCGCCACCTTTCGCACGGCGGATGGGTCGGTCAATGTCAGTGTGCTGAAAGACAGCTTGTGGCTGCCGTTCTGCCACATGATCGGCCGCCCCGATCTGGCGGCTGATCCGGCACTGGCAACTGGCAATGGACGCAGGGCACGCGGCGACGAAATTCTGCGCATTGCGGGCGAGGCGTTTGCGCGCCAGCCTTCGGAGCATTGGTGCGCGCAGATGCGCGAAGCGGGCATTCTCAATGAGCGGGTGAATACGTATGACGAATTATTCGCGCATCAGCAGACCGCTGCGACAGAGGTTTTCACCTGGTCGGAACAGACCACCGCAGGACGTGTGCCGCACCCGAATCTGCCGGGCATGCAGCCGTTGGTGACAGATGCGCCCGAATCAAAAGTGCCGCGCATCGGGGAACACACGCGCGCGATTCTGGTTGAGTTGGGTTTTGATGCACTGGATATACGCCGTATGCTGGATCAGGCGATTGTGTTTGAGCCTGCGGAGAATACTTAGGCTGCGCTGCTCATATGGAGTGCGGGAGCTTGCTCCCGCTGCCGTTAGCGGCGGCAACAAGGGAACACTTGAGCCGCACGCCAAATTTAACCTTTGATATTCGCCGCCTTGATCAGCCGCGTCCACCGGCTCACATCATTTTCGGTATAGCGCTTTAATTCCTGCGGCGTCATCACTACCGGTTCAAGACCCTGCTCACCGAAACGTTTTTGAAGTTCAGCGTCTTTCAACACTTTAGCCGTCTCGATATTTAATCGATTAATGATGGCAGCAGGCGTGCCCGCAGGCGCAAAAATCGCGTACCACGTTACCAACTCATAACCGGGCAGGGTATCCGCAATCGGCGGAATATCCGGCAATGCCACAGAGCGTTTGGTGCCGCCGGTGCCGAGCATTTTCAACCGCCCCGCCTGCACATGCGTGAGCACGGTGGGAATGCTGCTCCACGCCATTTGCACGCGCCCTGCGATCAGATCAGTCATGCCGGGCGCCGTACCTTTGTACGGCACATGCACAATATCAACGCCCGCCAGCGCCTTGAACAGTTCGCCACCCAAATGCGGCGACGTGCCCGTACCGACGGATGAAAAATTCAACTGCCCCGGCTTGGCTTTCGCCACCGCAATCAACTCCTTTACGGAGTTGGCGCCGATAGCCGGATGCACCACCAGCACCTGCGGGCTCATGACCAGCATCGCTACCGGTGCAAAATCTTTCTGCGGATCGTACGGCACCTTGGGTAATATCAGCGGCGCGAGAAAGGTGCCACCGCCCGTGCCGAACAGCAGGTTGTAGCCATCGGGCGCCGCGCGCGCGATGATTTCACTGCCAATCACCGTGCCTGCGCCGGGCCGGTTATCGACCACCATTTGCTGGCCGAGCAACTCGGTCAGCTTGGCTGACACTGCACGCCCGACAAAATCCGTCGGCCCGCCGGGCGGATACGGCACCACCAGGCGAATGGGCTTGGTGGGGTAGTTTTGCGCAACTGCCGACTGCACCGAAACCAGTAGTAGCGCTGTAATCGCAAACCAGAATCGCATGGCACCTCTCCAGACTATTTTTAAGACGGCGCATCCTAGCCGGTTAACCGCCACTGCGCTACTGCATTTCACATAATTCGCCTTGCGCGAGCCACGGCGTTATGGAATGCTAGCGACAGGCTCAAATCCCCATGATCGCATTCATCCTCCGTCGTTTAGCCCAAAGCCTGCTGGCGCTATTTGTCATGTCGGCACTGGTGTTTGTGGGCGTCTACGCCATCGGCAACCCGGTGGATATTCTGATCAACCCGCAGGCTGATCAGGCGGAGATCGCGCGCGTCACCGCCTCACTCGGGCTCGACAAACCCGTGTGGGTGCAGTACTGGCATTTTCTCACTGCGGCACTCAGCGGTGATCTCGGCAAATCATTTGCCTCTAGCATTCCTGCGGTGCAACTGATTTTGCAGCGCATGCCTGCCACCGTTGAACTGGCTGTTGTGGCCACGATCATCGCTGTCGTCTTTGGCCTGCCGCTGGGTTTGTGGGCCGGGCTGAAGCCCGATTCGTTCGCAGCAAAATCCATCATGGCTGGCTCCATCCTCGGCTTTTCCCTGCCGACGTTCTGGGTGGGGCTGATGCTGATCATGATTTTTTCCGTGTGGCTGGGCTGGCTGCCATCGACTGGACGCGGCGCAACCGTAGAGGTGCTGGGCCTGCACCTGAGTTTTTTGACTTGGGACGGCCTGAAGCACCTGCTGATGCCGGCCACCAATCTCGCGCTATTTAAACTCTCGCTGTTGATTCGCCTCACCCGCGCGGGCACGCGCGAGGCGATGGTGCAGGATTACGTGCGCTTCGCCCGCGCCAAAGGCGTCCCGGAGCGGCGCGTGGTTTCAGTGCATGTGCTGAAAAATATTCTTATCCCGATCGTCACCGTGGTCGGCCTGGAGTTCGGTTCATTGATAGCTTTTGCCATCATTACCGAATCCGTTTTCGCGTGGCCGGGCATGGGCAAACTACTGATCGATTCCATTAACGTGCTCGACCGACCGGTCATCGTAGCCTATCTGATGATTATCGTTTTTTTGTTTATAATCATCAACTTAGCCGTTGATATTTTATATACGGCGCTGGATCCTCGCGTGAGGGTTTCAGGAGCACGTGCATGAGTGTCGCCGTGCTTAAAACAGCATCGTCGCCCCTGCGCGAATTCGCCGCCAGCTACGCGCGCAGCCATGTAGCCGTCGTCGCGCTCATCCTGTTGCTGCTGATACTGGCTGTGGCGATTTGCGCGCCACTCATCTCGCCGCAAAATCCCTACGACCTGGCGCAACTCGACATCATGGACAGCAAGCTCGCGCCGGGTTCAAAGAGCGGCACAGGCTGGACCTTCCTGCTCGGTTCCGACGATCAGGGGCGTGACATGCTGTCGGCGATCTTCTACGGCCTTCGCATCAGTCTGGGTGTGGGCGTGTTCTCCACGGTCATCGCGCTCGCCATCGGCGTTGCTGCCGGACTGGTCGCCGCTTACGGCGGCGGCTGGACAGACGCCATCATTATGCGCGTGGTTGACTTGCAACTGTCATTTCCTGCGATACTCATCGCGCTGATCCTGCTGGCAATACTCGGCCAGGGCGTAGACAAAATCGTCGTAGCACTCATCACCGTGCAATGGGCCTACTATGCCCGCACTGTGCGCGGCGCCGCGCTGGTCGAAAAGCGCAAGGAATACGTCGATGCCGCCGTGTGCCTGGGCTACAGCCCCGTGCGCATCGTGTTGCGCCACATCATGCCCAACGTTTTGCCGCCGCTGATTGTGGTTGCCACCGTGCAGGTCGCGCATGCCATCGCGCTGGAAGCCACGCTATCGTTTCTGGGGCTGGGCATGCCGATTACATCACCTTCGCTGGGACTGCTGATATCCAATGGCTTCACGCATCTGCTGTCGGGAAAATACTGGATCAGCTTTTTTCCGGGCATCGCACTGCTACTGACGATTGTGGCAATCAATCTGGTCGGAGATCAGCTACGCGATGTGCTGAATCCACGGCTTAAATAAATATTTAATAAAATCAATAACTTACAGCGTATTTTGTATTGCGACCCCAGCTGACGCACGTTGTGAAAGGCGTCGCCGCACTATGTCAATGTGCCCGCGCAAATCGTAAAGCTGGTCGCTGAAATGCAGCGGCACGTGGATACGGCTCACTGCTTCATCAATACGGTTGAGTTCAGCGGTTTTGTCGGCCAGGTGTTGATTGCCGGCATCCTGATCCAGCGAGGTTTCCAGCGCCTTCAACTGTTCGTACCAGTGCAGCAGGCGTCGGCGGATCAGCCACTTGTAGGCGAGTGGCAGGTAGTGAAACAGCGGCACCAGCACACTGAAAATGGGGATCAGCAGCAGCAGCGATTGCGTGCCGTGTTCGTTGATAAACGCCGACAGCCAGAACGGCAAACCAAGATTGCTATTCATCGGCGCCACGGTGCGCAGCAAGACGGGCAACTCGCCCGATTTGTAGATCGGCCGCGCGCCGGCATGCACCGCCAGTTCCGGGTCATTGGCGTTCGGAAATTCACCAGCTTTGTAGAACAATATCGGGTCGCCGCGTTTGTCCGAGCCTGCCTTGGGGTTTTGCATGACAACGTGGGCGAGCAGCGCAGCCAGCGACGGGTTGAGACTGGTGCGCACCACCAGTACCGCCGACGTGCTGATCAGCGTCACGTCGGCGGGTGGCGTCTCCGGATCGAACTCCACCGCGCCCTGCCGCAGCACCAGCCGCGTCAACGACGGAAAGCGATTGACGTAGGCGTCTGCCTCGGCGGCGAAATCCATCAGTTGTAATTTCTGATTGCGCAGCAGCGACTGAATCTTGGGCAGCTCTGGGGGTGAAATCATAATCGCCGCCTCAGCCTTGCCATTGAGCAACGGACTCGCATCCTCCGGAAAGTCCTCGTGTATCAGCGTGGAGTTCTTGTCATCGACACCGTTCGCTTTTAGCAAATGGTTGGCCACACGGCGCGCACCGCCGACATTCAATCCGACATAAATACGCTTACCCTTGAGGTCGCGCAATGATCTGAGCCGCTCGCCATTTCGCGTAAACACCCAGACCGGTTCATAGAACAACCGCCCGGCGGAACGCAGACTGTCGACCTGCCGCTGATGCCACACTTGCTCCTTCTCGCTGGCCAGCCGCCCGTGCAGGGTTTCGACAAAGCTGCCCTTGATGAAGCCCGCCTCGATGTCGGCCGTTTTTGGATCAAAATCCTTGAACTCGGCGCGGTACTGCGGAAACAGTGCCTTCAGTGTATTGATGCCTTCAACTTTTGGGCGCAGCTCCAGCGTGACACCATATCGGGCAAGGTCTTTTTTGTAACGCTCCGCCAGCGCATGGTAGGTACCGCCCGCGCCACCCGTGGCGATAACGATTTTGCCCTTGGGGCCGGATTCATGCAGGAAGGCTGTAAATAACAGCAGCAGGAGCAAAAGCCCCAGCGCTACCCCTGCAGCGCGGCGCAGAATACGGGTGTTGCTGATCACGCGCATGCCGCCGGAGTCAAAAATCGTTCAAGAAAAGCGACGCAGCCGTGTGGGACATGCGGCAGTTGGGACACATTATTTGCTATGGACGCACCCCGCACGCGTAAATCCAATTTGCCCTACTCCGGTTTGATACCCACCTGCTGCGCCACTTTTTTATAGCGCTCGATGTCGCTGGCAATACGTGCGTTGAATGCAGCGCTCGCTGTTGCCACCGCCTCTGCCCCGCCTACTACAGCGAGACGCTCCTTGACCTCCGGTCGCTTCAGCACATCCGCCGACGCCGCGTAGAGCTTGTTAATGACGGCTGTGGGCGTTCCTCTCGGTACAAAAAACCCCACCCAGATTGAAGCGTCAACACCGGGCACGCCCATTTCCTGCGCCGTAGGGTAATCCGGCACCAGGGGCGAACGCTTCGCAGTGGTAATGCCCAGCACTTTCACCCGCTTGCCCTGCAAGTGCGGCGATACGCCGGGCATGCCTGCAACCGTAAACGTAACGTCATTGGTGGCAACGGCAACTACCGCTGGTGCGCCCCCTTTGTATGGCACATGCGTCATTTTCACTCCGGCCGCTGCCGCCAGCCATTCGCTCGCCATGTGATTGACCGAGCCAGTACCGGGCGAACCAAAGGTAATGGAACCGGGCTTGCTGCGGGCAGCCGCGATCAGCTCCTTGATACTGTTGATCGGTGACTGAATGTTCACCACCACCAGCATCGGCGCATCACTCAGCATGATCACCGGCGTGAAAGTACTTTCATCGTACGGCATGGTCTTGAACATCACCGGATTCACCGCAAATTCGCCGGTATGCGCAGACAGTATGGTGTAGCCGTCCGGATTGGCCTTCGCTGCTGCGGCGGCGCCGATAAAACCATTGGCGCCTGGACGATTGTCCACCACAAAATGCCAGTTGAGCGCCTCGGCAATCTTGCTGGTGACGATGCGCGTTGAGGTATCAACCACGCCACCCGGCGCAAATGACACCAGCACGCGAATGGATTTGCTCGGATATTCCTGCGCCTGGGCAGAAATCGCCATGGTTGCCGCTACGATTACCGCCGCCAAACTTTTTTTCATGCGCTTCCTCTGCCGATTATTTGAACAAATCTTTCCACTTGGCACGCACCTCATCCTGCAATGCTTTGCTTGCCTCCGCCACTTCCGGAAATGTTTTCAGAAAATCATAAGGGCGGCAAGCGTCTATCACGGCTTTGGACGTCAGCGGCGCATCGTAACGATACGCTATGGACATCGGATCATTTTTCGAACCCATGCCGCGCTTGATGATATCGATATCGATTTCGGGATCGGTGCGCGTAGCAATTGCCCACATCACCTCCTGCAGGTTGGATGGATCAATATCCTCATCCACTACCACCGAGTAGCGCGACATGTACGCACCCACGCCGCATTGGCTCAAGATATGCCCGGCTTGCCGCGCGTGGCCCGCGTAACGCTGCTTGATGGCGACCACGTTGAACATGCGCGCACCGCCGATTTCGTGAGCCCAAACACTAGCTACATCCGGCACGCCCGCAGCCACCAGCGCGTCGAGCAGCAGTGCTGAACGCATTACCGCCTTGGAATAGGAGTAATCGTTCGGCGGCTTCGCAGGAGGGCTACCCACGATAACCGGTTGATTTCTATAATAAATTCTTTCAATCTTCACCGCCGGCGCTGTAGCCGCCTTGCCGGGATAGTAGCCATGAAACTCGCCAAATGGCCCTTCGATGCGCTCGTCGCCCGGATGCGCCCACCCTTCGAGCACGATTTCAGCGCCGCTCGGAAAAGGCAGCCCGGTCAGTTCGCCCCGCACCACCGACACCGGCTCGCCCAAAATCGCACCGATGTAGTTGTATTCACACATGCCATACGGCACTTCAATACCGGAAATCAGATAGCCCAGCGGGTCAGCGCCGCACACAATCGCCACCGGAAACGGCTTGCCCGCCTTCATGTGTTTGTCGTACTGCTGCGCGCCGTGTTTGCCGGGAATCATGTCGAGACCGACAGTATTGCGGTCGTGCATCTGCACGCGATAGGTGCCCACATTGACCCATTCACTGTCGCTCTCCAGATCACGCGTCACTACCATGCAGCCCGTGCCGATATAGCGCCCGCCATCTTTCTCGTGCCATAGCGGCGCGGGAAAGGTGTTGAGGTCAACCGCATCGCCCGACTGTATATTTTCGAATATCGGTCCTTTTTCCACGATCACCGGCTCGTATTTCGGTGCGGCTGCCTGCCATGTTTTGGGCAATCCACGCAGCTTATTCACCAGCGCTGCGTGTGATCGGATTTCCCCCAGCCGCAGCAGACTCGACAACCGCGCGGGGCTGGCCGTGCTGCACGTCAAGACGCGAAAACCACTGGGATAACCCTTGATGTCGTCAAACAACAACGCCGGCGCCGATTCGATCTTGACGTTAAGTTCACTGATCGCGCCAAGCTCGAGGTTCCAGTCAGCGCCACGCACGTCCTTCAGTTCGCCAAGTTTGCGCGCGGTGTCCAGCCACGCACGCAAATCCAGTGGATTGCCGGTGATCGAGGCGTTCAACGTCATCTTACCGTCAACAGAACTCACTTTGACTGCCTCGCCCATTCAGTGCAAAGCTTTCGAAACGACCGGCTGCGATCATGCGCCTGCTGCAAATCCAGAAGGGCAGAAAACGCGGGCTGGTCCGTCACCTCGCCGTACGTTCCGCCCGACATTCGTTCTTTGAGCCAGCCTTTCGCGTCACGCGGCGTTTCTGCATCAACAATAGACTCCGCCAAGTTGAACTGAAACCCCCGATGGCCACTTAATGACTCCGCCGCGGCTATGAACCATGCTTCATATTCCCGGTTCGCCAATACTACCGATATCTGGCGATGAGGTATGCAGGCCCGTGCGCGGTCCAGTATATCCCGCCCCAATTCAGCCGGACAGGCATCATCGGCATCCAGCAATATCAAAATCCAGCCATCCTTGCCACACTTCCCTGCCGCGAGCAGAAGAAACCGCCTAAATTCATCATCCTTGTTGAGAAATCGGTCTCGATGTACCCGGATCGGTACTGGCACATCAAGGTAAATACCTGGGGTCTGCCATCCCCCCAATCGTCGCAGTAAAACTGGAAGCGCGGCCACCTCGCCATCGCCTTCAACAATACTGACAACCCTCACGGTACATCCTCGCCAAACAACTCCTGCTGATTTTGCATTTGCTCCGCTAGCAAGCCTTGATCGGGCTGCAGTTGATTCAGGCGCAATAATTCTCCGGCCGAAAACAAGTGGTTACGCATGGCATCGCGCGACGCGGCGTCCAGCGGCGCAATGCGCGTTTCACCTTTCTCCGAAATGACGGAAAGCAACGTATCGTCGGGAAAATTTAGATCATCCAGCAAATCCGGGCTGTGACTGGTAACAATAACCTGGGTCTGCAGGGACGCACGCGTCAATGCTTCCCGCAAAGCTGCGCTCGCTGCGGGGTGCAAAGCGGTTTCGGGCTCTTCAATTCCCACCAAGGTTGGCGCGTAATCTCGATTTCCCTGATACAGCGCGGCAAGCACGCCCAGCGCGCGTAATGTTCCGTCGGACATATTCTGCGCGAGAAAGCGCCAGGGGTAATTGGCGCCCACCATATCCTGACGAAACTCGATAGTTTCCATCGGGCCAATCTGCTTGCGCTCAACTCCATGCACCATCGGCGCCACGGTTTGAAGATACTCCTGGACAATATCCAGTTGCTCCGGCGCCACGCGCTTAAGATGCCCGATCACACTGGCAATGTTCTCCCCCGCAGGCTTGAGCAAACGCCCCTCCTGCGGCTTTTGCAGTTCACGCATCACCTTCGGATTCAGGTTGTAGAAGCCCATGGCCGAGAGTGCATCGAACACCGGACGAAACACCGTTAGTCCGGAGGCTGCCACCAGCGCAAGCCGGTCTGCCGTCACCGATGGAAATGTCGCTTCGCTGCTGTCGCGGAGCACACCTCGGTCAATTCTGAAAAACGGGCCTTTACCTACGCCGGAGATTACGCATTCCTCGGTCTGAACTTCATAACTGCGCCCCGGCAACGAGCCTATATTAAAAGCGTAATACCCCCGCCGTCCATCCTTCAGTAAAAATTCCAGGCGTATTCCGAAATGCGTTGGATGTCCGCTGGAGCGCCGCCGCACTTCGTTCAAGCCGCCGCGCTCATTGATCGCGTTCTCGAGAGAACCCTCAAGCGAATCACGTATCAACCGTAGCGAATCGAGAAAATTGCTTTTGCCGGAGCCGTTCGGGCCGACGAGGCAGGTCAAAGCTCCCAACCGGACATTACAATACCCGATACTTTTATAATTTTTGAGAACTACTCTCGTAAGAAAGGCTGTTTTGCTCATAGGTTTTTTCCATTCTCCATCCCGCAACGGATACTAACCCCTTCGTTTTACCGCGGCCAGCTTCACCGCCTTGATAATTTCCGGGTAAGCCGCGCAACGACAAAGATTGCCGGACAGATAATGGCGGATATCGTCTTCGGACGGGTCCGGATGCGCATCAAGCAGTTGCCGCGTCATTAGTATGAAACCCGGCGTGCAGTAGCCGCACTGGAACGCTCCGCATTCGATAAAGGCCTCCTGCACCACGTCAAGCTTACCTGCGGGTGCATATTCGATGGTCCGAACGTCAGCACCGTCGGCAAATGCCGCCAGATACAAACAGCCAGAAACCGCCACGTCGTTGACCAGCACCGTGCAGCAGCCGCACAGCCCCTGGGCGCAGCTTTCACGAGCGCCGGTCAGTCCTTGCGCCTGCAGCACTTCTACCAGATGCTGGTGCGTGCCAATCTGTGCGGTGACCGGGTCGCCGTTTAGGGTGAAATGGATAGTTCGCGTTGCACTCATAATGGGTCAGTCATTCCTGAGCGGATTGCCCGCCTTGTTGCGTAACCCGCGATACACTGCTTCTGCGGTCAGCGGCAAACTCGTCAACCGCACCCCCACGGCATCATCAATCGCATTGGCAATCGCCGGCGAAACGCCAAACGTGCCGCTCTCACCCACGCCCTTGGCACCAAACGGCCCACTTTTTTGATTGGCGTCAACCGCTTCGTTTTCCATCAACGGCGGAATGTCACGTATGCCCGGTATTTTGTAATCGGCCAGCGAGGCATTGGTCACGTGACCCGCGTCAAAGTTCATCTGTTCAGTCAGCGTAAAGCCGAGCTGCATGATGGTCGCGCCGGAAATCTGCGTCTCGACGATGGCGGGATTGATCGCCTTCCCCACATCGACCAGATTAACCAGTCGCGTCACCTTGAACTCGCCGGTTTCGATATCGACTTCAACTTCGGCACCGGTGGCTCCGATCATCCAGAACGGCGTTGCATCCGTGGTCTGGCCGTTGGCATCGGGCGAGGTATACGGTGGAATGAAACTGCCGACGCCGACGATATTGCCGGCCTGCATACCGTATTTCTTTTTGAAAACATCCGGTATCGGCGTGGTTTCCGCCGACAGCCCCAACTCGCGCGCCATGGCGAACAGTTTGTCGCGCGCATCCTCCGCAGCGTTTTTAACCGCGTGGCCCATATGGTAAGTTGAACGCGAACCGAGCGTTGCCATGTCGTAGGGCGTGACATCGGTATCGGGATGCACCACCGTAATTTTTTGAACAGGCACGCCGATCACTTCGGACACCATTTGCGCCATGGCGGTATCCGAGCCCTGCCCCATGTCCACCGTGCTCGAATACAGATGGCAGCTGCCGTCGGCATTGATGTTCACAATCGCCATCGACGTGGTCGGGGAAATACTGGCCTTGAAGCCGATGGCAATGCCGCGTCCGCGACGCAAGGTTTCCGTACCGCGATCCAGCGGTTTGTCCCATTGCATACGCGTGGCAAGACGCTCCAACACCTGACCCAGCGCCGCATCGCGCATCAACGTGCCGGTGGCTTGCGGCCGCCCTTCCCGCAGCAAGTTCGTGCGGCGGATCGCCAGCGGGTCAATTTTCAATTCACGCGCGATCATCTCGGTATGACTCTCGTACGCCCATACCAGCTGCGGAATACCGAATCCGCGCAGCGCGCCGGCCGCCGGTAGATTGGTATACAGCGCATACGAATCGATTTTAACGTTGTCGATTTCGTACGGCCCCGCCGCGGTAAAGCCCGATTTCTGCGTCACGCGCGGGCCGATGTCGGCATACGCGCCGCCGTTCCACCACACCTCACACTCACGCGCGGTAATCTTTCCATCACGCGTCACGCCACTCTTGATACGCAGGGTAGTGGCGTGCTTGGTGATCATGTAGAACTGCTCTTCCATCGTGGTCGCAAATTTCACGGGTCGCCGCGCCAGCATGGCGCAGGCTGCCGCCAGCGCTTCCGATTTGATATACACCTTGGCACCGAAGCCGCCACCGAGATACGGCACCTTCACCCGCACTTTGTTCTCAGGCCAGCCGAGTAGCCGCGCGATTTCTATGCGCACGAATGACGGGCTTTGCGTCGAGCTGTGCAGCGTCAGTGTGCCCGATTTTCGGTCACCCTCAGGAATAGCCACCGTCGCAAATGGCTCCAGCGGCAGATGCAGCACCTGCTGCGTGCGGAAATTATGTTCGAACACGTGATCGGCTGTAGCAAACGCCTTGTCCACATCGCCACGACGCAGATGGAAATCCAGCGCAATGTTGGTGCCGCTTTTGTTTTTGAGATGTTTGAGATCGGCAAAGGTGCCCGCGGGCTTAAGCACTTCGTGCACTACAGCTGTGGACGTCATCGCTTCAACTTCGTTGAACACCGCAGGCAATTCGTCGTATTCAGCGCTGATTAACTGTGCGGCTGCTTCCGCCACATGCGTGTCCACAGCCAGCACCACTGCGACTGGCTCGCCGGCGTAACGCACTTTGTCCAGTGCGAGTATCGGTTGATCGTGAAATGCCGGGCCGTAGTACGGCTCGGCAATCACCTTACGGATATCTTCGCCGGTGTAGACCGCGAACACACCGAGCATCGCACGCGCGGCGGTGACATCGATACTGCGAATACGACCGTGCGCCACTGTGCTGCGAAACACTTTGGCAATCAGCATGCCCGGCACGCTGAGGTTATGCACGTATGCTGCGTGGCCCGTGACTTTGGCGTGCGCTTCCAGACGCGGTATGGAGCGACCTACGGCTGCGATGGGTAATTTCATAAATATTTATTTAAAATAAAATACTTACAGTTGAACCGCCAACGCCTGCCGTAACGCGCGCTGCGTGTAAACGCGCAGCAACTCGCGCTTGTAAGCCGCCGAGCCGTGCGCATCGGCCGCGAGTTCGACGCTCGAAACGGCCGCATCCCCGCAGCGCAACAGCGTCACAGCATCGAGTGTGGTGCCGAGCAGCGTTTGTTCAGCGACCTCAAGTCGCAGCGGCGTATTGGTGGCAGCGCTGACAACGATACGCGCAGCTTTCACAATATCCGCCTCCATCTGCAACGACACTGCGATGCCCAGCGTCGGCCAGTCGTCCGCCGCGCGCGTGGTTATCTTAAGGTAGGCCGCGAGACTTCCGCTTTGCGGCGGCACGATCACTTCGCTGATGAGTTCATTGTCTGCCAACACAGTCTCATAGTAGCCCGTGTAAAGATCGGCCACCGCCCGTGTGCGTTCACCTACGGGTGACAACGTGCGCACCTGCGCGCCCAGGGCAGTCAACACCGGCGGCAAATCCATATGCGGATCGCCATGCGCCAGATGCCCGCCAATGGTGGCAACATTACGCACGCGTACGTTGGACAGCGTTTTGAGGGTTTGCGTGATCACCGGTGCAGCCTGTTTCACCGCCGCCGAGCGCGCCAGCGACGACAGCGTCGCCATCGCTCCGATACTTAAACCCCCATCCGGCATGACAGTTATTTCAGCGTGACACGCTTCCACCCGGCGCAGACTCACCAGTCGCGCAGGCTGAAACACGCCCGCCTTCATCATCAGCATCAGCGCCGTGCCACCCGCGATCGCGCGCACCGGCACATCGCCTGCATTGAGCAACGCGATCGCTTCACTTAACGTGTGCGGCTCGGCAAGTTCAAACGGCGCCACGGTATGTGCGCAACGCGATTGCGCCAGTGAAAGTCATGGAGTTCTGCACGTAGAGGGATAAAGGGGGCTTACTCTAACGGCTGGTCGCATGAAAAGCAATCTGCGCCGCCGGCCCTGGCCTGGCATTGATCCACGAAAAAAATCCCCCGCGACCCTGGGTGGCGGGGGACGATTTTGCGGTGACCGAAGCTAGTCGGCGTAGACGCCCGCCTTCTTGATGATCGAGCTCCATTTTTCGATTTCGGTTTTAAGGTGCGACGCCAGCGCCGCTGGCGTGACTTTGTCTTTGCTCACTGCCTGCGCACCCAGTTCGCCGATGCGCGACTTGAACTGTGCATCCTGCACCGATGCTTGCAGCGCACTGACAAGCTTGTCGATCACCAGCTTAGGCGTGCCTTTGGGTGCGTATACGCCATGCCACACAGAAATTTCAAACCCCTTCAAGCCTTGCTCGGCAAGCGTCGGCACCATCGATAGCGAAGCTACTCGCTGAGCAGTGGTAACGCCGTAAACCTTAACGCGGCCGGACTTGATCTGCTGCGTCGTATTGGTCGTTTGATCGCACATCAGATCAATCTGCCCGCCCATCAGCGCGGTCATTGCGGGTGCGGTGCCGTTGTAAGGCACTGTCGTGATGTTCGCTTCGATGCGCGACATGAACAGCAAGCCGCACAGGTGCGACGCCGCGCCGAGGCCCGCATTGCCGAGGTTCAGCTTTTCCTTGTTTTTCTTGACGTAGGCAATCAGCTCCGTCAGGTTGTCGGGCGGTAACCCGGTCTTGGCGATGACCGTCATCGGCACATCAGCGACTTGGCCAATGTATTCATAGTCGGTCAGCGGATTAAACGGCAGCATGCGATACAGCGCCGGCGCAGTAGACATGCCGATGTGGTGTATCAACAGGCTGTAGCCATCGGGCTTTGCTTTCGCCACGCGATTGGCAGCGATCGTACCACCGGCGCCAGCCACGTTTTCAATCACGACTTGCTGCTTAAGCTGCTGCGTCAGTGACACGCCCAAATTGCGCGCGAGCGTATCAGTGGGACCGCCTGCAGCAAAGGGTACGGCCAGGGAAATTTGCTTGTTCGGGTAATCCTGCGCAGCCGCACTTCCAGCCATCAACAGCAGCGATGACACGCAAAACGTAAGTCTGGACATCATGATTTAACTCCTTAGTTATTTCGTTTGATGAAGCTGATCGGCAGATGCTGATCTAACAACCTAACAGCGAAAACCTTTACACAATGATGAAGGATTGACTCGCATCAATCTTGCGCACTCAATGCTTAACGCCTGGCGCGCTTGAGCGGCATACGCCACATTCTTACTGCCCGCCGAAGCGGACAGCAAGTATTTGTTTTTAATGACTTTTTACACATGAGGCCACTCCCGTTTGCAGGCGCTTAGCGTCCATTCGAGGCCATTAGCGGCCGCGAAACGATGAGTACGAGCGTTCCGGCTTGCCGCGTGATGCTGCCGGGCCGCCAGCAGGTTTGTTCCAGCGTCCGGGTGCGCCGGGGGCGGGCCTTCCTGATCCTGCACCTGCACCGGTGCCTGCACCCGCACGTCCCGCGTAACCACCCGGTTTTCCACCGGGTTTGCCGAATGAGCGCCCAGCCGGACGGCCAGCGGGTTTGTGGCTGCTGCGCTGAGGCACTTTAGGCTCTAGTCCAGCCACCACGTGCGCTGCTATTGAGTGGCCGGTATACCGCTCGATCTGACGCACTTGCCAGCCGTCATCCGGTGCTGCGAACGAAATCGCAATACCGTTCAGTCCCGCGCGGCCGGTGCGGCCGATGCGATGCACGTAGTCTTCCGCAGCTTTTGGCAGATCGTAATTGAACACGTGTGAAATGGTTTTCACATCGATGCCGCGCGCGGCGACATCGGTTGCGACCAGTACGCGCACATTGCCGCTGCGCAGTTTGGCTAGCGTGCGATTGCGCTGCGATTGATTCATGTCGCCGTGCAATGCGGCGGCTGCATGGCCGTCTTCATAGAGCTTGCTGGCGAGACGATCCGCGCCGCGCTTGGTGGCAGTGAATACAATCGCCTGATCCAGCGCCACATCTCGCAGGAAGTGATCGAGCAGCTTTGATTTATGGCTGCCATCATCAACATAGTGCAGGCGCTGCTCGATGTTTTCATGACGCGCTTTTTGCGCGGCGATTTCAATCAGCTTCGGATTGCGCAACAGGCGTTTGCCGAGCTGGCCAATGCCGCCATCCAGTGTCGCGGAGAACAACAAGGTCTGACGCGTGGCCGGGGTGGCAGCAGCGATCATTTCGACCGGCTTGATAAAGCCCATGTCAAGCATGCGGTCTGCTTCGTCCAGCACCAGCAGTTCGAGGCGCGAAAAATCCACCTTGCCCTGCTCCATAAAATCAATTAGACGGCCTGGTGTGGCGACCAGGATATCGAGCGGGCTGTCGAGCAACTTGCGTTGCTTCGGATACGGCATGCCACCCAATATGGTGCCGGTGCGCACCTGGCGCATGCCTTTGCTGTAGGTGGCCACAGCGCTGGTGACTTGCAGTGCGAGTTCACGCGTGGGCGTCAGTACCAGCACGCGCGGGCCACGACCAGCCTTAGCGGGCGCGTTACCCAGACGTTGCAGCGCGGGCAACACAAATGCCGCTGTTTTACCAGTACCGGTGGGGGCAGATACCATCAGATCGTGACCGGCTATGGCATCGGGTATGGCTTTCGCCTGCACTGCCGTAGGTTCGGTGTAACCGGCAGCCGCAACGGCCTGCGCGATAGCGGGGTTCAGATTCAGTGTTTCAAAAGTCATTTTATTTTTCTTCCATCATTTCAATAGACAACGCGGACCGCAAACATGGCGGTCAAAAAAAGCGCGGACAAAAAAAGGAACGGCTGCCGCATTAAAGTGGCAGGCGAGCACAGTCAGCGCACGGGTATCGTCGCTAACCGTGGCTGAAGCAGCTGCTCGCAAGAGGAAGCTGAAACGGATGGGTCAGGGACAGATGCAACTCAACAACCAAAAACCTCAAATACAAATAGAGCCGGTTGCGAGGTGCGCGGATGATACCCGTAAGCTGTGTAAATTGCCAATCATTTTTTGCAGTGCATCATTTTTCATGTAATCCGTCTTTTTCTGGAAATTCAATAACATAGCGCGCGCACGGAACACCAATAGAACACTGCATTGCGGCACTTGTGCTACAATCGCGCGCTTTTTCCAACGCCGCAATCCTTCCTGCCGCAACCCTCGGACTCACTATGCCCCGCGCCATCAGAAACATCGCCATCATCGCCCACGTTGACCACGGCAAGACCACGCTGGTGGATAAGCTGCTGCGTCAATCTGGCACCTTCGCCGCGCACCAGCACATCGAAGAACGCGTGATGGACAGCAACGACATCGAAAAAGAACGCGGCATCACCATTCTGGCCAAGAATTGCGCAGTAACCTGGCAAGGCACACACATCAATATTGTGGATACCCCCGGCCACGCCGATTTTGGCGGCGAAGTTGAACGTGTGCTGTCGATGGTGGATAGCGTGCTGCTGCTGGTAGATGCGGTTGAAGGCCCGATGCCGCAAACGCGTTTTGTCACGCGCAAAGCGCTGGCGCTGGGGCTAAAACCCATCGTGGTCGTAAACAAAATTGACCGCCCCGGCGCACGCCCGGATTGGGTGGTAAACCACACCTTTGATTTGTTCGACAAGCTAGGCGCAACCGAAGAACAGCTCGATTTCCCCGTGGTGTATGCCTCGGCGTTGAACGGTTACGCCAGCCTCGACAGCAGCGCGCGCGAGGGCAATCTGGACCCGTTGTTCGAAGCCATCATTCGCCACGTGCCAGTGCGCGAAGACGATCCCGATGGCCCGCTGCAATTGCAGATTTGCTCGCTGGATTATTCAAGCTACGTCGGCCGTATCGGTATCGGCCGTATCACTCGCGGACGCATCCGCCCCGGCCAGCAAGTGATGGTGATGCACGGCCCGGAAGACACTTCGTTAAAAACGGCAAAAGTAGGCCAAGTACTTGTTTTTAAAGGGTTAGATAGAACAATCGCCGAAGAAGCCATGGCCGGCGACATCGTGCTCGTCAACGGCATTGAAGACGTGGGCATCGGCGTCACACTGACCGATATTGAGAATCCCGAAGCGCTGCCGCTGCTGAAAGTGGATGAACCCACGCTGACCATGAATTTTCAGGTCAACACCTCGCCGCTGGCAGGCCGTGAAGGCAAATACGTGACCAGCCGTCAGATACGCGAACGGCTGCAACGCGAGTTAAGAAGCAACGTCGCACTTAAAGTGGTGGAGACTGCCGACGCCGACGTGTTTGAAGTATCGGGGCGCGGCGAATTGCATCTCACCATACTGCTGGAAAATATGCGCCGGGAAGGCTACGAACTCGCCGTGTCGCGTCCACGTGTGGTGACCAAAGAAGTGAACGGCGAGAAACAAGAGCCGTACGAAATGCTCACTGTCGATTGCGAAGACGCCAATCAGGGCGCAGTGATGGAAGCGCTCGGCACACGCAAAGGGGATCTGCAGGACATGCAATCTGACGGCAAAGGCCGCACGCGTCTCGATTACCGCATCCCTGCACGCGGCCTGATCGGCTTTCAATCAGAATTTCTCACCATGACGCGCGGCACTGGCTTGATGAGCCATGTGTTCGACGACTACGGCCCGATGAAACCGGACATGGAAGAGCGTCGTAACGGCGTACTGATATCGGCCGAAAGCGGCCCCGCAGTGGCCTACGCGCTATGGAAGCTGCAAGAACGCGGCAAAATGTTTGCCAGCCCCGGCGATCCGCTGTATGAAGGCATTGTCATCGGCATACACAGCCGCGACAACGATCTGGTGGTCAACCCGATCAAGGGCAAGCAATTAACCAACGTGCGCTCCTCCGGCACCGACGAAGCGGTGCGCCTGGTGCCACCCATACAGGTGACGCTGGAGTCTGCGATTGAATTCATCGCTGATGATGAGCTGGTGGAAATCACACCGAAGTCGATCCGCATCCGCAAACGCTTTTTGGTGGAACACGAGCGCAAGCGTGCTTCACGCGCGGCGGCCTGATTTTGCGCTGTGAATCCCAGCCCTGACGTCACCCCGTATCAAATGATCGGCGGCGACACAAAAGTGCGCGCCCTGATCGACGGCTTTTACGACCTGATGGACCGCGAGCCGGATTTCTACGTTATTCGCAAACTGCACCCCGCCGATTTAAGCGGCTCGCGCGACAAGCTCTATATGTTTTTATCCGGGTGGCTCGGCGGCCCGCAACTTTACACTGATAAATTCGGGCACCCCATGCTGCGCGCACGACATCTGCCGTTCGCCATCGGCGTGGCTGAACGCGACGCTTGGATGGCGTGCATGACGCAAGCCACCGAAGCGGTGATCGAGGATGAAAAACTGCGCGTGTGGCTGCTGGAGCAGCTATTCAAAACAGCGGACTGGATGCGCAATCGGGAAGGCTGAAAACTGCCGTGCGTAGAATATACGTGCTGCACCCTGCAGCAACATCAAAAACTTTTTTGCCACAGATTTACACAGATAAACACAGATTAAAACCCGATTGCGGTGTTGAAGTTAATCTGTGTTCATCTGTGGCAAATGATTTCAGCGCTTTTTCCCCAGCATCGTCCCGCGACATTTCTTCGCGCCACAGCAACAGGCGTGCTCGCGTTTAAGCTTCTCTGTCTGGCGACCTTCGACGATCAACTCATAATCGTAGCCGAGTTCATCGCCTGCGCGTATAGCGCGTTTGGTCTCTATAAAAACGCGCCCCTCTTCTTCAATCGCTTCGCAATTCGGTCCACACGAATGATTGATCCAGCGCGCGGAACTGCCCCACTGCGTGGCATCGATAACAACTTCGTCAGTGGCGGCGAACAACATGGTGTGCGCACTGCCATCGTGCAAATCGCCATAGCGACGGTCGGCTTCTTTGTGCGACATACGCTCGCCGAGATACTCGATCAATCGAGTGCCCCTGGGTATATCCACCAGCGCAAACACGCCGCGGCCGTGTATACCTGATTTGCGCACCACAAATCGCCGGGGAGACACCTTGGCTTTGACGTGCTTTTTATTTCTGGAAGTCGTTTTATTTTTTTTCATTTAAAAACAATAAGTTAGCTAATTAGCGTGTGACGCGCGGCACCTTCACCGTCAGTGGCGGTGCCAGAAACTCAAAATCGCAACCGCGGTCTGCCTGCGTTACCTCGTTCAGGAACAATTTGCGATAGCCGCGGCTGTCGTCCTTGTGCGCGCGCGGCTTTTTCCACAGCTTGCGACGCGCTTCGAGTTCTTCGTCGGACACCAGCAATTCGATTTTACGCGCGGGCACATCCAGCTTGATTTTGTCGCCGGTTTTAACCAGTGCCAGCGGCCCGCCGAGCGCTGCTTCAGGCGTGACGTGCAACACAATCGCACCAAACGCGGTACCGCTCATGCGTGCGTCCGAAATCCGAATCATATCCTTCACGCCTTTTTGTGCGAGCTTTTTCGGTATCGGCAAGTAACCCGCTTCCGGCATGCCAGGCGCGCCTTTCGGCCCCGCATTTTGCATCACCAGAATGTCGTCTTCTTTTACATCGAGTTTCGGATCATCAATGCGATTGGCCAAATCTTCAAGTGATTCAAACACCACTGCACGGCCCGTGTGCTGCATCAGCTTCGGGGTTGCCGCTGCCTGCTTGATGATCGCGCCTTCGGGCGCAAGATTGCCGCGCAGCACGGCGATACTGCCGCCCTTGAATATCGGATCATTAAACGGCCTAACCACATCCTGCTTCCACGCAGGCGCTGCGGCTTTGATGTTTTCGCCGAGCGTATCGCCAGTGACGGTCAGCGCATCGAGATTCAACAATTTGCGTATCTCGCGCAGCACCACAACCAATCCGCCCGCCTTTTCCAGATCCTCCATGTAATGCTGACCCGTCGGTTTGAGATCAACCAGCACCGGCGTTTCGCGCCCCATTTTGTCGAAGGTATCAAGGTCAATCTGTATCCCCAGACGCCCAGCCATTGCGGTGAGATGCACAATCGCGTTGGTTGAACCGCCCACCGCCAGCAACACCCGCAGCGCATTCTCGAACGCTTCGGGTGTCATGATTTTATCGGGTGTGAGTTTTTCTTTGGCCATTGCTACCGCGCGCGCGCCGCTGGCTTCGGCGTGACGCAACCGGTCAGCCATCACCGCTGGTGTGCATGCGCCGCCGGGCAGCATCATGCCCATGGCTTCGGTAACCAGCGCCATGGTACTCGCCGTGCCCATTACCATGCAGGTGCCTGCGGACGGCGCGAGTTTATTGTTGATCTCGCCAATTTCCTGCTCGGAGATTTCGCCCGCGCGAAATTTGCCCCAGAAGCGTCGGCAGTCGGTGCAGGCACCCAGGCGTTCGCCTTTGTGGTCACCGGTAATCATCGGCCCGGTAACGAGCATGATGGCGGGCACATTCGCGCTCGCCGCACCCATCAGCAGCGCCGGCACGGTTTTGTCGCAACCGCCGATCAGCACCACCGAATCAACCGGCTGACCTTTGATCATTTCTTCGGTATCAATCGACATCAGGTTGCGCAAATACATGCTGGTCGGGTACGCGAATGATTCGTGCAGCGTGATCACCGGAAATTCCACCGGCAATCCGCCCGCCAGCATCACGCCGCGCTTTACCGCCTCGATCAATTCAGGCACATTGCGATGACAGGCATTAAAACCGCTGAAGGTATTGGTGATGCCTACGATGGGGCGATCCAGTGCGTCGTCGGTATAGCCCATTGCTTTAACAAAGGCTTTCCGCAGGAAAAGAGAAAATTCTTCGTCGCCGTAAGCCGTAAGGCCCTTGCGCATGCCACGTTTTGGGGATGCCATGAAAAATTACCTGTAAATAGCTGTGAAAAGTGATGTCGCACGATAGCCGATTGCCCGCATTGACGCAATAAGCCCACCATCCCTAGAATGGGGATTCGAATCTTCCCCTTGACTGGAACTCATATGCCCCCAACAACCAAGACCACCCTCGGTCGCATGCCGCGCGATAGCATACGCATGCTCGATATTCCGCGCCCTGCCAAAACCGCTATCGATGCGTTCATGGCGCTGGTTGATCTGACCGGCACGTTGTCGGATGCCTGCGACGAACTCGGCATTGTCGCAGTGATACCCGCGTACCAATTGCCGCCGGTATATTTTAGTAAACGCATCGTCGGCCCTGCCATGACCTTGCGCAACATCGCGCGCGATGTGCAAATTCACAAAGCCGCGCAGGAAAAAATCAACACGCAAGGTGAAACCGAGGCGCACAATCTCGCCGAGCCCGGTGACGTGCTGGTGATACAAGGCGTGATGGGTTGCTCCAATATGGGCGGACAATCGGCGTCGATTGCCAAGCGGCAGGGTTTCATTGGCGCGATTGTCGATGCCACCGTGCGTGATCCTGACGGATATCGCGAAATGGATTGGCCGGTGTGGTGTCGCGGTTTTACCCCGATCACCGGCAAGTGGCGCATGCAAACAGTTGAAGTCAACGGCACGGTGGAGATACGTGGCGTGCCGTGCAAACCCGGTGATCTGGTTTGTGCGGATGAAGCGGGCATTGCAATTATTCCGCAGGACAAAATTGCAGCGGTGCTTGAGCTATCGCAAAAGATTGATGCGGGCGATACCAAACGCAAAGCGGATATCGACAAGGGCGTTGATATTTCGGATCTGTGGGCTAAAAAATATAAATAAAAACAAATAGTTACGATAAATCACTATGAAACCCACCAATACGATTTTCATCCTCTCCGACGAACACAACAAGCGCGTACTCGGCTGCAATGGTCACCCGATGATCAAGACGCCGAACCTCGATGCACTCGCCGCGCGCGGCACGCGCTTTAGCAACGCGTATACCAACTGCCCGATCTGCGTGCCTGCGCGCGCGTCATTCGCCACTGGGCGCTATGTGCATGAGCATCGCTGCTGGGACAACGCGATTGCTTATGATGGCAAAGTGCCGTCGTGGGGTCACCGCCTGATGGCGCAAGGGCACCACGTGGTATCCATCGGAAAACTGCATTACGCCAGTGGCGATGACGTTAATCGCAATGGTTTCAACGAAGAAATTCTGCCGATGCACATCGTCAACGGCACTGGCGATCTACTCGGCTTGATCCGCGACGAACTGCCGCGCCGCAAAGGTGCCGCTAACCTTGGGCCGGAAGCCGGGCCAGGCGAATCGGATTACACACGTTACGATCGTTCGATTGTCGATGAAACCGTGAAGTGGCTGACTCACCAAGCCCCAAAGCACAAAACTAAACCCTGGGCCATGTACGTGGGCTTTGTCGCACCGCATTTTCCGCTGATAGCACCGCAGGAATTCTACGATTTATATCCGGTGGATAGAGTGCCCTTCCCCGATATGTATGCGCAAGATCAGCGTCCGCGTCATCCGTTTACCGACGCCATGCGCAAGAGCATGTGTTACGACGATCCATTCGATGAACCCATGGTACGGCGTGCAATTGCCGCGTATTTTGGCCTCACCACGTTTATGGATCACAACGTCGGCAAAATTCTCCAGGCGCTCGAATCGCTCGGCATGCTCGACAACACCCGTATTGTTTACACCTCCGACCACGGTGACAACCTCGGCACACGCGGCATGTGGGGCAAGTCAACCATGTATGAGGAATCCGCTGGCATTCCGATGATTGCGGCTGGCCCGGATATTCCGCGTGGGAAAGTTTGCGATACACCGGTGACGTTGATTGATGCGTTCCCCACCTATGTGCAAAGTGTGGGCGCAGCGCTCGATGCGGCCGACACCACGCTGCCCGGCGTGTCGTTGATCGACATCGCCAATGGCCTGGTGCCACAACGTACGATTTTGTCGGAGTATCACGCCGCCGCCTCAATCACTGGCACTTCCATGATTCGCTGTGGCGAAAATAAAAAATACAAATACGTGCATTACGTGGGCCTGCCGCCGATGTTGTTCGACCTGCAAGCCGATCCGCATGAACGCAAGGATCTTGGCCGCGATGCGCAATACGCCAGCGTGATCGCCGGGTGTGAAGCCACGCTGCGCACGGTCGTCGATCCCGATGCCGCCAATCACAACGCGAAATCCGATCAGGCTGCGGCTATCGAAAAAAACGGTGGCAAGGATGCCATACTCGGCAAAGGCACTTTCCGTTATTCACCCCCGCCCGGGGTCAAGGCGGCCTTTCATTGAACATGTATAACCATTTGTTTTTAAACAGTTTTTATACGCTAACTGCAGCACTCATACTCAGCACTGCTGTTGCACGCGCGCAGCCGTACCCCTCACGCCCGGTGCGCTTCATCGTACCTGGCCCGTCAGGCAGTTCGCAAGAATTACTCGCGCGCATCGTTGGTAACAAACTCTCGCAGCAGATGGGCCAGTCATTCGTGGTGGATGCGCGTGCGGGTGCCAGCGGCTTGATCGGCCTTGAAGCAGCTCGCACCGCCGCACCGGATGGTTACACCTTGCTCGCGGCAACCTCGACGCTGCTCTCCGGCCTGCCCGCGTTAAAGCCCAAGCTCGGCTACGATCCCGATCGCGATTTCATCGCGCTGTCGCGCATGGCGTCTGTGGCCAACATTGTCACCGTGGGTGCGGCCCTTGGCGTGGATACCGCCGCTGATTTCGTCAAACTCGCCAAGGCGCGCCCCGGCCAATTGAATTTCGGCTCGGCGGGCAACGGCTCGCCTGCGCATCTGGCGGGCGCAATGTTTAATGTGCTGGCCGGTGTGAATACCGTGCATGTGCCTTACAAAGGCTCGGCGCAGGCGCTGGTGGATATCATGGCGGGCCAATTGCAATTCATCATTACCTCACCGTTGATCGCACTGCCGCAGGCGAAAAGCGGCCGTATCAAACTGCTCGCCACCACCGGTGCCAAGCGTGATCCGCTGCTGCCCGATCTGCCGGTGTTTGCTGATGTGGTGCCCGGCTACGAAATCACACAATGGTGGGGCATCGTGCTACCCGCAGGCGCACCTGCAGCCATCAGCACGCGACTGCACGGCGAAATCATCACCGCGCTCAAGTCGCCCGAAGTCGCCGGCCTGCTCGCGCGCCAAGGCACTACTGCGCAACCCGAATCCCCTGCGGAATTCTCCGCGTACATGAAAGCCGAGCGCAAACGCATCGCACATATCGGCAAACAGGCGAACATCATTCTCGATTGAATGCCATGACCCAACCCGCTAACCTGATTTTTTTCCAGTCCGACAACCATAACCGCGCAGTCACCGGCTGCTACGGCCATGCGTACGTGAAGACGCCCAACATCGACCGTATCGCCGCCTCCGGCGTTCGCTTTGAGAATTCGTATAGCACCAGCGCCCTGTGCTGCCCGGCGCGCGCCGCCATTGCCACCGGCCGCTATCCGCATCAAACCGGCTTCTGGGACAACGCCATCGCCTACGACGGCAGCGTACCCTCCTGGCATCACCGCCTGCGCGAACAGGGGCATACCGTAGTAGCGGTGGGCAAGCTGCATTACCGCTCTGAAAAAGACGACAACGGATTCAATGAAGAAATCGAGCCCATGCATTTGCATGATGGCAAAGGCGCGATCAAGAATCTGCTGCGCGGCTACGACGCCGAAACACCCAAGGACGACGGCAGCTTCTGGCAGCTATACATGAATCGCTCCGGCGTGGGGGAAACGCATTATCAGGAATACGACCGGCGCATCACCGAAAAATCCATCGCCTGGCTGAAGCGGCACGTCAAGGGCAACCGCAAGCCGTGGGTACTGTATGTGTCCTACATCAGCCCGCACCCGCCGTTCACCGTGCCGCAGCGGCTTTACGATTTGTATCCTGAGAAAGACATGCCGCTGCCGGCTGGCTTTCGCCCCGGCGAACGCAATGAGCATCCGGCAACGGCCTACCTGCGGCACATGGACGGCATGCTCGACATGACCGATGAGGCCGCGTTGCGCCGCGTGGCCGCGGGTTACTTCGGTCTGATCACACACATGGATGAACAAGTAGGCGCAGTAATGAAGGCCGCCGAAGAACTGGGACTGTTGGCCAACACACGCATCGCTTACACCAGCGATCACGGCGAGCTGTTTGGTGCACAAGGCCTGTTTGGCAAAAAGAATCTGTACGAAGGTGGCATTGGCGTACCGCTGTTAATTTCAGGCTCCGGTATTCCCAGCGGCAAAGTGTCGCGACAGATCGTCTCGCATGTGGATTTGTTCCCCACCCTCATCGAAGGCGCAGGCGCCCGGCTTTCCGCCAAAGACGCGGACTTGCGTGGCGTGTCGCTGTGGCCAGCCCTGGGTGGCAACGACAGTGACCGTCTCGGCTTTGCCGAATACCACGCACAAGCCTCGAAGGCTGCTGCGTATGTGCTGCGGGACGGCGATAGGAAACTGATCTACCATGTTGGCATGCCATCGCAACTGTTCGATCTCGCGCACGACCCCGAGGAATTGCAGGATGTGGCAGCCGCCTCGCCAGCCATCGCGCAGGTGCTGGAACAAAAGTTGCGCGCCATCTGCGACCCGGAAGCCGTTGATGCCCGCGCCAAGGCCGATCAGCGCAAATGGGTGGATTACTGGGGCGGACGTGAGCAAGTCGCCGGCACCTCGCAGATATTGTTTACACCCCCGCCGGGCGTGTCGAAAGAAGAGGCTTGGGCTATACCAGGCAGCGCGCACTCATGACCCTCACCGAACTGCGCTACATCGTCGCCGTCGCCCGTGAAAAGCACTTCGGCCGCGCCGCCGAAAAATGCTTTGTCAGTCAGCCCACATTATCCGTCGCCATCAAAAAGCTGGAAGACGAACTCGGCGTGGCGCTGTTTGAACGCAGTGCCAACGAAGTGCGCGTAACGGATACCGGCAACCGTGTCATCGAACAGGCGCAGCGCGTGCTCGAAGAAGCCTCAGCCATCAAGCACATCGCTGCCGCAGGCAAGGACGAATTGGCCGGGCCGCTGCGCTTTGGTGCGATCTACACCGTCGGCCCCTACGTCACACCCCAACTGATACCGCTGCTCAACAAGCGCGCACCGAAAATGCCGTTGCTGATTCAGGAGAACTACACCGCCCGGCTCGGCGAAATGCTGAAGAACGGCGACATCGATCTGATACTGCTTTCAGAGCCGTTCAGCGTGCCGGGCATCGTGACCCAGGCGGTCTACGACGAACCGTTTCGCGTGGTCATGCCAGCCCATCACGCCTGGTCAAAAAGCGCGCGCATCGCTGCCGCCGATTTGTGCAATGAAACGCTGCTGCTGTTGTCCACCGGCAATTGCTTTCGCGATCAGGTGCTGCAAACCTGCGCGGGCGCGCAACAATCCAAGCGTGCGGCCAATGCCGGGCTGCAGCAAAGCCTCGAAGGCAGCTCGCTGGAAACCATCCGCCAGATGGTTGCCTCCGGCGTGGGCATGACCGTGCTGCCGTCCACGGCCGCAGAATCGCGTACCGCAGATACCAAACTCACCGCCATGAAATCTTTTTCACCGCCGGAACCGTTACGCCGTATCGCGCTGGCGTGGCGCCGGAGCTTTCCGCGCCCGCGCGCCGTGCAAGCCGTGCGCGAGGCGCTGCTCGCCTGCAAGCTGCCCGGGGTAAAAATGCTGCCGACCGAAAAGCCCATCTAACACTAATGCACAAAAATTACGTTAAAAAAACAATAACTTACAAATTACCCCCAAAGGAGAACCGCATGACCGTTCAGATCAAAGACATTCTGCGTAACAACGTCAAGGAAAAACTCGCACGCGATGAAGTTGTCTCCTCGATGACCGTGCGCCTGATACGCACCCCAGAGATCGCACGAATGGCGGCGACTGCGGGCTTTGACACGATCTATATCGATGTCGAGCACAACGGTTTTTCGTGGGACACCACCGGCATCATCTGCCAGGCAGCGCTTGCCGCCGGGGTGACGCCTTTTATACGCATACCCAACACCGCGCCGGAGAACGTAGCTGGCGCGCTCAACGGCGGTGCGCTGGGCATTATCGCGCCGCACGTGCGCTCGGCCGATGACGCGCGCCGCGTGGTCAGGGCAGCCAAGTTTCCGCCGCTGGGCGAACGTGGTGCGGCTGGACAACTGCCACACCTGCAATTTCGCACCTTCCCGGCGTCACAAGTCGATCCCGCGCTGAATGATGCAACAACGGTGATGGTGATGATGGAAACCGTAGAAGCGCTGGAACACGTAGAAGAAATCGCCGCCGTCGAGGGCATGGACATGATGATGATCGGCACCAGCGACCTCACCGCCGAGATGGGCATCCCCGGCCAATTTGATGACCCGCGCGTGCGCGCCGCCTACGAGCGCACCATCGCTGCCTGCCGCAAACACGGCAAACACGTCGGCGTCGGCGGCCTCGCCAACCGCCCTGACCTCGTCGCCGAATACGTGAAAATGGGCGCGCGTTATGTTTCTACCGGTACCGATCTGGGTTTTCTCATGGGGGCGTGCGTGCAGAAGGCCAAGTTTGTGCAGGACTTGAAAATCAAGTAAGGCGCTGAATTGGTGAGAGATGCGATACCAATGGCAGGCACGTCTATCGGTAGGCTTGCGAACTCACAATATTAACTCATTGCCGAATTACACGAACGGCAGCTCCGAGACCACGAAGGGCGTCAATAAGCGACGCGCATTGCGCCGTATGCGGGCTGTTTATTTCGAACAACGCTGATGGCTCATTCGCTCGCCCCCACCCCAAGTTCGGCTTCACGACCCGGATCGATATTCGCTATGTGGAAATTGCTTCGTCGCAATCTCGTGAAACTTTTGCCAGGGCACCTTGTGCCCATAGTTCGTTTTCTTTGGGAACCAAACGAGAGCTCCCTTGGAGACCTTCAGAGTGCCCAGGACTCCATCCGGTGTCTTTACAACAAACGAGATATCTGCTTTCCCAACCGGTCTCGTAGGAATAGTGAATGTTACGTCGTATGCCATGGCGCGTCCTTTTCAGTTAGTTAGTAATGGTAGGAACTGGGCAAATCATCAAGCCCTTCGTCAACCCATTCGAAAAGCATCCCCGCAACAAATTCTCCGAACTCGTGTAAATCATCATCGAGGATTAGTTTGCCCGGAGCGCGCGACGCCTCAAAATGAAAGACGTAACTCTCGCAAGAAAAGCGTACAACTAGCCTTCCTGTTCGATCCCGCCAGAAATTAGCGTGTGCGCTCGGGTGCCGCCGTGTAAAGTACGCGGACACTCCTGGAAGAGGACATCGGGTGTAGCCGCACCTCGCATCAAATTCTTCGATTTCGACGAGTTTGAATTTTCTGGACTTACGGCGAGCGATCATTTGATGTCCAACTTTGATATGGAGCTACCAATAACGATAAGTAACGGAGTCGATTACGTCTAGAAAGGACTAAGCCGCAATCGGCATCATCTGCTCCAGTTGATCCTTGATCGCGTTACGTGCCTCGCGTAATTCGTATTCGTCCTGCAATCCCATCCAGAATTGCACTGAGTTTCCAAATACTTTGGCAAGGCGCAACGCGGTATCCGCCGTGATGCCGCGCTTGCCCAGCACGATCTCGTTGATGCGCCGGGGTGGTACGCCAATCGAATGGGCCAGCTTGGTCTGGCTGATCTGCATGGGGAGCAGAAACTCTTCGAAAAGTATTTCGCCCGGGTGAATGTTCTGTAATTTATCCATTTTTATTTCCTTAATGGTAGTCAACAATCTCGACAGCATCGGGGCCGGTTGTCGTCCATACAAAACAGATTCGCCACTGGTCATTGATGCGAATGCTGTGTTGCCCAACACGATCATGCTTCAGCGCCTCAAGCCGATTCGCTGGCGGAATCCGAAGTTCTTTCAGTGTTTGCACTTTATCCAGCATGAACAATTTTCGCAAAGCAATTTGCTGAATATCACGAGGCAGCTTGCGCGACACGTCACCCTGCCAGATTTTTTCAGTTTCTCTGGATTTGAATCCGATGATCATGCGTTAGCATAACGCGATCCGTTATGGGGTGCAACTCGCACCAAAATCTCTGAGCGCGTGACCCGAACACGCGATTAATTTCTTACCATTGCCGCCAACGCCCAGGGCACAGAAAAAGGTTATAACTAATTGTTTTTAAACATTTTTTAATTCCTTAAGAGTCAACCGAATGCATTCGCTCAGCTTCAATTCCGTGAATACGCCGTGCACAGGGCGCTTTAATTTAGCCGCATTTGCCGAGTATTTTCGCCCGCAGATACCGCCTCTACAACAATGACGGGATTGCTATCAATCCGGGCACGTATGTACAGCATCATAGCCCATAACTATTAATAAAATAATCACAATCAATTGGATTGATAGAATGCGCATCATCAAAATGCGTCCCAAGCGTGAACCACACGCGAACCTTAATCACTCAGGAGACGCACGATGAAACCCGAATCGATCACCAGCATCACCATCAAGAACCTCGAATCCGCTTTCGCCGGCGAATCGATGGCGCACATCAAATATCGTTATTTCGCCAAAATCGCCCGCGCGCAGGGTGACGAAGCCACGGCGAAGGTGTTTGAAGACACCGCCGACCAGGAAGTGCAGCATGCGTTTGGTCACCTCGATCTGCTTTACCCGCCTGCGGAACTCACTCCGGCCAAAGCACTCAAACTGGCGATAGCGGGCGAAACCTACGAATACACCGAAATGTATCCGAGCTTCCGTCATCTGGCTGAGCAGGAAGGCAACACCGCCGCAGCCAAGGAATTGGACGAGCAGATCGCAGAATCCAAAGAACATGCCGCGCGATTCCAGCAAACGCTGGCCAAGGCGGCCAAACGCTTCGCGGCACTGGCCAAGGTGGAAGAGCGACACGCGAATCACTACAGAGCAGCACTCGCAAGTATTCAGGCTTAACAAAAATCCATCGGAGACGAACATGAATAAATGGCAATGCATCGTATGTGGCTATGTGTATGACGAATCCACGGGCGATCCGGAACACGGCATCCCGGTCGGAACGCGCTGGGCAGACGTTCCCGCAGACTGGGCCTGCCCCGAGTGCGGCATCGCAAAAGAAGATTTCGAAATGGTGTTACTGGCCGCATAGAGCGAAGGGCCTTCCCGCGATCAGCAGGAAGGCTCTTCGCGTTGTGCACCACACACATCTGAATTGAATGTTCTCACTAAACAGTCTATTACAAACGAACTGAGGAGCAAATCATGTCAAGCGAAGCAAAATGCCCGTTTTCGGGCACAGCTGTTAATCCCGCCGTACGCGGCGGCGCCCAAACCAACGCCGACTGGTGGCCCAATCGGCTCAGGCTGAACATCCTGCACCAACACTCTGAAAAATCTGATCCTTTGGGCAAGGATTTCAATTACGCGGCAGAATTCAAGACCCTCGACCTCAACGCCGTGGTGCAAGACCTCGAAGCGCTGATGGTCGATTCGCAGGAATGGTGGCCCGCCGACTGGGGACATTACGGCGGCCTGATGATCCGCATGGCGTGGCATAGCGCCGGCACCTACCGCATCCACGACGGTCGCGGTGGTGCGGGCACCGGCAACCAGCGTTTTGCCCCACTCAACAGTTGGCCCGACAACGGCAATCTCGACAAGGCACGCCGCCTGCTGTGGCCGATCAAACAGAAGTATGGCCGCAAAATTTCCTGGGCTGACTTGATTGTCCTCGCCGGTAACGTCGCGCTGGAATCGATGGGCTTCAAGACCTTCGGTTACGCCGGTGGACGCGTGGATATCTGGGAGCCGGAAGAGGACGTATACTGGGGTTCTGAAAACACCTGGCTGGGTGACAAGCGCTACTCCGGCGACCGCAATCTGGAAAATCCGCTCGCCGCCGTACAGATGGGCCTGATCTACGTGAACCCGGAAGGCCCCAACGGCAATCCCGACCCGGTGGGGTCGGGCCGCGATGTGCGCGAAACCTTCGCGCGCATGGCCATGAACGACGAAGAAACCGTGGCGCTGGTGGCCGGTGGCCATACGTTCGGCAAAGCCCACGGCGCGGGTGACCCCAAACTGATGGGGCCCGAACCAGAAGGCGCAACGATTGAGGAGCAAGGCTTCGGCTGGAACAATAGTTTCGGCACCGGCAAGGGCGTGCACGCGACCACCAGCGGCATTGAAGGCGCCTGGAAGCCGAATCCGACGAAGTGGGACAACGGCTACTTTGACATGCTGTTCGGCTACGAATGGGAACTGACCAAAAGTCCCGCCGGTGCCCACCAGTGGGTGCCCAAAAACGTCAAGCCGGAGCACATGATCCTGGACGCACACGACCCGTCGAAGAAAAGCCCGCCGATGATGACCACGGCCGACCTGTCCCTGCGCATGGACCCGGCCTATGAAAAGATCTCCCGCCGTTTCCATCAGGACCCGAAGGCGTTCGCGGATGCCTTCGCCCGCGCCTGGTACAAACTCACTCATCGCGACATGGGCCCGCGTGCCCGCTACCTCGGCTCGCTGGTGCCTCAGGAAGTACTGATCTGGCAGGACCCGGTTCCGGCTGTCGATCACCCGCTGATCGACAGCAACGACATTGCGTCACTCAAGGGCAAAATCCTCTCTTCCGGGCTGTCGATCTCGCAACTGGCGACCACGGCCTGGGCATCGGCCGCGACCTTCCGTGGCAGCGACAAGCGCGGCGGCGCCAACGGTGCGCGTATCCGTTTGGCACCGCAGAAGGATTGGGAGGTAAACCAGCCGTCGGTACTGGCCACGGTACTGGCCAAGCTGGAAGCAATGCAGAAAGAGTTCAACAGCTCGGCCTCTGGCGGCAGAAAAGTTTCTCTCGCCGACCTGATCGTGCTGGGTGGCTGTGCAGCTGTCGAAGCCGCTGCGAAAAAGGCTGGCGTTGACGTCAAGGTGCCCTTCGCACCAGGCCGCACGGATGCCTCTCAGGAACAAACCGACGTGGAATCGTTCGCCGTGCTGGAGCCAGTGGCAGACGGCTTCCGCAACTACGCCCGCAAGGGACTGGAAGGTATGGCGGCGGAATTGATGGTGGACAAGGCGCAACTGCTGAAGCTGACCGCACCCGAGATGACGGTACTGATCGGCGGACTGCGGGTGCTGAATGCCAACGTCGGCCAGGCCCAGCACGGCGTGTTCACGCAGCGGCCCGAAACGCTGACCAATGACTTCTTCGTCAACCTGCTTGACATGCGCACTAAATGGCAGAAATCCGCCACCGAGGGGGTGCTGGAGGGTCGGGATCGGGCTACCGGCGCGCTGAAGTGGACGGGCACTGGCACCGATCTCGTGTTAGGTTCCAACGCCCAACTGCGGGCACTGGCCGAGGTTTATGCGGCCAGTGACGCGCAGCACAAGTTTGTCCGTGACTTCGTGGCGGCGTGGAGCAAGGTGATGAACCTGGATCGCTTCGATCTGGCGTGATCCAAGCCGCGAGGCCTCGAAGGAAAAAACCGGCACCGTCCTTTGGCGGTGCCGACTTTGTATCGCGGACGCGGTTTGATACCATGCCCGCCTGACTCATTTCACGAAAACCCACTTCTCATGCATCCCATCATTATTCTCGGCAGCGGCCTCGCCGGTTACAACGTCGCCAAAGAACTGCGCAAGCTCGACAAGGAAACGCCGCTCACTATCATCACCGCCGACAGCGGCAGTTTTTACTCCAAGCCCATGCTGTCGAATGCTTTGGCGGGCAAAAAGCCACCGTCTGCGATTGCGCTGAATTCTCCAGAGCAAATGGCTACGCAAGTCAACGCCACCGTACGCGCCAAAACCCGCGTAACGGCGATCAACGCGGCGGCGCATACGATCAGCATTGACCATGAAACACTGGCTTACTCAAAGCTGGTGCTGGCGCTAGGCGCGGATCAGATTCGTTTGCCCATCGCGGGCGACGCGGCAGACTCAATCATCACGGTCAATGATCTGGATGACTACGGGCGATTTCACAATCTGCTGGATGGAAAAAAGCGCGTAGTCATCATCGGCGCAGGTTTGATCGGCAGCGAATTTGCCAACGACCTCGTTGTAGGCGGACACCATGCCGAAGTCATCGATATTGCCAGTCAGCCACTGGGCCGTTTGTTGCCGCCGCAGGGTGGAGAAATGGTGCGCGAAAAGCTCAAGGCGCTGGGCGTGGTGTGGCACTTTGGCACGGGCACGAGATCCGTGGATCGCGATGGCGCCGGTCTAAAAGTCACGCTGGAGAACGGCACTGCAATCAGCGCTGACATCGTGCTATCTGCGGTCGGTCTAAAGCCACGAACTGCACTCGCGCAGGCGGCGGGGTTGAAAGTCAATCGCGGCATTGTAGTCAACCGCAATCTGCAAACCAGCGACGCCGATATTTATGCGCTGGGTGACTGCATGGAAATCGAAAATCTCGTCATGCCATACGTGATGCCGATCATGCATGCCGCGCGTGCGCTGGGCGCAACGCTGGGCGGCAAGCCCACACTGGTCAGTTTTCCGGCGATGCCTGTCATGGTCAAAACCCCCGCATGCCCGACGATAGTATCGCCGCCTGCACCTGGCGCTGCCGGTGAATGGCAGGTTGAAGCCACAGCCGCAGGCGTTAAATCACTGTTTGTCGATGCATCGGGCAAGCTACTTGGGTTTGCACTGAATGGTGCTGCCACGGCAGAGCGTGCGAAGCTGGCACCGCTATTGCCGCCGGTGTTACCGTAACGGCAATAGTCGTAGTCCGGAAGTAGCGTAGCGTATTCCGGGGTGGTAATGACACGGCATTCCGATTGGGTGCGTCCGATCCCGGAATACGCGGCGCTTCTTCCGGGCTACACAGTACTGCCAGTAGAAAAGTAATTTAACTCATTGTTTTTAAACAACTATCTACCACCGCTCATTGCGCTAAACAAAATCATCAGCACAATAATCGCCGCCAGCGCGGTAAACATTATTTTCACCCAGCTCTTCGGATAATCACCAGAAATTTTTCCGGTGTAGCCGTTCATCACCACCTGAAAATTTTCCGCGCCATAGCGGTATTGCAGCATCCACAAGGGTGCCAGGATGTGTTTAAACGTTTGCCCGCTGTAGGCGGTGCGCACGTTGAGGTTGCGATGCGTGTCGCCGGGCACTGCTGAATCGCACATCGACTGCACCTGCTTTTCCATGCCCTCGCGCGATTTTTGCGCGGCCGCCAAGAGATCAATCTGATAACGCTCAACCACCCAGCCCGACAAATACGCTGGATCGTATGGCGCCAACTCCGCCGTTGGAAAAGGCTCTACCGCGCGCAGATGATTCGCCTGCACACCGAGTGACGCAGGCACCAACTCGTCATCGAAAAAATGATCGATACTGCCACTCGCGTACTCCCAGCGCGTGCGCTGTATCTGCCGCGTTTGGCGATTGCCTGAATTATCAGTATATTCCTCGGTCTCGTAATAATGGTAGCCCGCTTCGGCTTCCCAATCAGCGTTGGCTTGTGCGTCGAACGTCCAATACGGAATGTATAAACCTTTTACCGTATCAGTGAGCGCAGCCTTCTTTAGTTTGTTCGGCGCGAACCAGCGCGAGCCGTACCAGGTTTTGATTAACTCGCGCGCTTTGGTAGCGGCGATTTTCATCGGCAGCAGGCTTTCGGGCGAGAACGCTTCTTTTACCTCCTCGTACGGCACCAACTGCGTCGCACCGCAAAAACCGCAGCCCTGCGATTGCCGTGCAGAATCAAACACCGATATGGCGTGACAACTCTGGCATTTCACCGATTGTTTTTGTACGCCCCAACCGCGCTTGTCGTCGGGAATGCCGCGCAGCGCCGTCGCCAGATCGTGTTCGACAATTTTGCCCGCAGCGGCATCGTCAAGCGTGCCCGGCACCACCGTGCCGCAAAAGCCACAGGCCAGCACCTGCTTAGCGGGATTCCACACCGCCTCGCCGCCACACGCAGGGCACGTATGCTTAACGCGCGCCTTGATTTCTGGCTCTGCTGCACTCGGCGCTGCTTTCACCGGCGCTGCGGGTGTTGTGCCCCACGTTTCCGCCATCGCTGAGTTCTCTTAGCTCTTCAAAAACTCATCAACCGCCGCGCGCGTGATGCGATAGGTTGAGCCGATTTTCTTGCCTTTGAGATCGCCCGCCTCGAGCGTGGCGAGTACATCGGCTTCGGATACGCCGAGCAGCTTTGCCACTTCCGGTATGCCCATGAGATCAGGCATCGCGGGTGCGGCTGAAACCGGCCCTGCCGCTGCAACCCCAACACCCGGCGCTACAGCAGGCGTGCCTTGCGCGCCGAGCATGCCACCAGGCTGATTCATCATTTGCTGCGCCATCGAAAAACCCATCGCCATCTCAGCCGCTGTGCCGCCCATGCCGCCGCCGGTACCTTTAGCCAGGCCCTCGGCCATCTGAAATTTCACGTAATCATTCAAATTGCCGATGGCGCCCATGCTCGAACGTTTGTCGATGGCAGCCTCAACTTCCGGCGGCACCGAGACGTTCTCAACCAGAAAGCTGGTGAGTTCCAAGCCGTATTTCGGGCCAATCGCCGGATTAATCAGTTGCAGCAGGGAATCGCCCAACTCGGTGTATCGCGTCGCCATATCCAGCGCGGGCACCCCCGAGCTTGCCATCGCATCGCTGAACACGCTGACCATACGGCTCCTCATGGTATCGGCGAATTCATCGAGGTGAAAATGGAAATCACTGCCCGCCACTTCCTTCAGGAAAATTTTCGGATCGACAATTTTGAAATCGTATGTACCGAATGCACGCAGCCGCACAATGCCGAAATCCTTGTCGCGCAGCATGATCGGATTGGCGGTACCCCATTTGTTGCCGGTGAACAAACGCGTGGTGACGTAATACACGTCCACCTTGAACGGCGAATTAAAACCATACTTCCAGCTTTTGAGCTTGGTCAGCACGGGAATATTTTCCGTGGTGAGCGTATGTTTGCCTGGCTTGAAGGTATCGCCGAACTCACCCACGTACACAAACTGCGCCACCTGCGATTCGCGCACAATGAGTTGCGCGCCATTCTTGACGGCCTTGTCGTCGTCGGGAAAACGATACGACAACGTGTCGCGAGAGTCATCCGTCCACTCGATGACATCAATCAGTTCGCCTTTAATGAAATCCATCAAAGCCATGTGAAATTCTCCTGTTTCTGTCGATCAAAAAAGTAACGGGGTTGCCAGCGGACAAAGTTTAACCGATACAGTTTTTTGTGCGATGGCGTTGGCACTGCGAATGCTGATATACGTAACTATTTGTTTTTATTGAATAAATTAAAAGGTTCGCATTTTTTTACGAAACACTCATGGCGTCCAATTCAGCATGCACCTCCAGCCAGCGCTGTTCAGCTTTATCAATCCACTGCACAAGCTCAGTCTGCCGCGCAGCCATCGTGCGCAAATCTGCGGTGCTGGTGCTTTGATACAGCGCCGGGTCGGCCAGCCGGGTATCGAGTCCGAGTTTTTCGTTGTTCCATTTTGCCAAATCGCGATCAAGTTTTTCGGCTTCTTTTTCCAGCGGGCGGCGACTACCGGTAAAACCTTTGGGCTTTTTAGGTACCTCGGTACTCGCTTCACGCCGCGCGGGTTTTTCCTTTTCAATGACCTTCGGCTCACCTGCCGGCTTATTTTGCGCGATGCGTCGAGCGGTTAACCATTCCAGATAATCATCCACGTCGCCATCGAATTCAGTCACCTTGCCATCAACCACCAGCAAAAAGCTATCGCACACGCTGCGCAATAATGCACGATCATGCGACACCAGCACCAAGCTGCCTTCATATTCCGCCAAAGCCACGTTCAGCGCATGACGCATTTCCAGATCCAGATGATTGGTCGGCTCATCCAGCAACAGCAGGTTGGGTCGCGTGCGTATCATCAGCGCAAGCGCCAGCCGTGATTTCTCACCGCCGGAAAATGGCGCTACTGCCGTTTCAACCATCTTGCCGCGAAAATCAAAACCGCCGAGGAAATTGCGCAAATCCTGCTCGCGCGTGCGCGGCTCTCTGTTGACCATATGCCACAGCGGCGATTCATCCGGGCGCAATTGCTCCAGTTGATGCTGCGCGAAATAGCCAATCGCCAGACCACGCGCTTCCATGCGCTTGCCTGCGAGTGGTTCACTTTCACCGGACAGCAATTTAATCAGCGTGGATTTGCCCGCACCGTTCGGACCAAGCAAACCGATGCGCGCACCGGGGCGCATGGTCATTTTCACGTTAGTTAAAATCGGCACACCGTCGTAACCTGCGGACACGTCTTCCAGCGTCAGCATCGGATCGGGCGCACGCTCCGGCTTCATGAATTCAAAATCGAACGGCGTATCAACATGCGCCGCCGAAATGATCTCCATGCGATCCAGCGCCTTCAGGCGACTTTGCGCCTGGCGCGCCTTGGTCGCCTGCGCACGAAAGCGCGAAATATAACTGTGCAAATGCGCGATCTGCCGCTGCTGCTTTTCAAACATTGCCTGCTGCACCGCCAGCGTGGCTGCACGCTGCGTTTCAAAGGAAGAATAATTGCCGGTGTACAGCGTCAAGCGCTCGGTGTAGATATGCGCAATGTGCGTGGTACAACCATCGAGAAAATCGCGATCATGCGAAACAATCACCAGCGTGCCGCGAAAACCTGAAAGCCATTTTTCCAGCCAAACCACCGCATCCAGATCCAGATGGTTGGTCGGCTCGTCCAGCAGCATCAAATCGCAACGGCTCACCAGCGCCTGCGCCAGATTCAACCGCATGCGCCAGCCGCCGGAAAACTCCGCCACCGGCCGTTCGATATCGCCCGATGCAAACCCCAACCCCGACAGCAACGAAGCGGCACGCGCACGCGCGCCGTAACCACCAATGTCATTCAAGCGCCCATGCAATTCGCCGAGCAGATTGCCGCCCTCGTGATGCGCCTCGGCCTCAGCCAGCTCGCGCTCAATCTCGCGTAATTCCGTGTCGCCATCCAGCACATAATCAATTGCTGGCATTTCCAGCGCAGGCGTTTCCTGCGCCACCGTAGCAATGCGCCACGCTGCAGGCAAATCAAAATCGCCCAAGTCTGCGTGAAGCTCGCCACGCAACAACGCAAACAAACTGGTCTTGCCACTACCGTTGGCACCTACAAGGCCCACACGCATACCGGCGTGAATCTGCAAATTGGCGTCTTCAATCAGCTTGCGCGCGCCCCGCGCCAGCGTGAGATTCTTGAATTGGATCACCTGCGAACCATCCGTCTAATGAAAAAGGCGCAATGATAGCTGCAACAGGGACAGTGTGTGGCGAGAATTAGACCTCATTTGGTTCGAAGCTGCTTGAATGTCGGTATATTTATACATATACTGGTGATATGCGCTACACCAGCGATCCTCGTAAGCAAGCCGCGAACCTGAAAAAACACGGCTACAGCTTCGTCGATGCGCCGCAGGTCATCGAAAACGAACCCTCAGTAACTTTCGAGGATCGGCGATTTCAGTATCACGAGCAACGATTTGTCACATTGGGGCTTTTGCGCGGAGTTATTAACAAGTCAACCAAACATGTCCTAGTACGTTGTTAGGGCATGACGACACAAAGCATGAAGCACATACCGGCGGTAGCACAAGACGAACTTCGCAATCGGGTGATTGCCGCGTTGAATCGAGGCGTGACGCAGGCGCAGGCGG
>CANKUB010000031.1 GCA_947486575.1 Betaproteobacteria bacterium | reverse complement strand
CTCGGCATTCATCACCTTGAGGGGCATCTACTCTCACCACTGCTGGCCGACCCTGCGCCAACATTTCCGTTTGTCGCATTGCTCGTCTCCGGCGGCCACACGCAACTGATGCGCGTTGGCGGCGTGGGCGATTATCAATTTCTTGGCGAAACGGTGGACGATGCCGCCGGTGAAGCCTTCGATAAAACCGCCAAACTGTTGGGTCTGGGTTACCCCGGCGGCCCGGAAATCGCGCGCCTGGCCGCGCAGGGTACGCCCGGCAAACTTAAACTGCCACGCCCCATGATTTACAGTGGCGATCTCAATTTCAGCTTCAGTGGACTGAAAACAGCGGTGCTAACCGCAGTACGCGGCAAAATGCTGAGTGATACCGATAAAGCTGATATCGCGGCAGAATTTCAGGCGGCGGCAGTAGACGTGCTGGTTGCCAAAGCCTTAACGGCTCTCAAAAATACCTCATTAAATCAATTAGTTGTAGCGGGTGGCGTGGGGGCGAATCACGCACTGCGCACGCAGCTGACTGCACGCGCCGAAGCGCAGGGCTGCCGCGTATTTTACCCACCGCTTGAATTGTGTACCGACAACGGCGCGATGATAGCGCTGGCGGGTGGGTTGCGATTGGTTGCGGAGGCAACCACTCAGGCCGGGACCTCGTACGGCTTTACCGTAAGGCCACGGTGGGATTTGGAGGAATTGCGGCCAGCCTGAACAATCGCTCAACAGGTGCAGGCCGCGATATCCTCATACAGGAATAGCGCGCGCTTCTTTGCTGTTTTGTTGCTCACTGCGGCTGAATATTCGCCGCCTTGGCAACCATCACATAGCGCTCGTAATCTTCCTTCAGAAATTTCGCAAATTCTTCCGGCGTGCTGCCCACTGCCGTGAGGTTGAGCGACGTAAAACGATCCAGCACCTCCTGCGATTGCACCATCTGCCGCACCGCTGCATAGAGTTTGTCAACGATGGGGCGCGGCATACCGCGCGGGCCATAGAGCCCATACCAGCCGGTAGATTCATATCCTTTGAGCCCGGATTCATCCACGGTGGGCACACTGGGCAATTGCGGCGTGCGCTTCAGGCCAGTAAATGCCAGTGGGCGCAGGCGCCCCGCCTGCACCAGCGGCACCACCACTGGGCTGGGGCCGAACATCAGCGGCACCTGGCCGCCAATCAAATCGGAGATCGCCGGGCCAGCACTGCGATAAGGCACGTGTGTGAGCTTGACGCCCGCCATCGCCTGAAACTGTTCGCCTGCGATGTGCGTGGAGTTGCCCCAGCCTGCAGAAACGTAAATCATTTTGCCGGGGTTGGTTTTGGCGAAATCGATCAGTTGTTGCAGTGTGGTGATTGGCACGGACGGATGCACCACGATCACCAGACCACTGGAATTGCAGATGTGGCTCACCGGCGTGAAGTCGCGGAAGGTATCGTAAGGCAGCTTTTTGTACACCACCGGGTTGATGGTGTGGCCGCCCGCCGTGGTCAGCAGCGTGTAGCCATCACCCTGCGCCTTGGACACAACTTCCGTGCCGATGATGTAATTCGCGCCGGGACGATTATCCACTACCAGGTTTTGTCCAAGCACAGCGCCGAGTTTCTGCGCCATGATGCGCCCGACCACATCGACCGCGCCGCCGGGTGCGACCGGGACGACAAGTCGAATGGGGCGATCAGGGTAGGCCGCACTGGCAGTAATCGCAGCCAGCAACAGTGTCATCAATAAATAACGCAGCAGTTTCATAGCGCCTCCGCAGTCACGCCCCTCGATTCAAACATTTTTCACGCGTCACACGTCAAGCAGGCACCCACGGCATCGGCGCCTGCGATGCAAACTCGGTGCGACAGTCAATCACGGCGGGCAAGTCCGAAGCCATTGCCTGCTCAAATGCTTTTTTGAAATCCTGCGGTTTCTCGACAACCACGCCAAAGCAGCCAAACGCACGTGCAATCTGCGCAAAATCGGTTTCGAGAAATTCAAAGCACTCGTCCTTGCGATTGGGTTCCGGTGTGTTGCTGTAGGCGATGCCCAGGTTCTTCAGGCCCTGCGCGAGGCACTGGTTATTATTGACGATGGTTACCGTTTTGATTTTGCGGCGGCGCGCGGTTTCGAGCTCTGGCAAGTGGTAATAAAATCCGCCGTCGCCGGTGAAACACACCACCGGCTTGTCTGGCGCGCCACATTTGCCGCCGAGCGACGCAGGGAACGACCAGCCCAGCGAGCCTGCCGCACGAAAATAACGCTGTGCGGGGTGATTGAAATACACCATCGTATTCGTCCACAGCGCGGCAAATCCGGTGTCAGCAAACAGAATAGCGTCTTTGGGCAGCAACTCGGTTAATTCTTTGCACAGGCGGCCGGGGTTCATCGGCACAGCATCGGAAGAGCGGATCTTCTCGGTCTCAATACGCCATGCCTCGGTGTGCGCCCGCGCTTGTGCCAGCCACGCGTCATGCTTTGCAGGCTCGGCAGAACCCGTAATCGCGTCGACCGCGGTGCGTACATCGGCCTGCACACCAATCACGCCGCTGTAGTTGCGGCCGATCTCTACCGGATCAATATCAATCTGGATAATTGCCGTGCCGTCTTTGGGCATTTTGTAATTGCCGGTGGTGTGATCGCTGGTATTGCTGCCACAGTAAATCACCAGATCGGCTTCATGGACGATGTGATTGCCACCGCTGCGACCATACAAACCCATGGTGCCAAAAAACATCGGGTGATTTTCCAGCAGGATTGCCTTGGCATCGGGTGTTGCCAGCACCGGCGCCTGAATTTTTTCGGCGAGCTTGGCAATCGCCGCACCGGCATCGGAAATCGTAGCGCCACGGTCGGCAATAATGATCGGGCGGCTGGCGGCCTTGATCGCGGTAACCGCGCGCAGTACGGCGGTTGAATTCGGTGCAGGGCGAAACGCCGGATAACGCGTGTGCGCTTCATCGGCGAGGACATTGAACTCGCCCGTGAGATGCGTGATGGCGTCCCCCGCATAACCTGCCATATCCAGATGCACCGGGCGTGGCGTGCCTGTGGTGGCTTCGCGAAACGCCTGACGCATCACCTGCTGCATTTGCTCCAGCGCCTCGATCTTGGCGTGCATCTTGGTGACTGCCGAGAAAAGCGGTTGATGATCAACTTCCTGATACGCATTGCGATATTGCATGGTGTTGACGTGGCGGCCAGTGATGGCGATCACCGGCGAGTGGCCGAGATAGGGGTCTTGCATGGCCGCAGCGAGGTTGGCTGCACCCACTGATTGCGCCATACACACACCGGGTTTGCCCGAGGTGCGCGCATAACCGTCGGCCATGTAGGCAACGGCCTTTTCGGAGTGGCCGAGAATGCGATGGATGCCGGTATCTTCCATCTCGGCCAGCGCGCGCCGCAGCACGGCATCCATGAAAAAAAGATGCGACACCCCATACGATTTCAGAATTTGCCCGAACAGGCGCGCGCCTGTCATTTTTTGAGCCATAGCTCCTCCCGTTAAGCAGGCACCGATACTAACCGAGATTTTTGCTCGCCTGCGCGCGTATTACGCCGCTATTTCTCCAGCAAAAACGGCACCGCCAGTTGCGTAAACAATGCCGGTGATTGCGCGTGCATGAAGTGCCCCGAATCGGCTTCCACATAGCGCACGTTGGCAATCAGTTTCGACAACGCCTGTACCAGTGGTGGCGGTCGCAATACATCCTGCTTGCAGCCCATCAATAACGTAGGCGCGGTGATATTGGCGAGTTCCGCTTCGATATTCATATCGAGCAGCATACGATTGATGGCTGCGAAGCCGTGGGGATCGTTGCCGATCCAGCGCGCACGATAATTCTCAAAGCGTGATTGTTGATTGGCACTCCCGGTTCGTAGCATTTCGGGGTACGAGCGATCCAGACTCGCCTGCGCCTGCGCCCGCATACCCTTGCATTCAACCTCGGTAGCGCGGGCCAGCATGTGATCCCGCGTCGCGGGATTGGCGCGCGTAACCAGGCTTTGCGCCACCAGTCGCGCCACGCGCTCGGGATGCCGCGCCGCAAACGCAGCCGCAATGCCCGACCCCAGCGCCGATCCCACAACATGCACCGGCGCTTTGATTGACAGGGCATCGAGCAACGCAGCGATGTCGGTCACCATGTCGTCTAACGCCAGGGTGCCGCTGACTTTTTCACTTTGCCCGCATCCGCGCTGATCGTAGCGCAAGGTACGGAACTCGCGTGCAAAGGCGGGCATGGTCTCGTCCCAGCTATCCAGGCACCCACCCATTTCATGAATTAAAACAACAGCTTGCGATGTTGTGCGAGCGTCATCCCATTCGTAGCGCAAGCTCACGCCGTTTACGTCTATCCAGTGCATGGCCTTCATCCATGGTTACCCGCTGACCGCGTGAGCACCAATCATATCGGTTTGATCTGAACGTTGCGAAATTTCACGACGCCGGTACCGTACTGCAACGCAAACGGGCCATGAAAGAATGACCGGTCGCTAACCTTCGCCGTTTCCACGCCGTTCATCTTGACGCTTAATAGCGGCCCCTTGGCGGTCACTTCAAACGTATTCCACTTGCCACCTGCTTTGGGCATGGGGGCAACTTTGGCGAAGTTCACAATCGCGCCCGTGCCATACGACGGATCAGGACGCTTATCAAAAATATTTACTTCATAGGCGTTGGTTGCCGTGATTTTCTGCCGGTCGGAAAGGCGCACAAAAATGCCACTGTTGGCATCGTCGCTGACCCAGAACTCGGCGTAGATCACGAAATCGGTGTAGCTCTGACGCGAAACCAGATAGCTCGCCTCTTTGCCGCCTTTGTCCGCCATCACTGCGCCGTCCTGCTGCTGCCAATTGGCATCACCGACGCGCGCGAAGTTTTCGAGGCCACTGCCGTTATCGATCAACGTGATCCAGCCTGAATTCGCGAGATTGCCTGCACAACCCCACAGCGCCGCTGTCGCAACCCACAACATCAATGCAAAAATACGTTTCACGCTGTCCTCCCGAAATGAAAAGAACTGACTGACGACGGCATGCGCCCTGACTACAGCGGCCTGATCATGAGTTTGCGAAATTTTACCGTGCCCGCGTTGTACTGCAAGCCAATCGGTCCGGTGGGAAACACCGAGTTGTTGACATCCACCGCCTGCTCCCCGTTCATCTTGATGATCATGCGCGGCCCCTTCACTGAAATATCAAACGTATTCCACTTGCCGCCCGCCTTGAACGTGGGCGCGGCCTTGGTCACATTCACCAGCGATGCGGTCGGGAATGGCGGGTTCTTGTCGAAAATCTGCACCTCGTAGCCGCCTTTGGTGTTGATGGTTTTGGTATTGGTGATGCGATAAAACACGCCGCTGTTGGCATCTTCGTCTGCCCACCATTCGACAAACATTTCAAAATCAGTATACGAATTTTTCGAATACAGGAACGCCGCGTCCTTGTTGGTCTTGCCGTCGATCTGTATCGCGCCGCCAGTGGCGCGCCAGTTGCCATCGCCAGTGCGGTTCCAGTTTTGTAGCCCGCTTTCGCCGTCGATCAACGTAATCCAGCCGGCGCCTGATGGTCCGCTCGCACAACCGGCAAGCACAAACACTGCAGAAAATAATATCGCAGCCCATCTGAAAAATCGCTTCATGGCAATCCCCGGTTGAATTACGGTTGGGTGAAAAGTGTCGGCCAAGCAGCTTAGGCCACGGCGCACGCGAACGTCAAGGCGCTGGTGCCAGCGCGAACACACCGCCGCAGCGCAAATAACGCCGCATTAAAAAATTGTTTAAAAACAATTAGTTACATTGATTCATGCAAAGTGCCCAGCGCTCAATCCGCACGCGCGCCCGATAGCTTGATAATGCGCGCCCACTTCGCCAGATCATCGCGTATCTGCGCGCGGAATTGCTCCGGCGTGTTGGCAATCGGCGTAGCACCCAGGCCCGCGATACGGCTGCGCATATCATTCGTGTTGATAACCTGCACCGCATCGGCGTGGATTTTTTTCACCAGCTCAGGCGCGATCGCCGCAGGGGCCACCAGACCAAACCACGAGATGGCTTCATAGCCTGGCAAGCCGGACTCGGCCACCGTCGGGTATTCGGGAAACTGAGGCACGCGTTGCAGCGTGGTGATCGCAATGATTTTCATGCGTCCGGCTTTTGCATGCGGCAGCACCGCCGTTGTCGTGGTGAACGTCATCGACGTTTCGCCCGACGCTACTGCCAGCGTTGCCGGTGCCGAACCTTTATAGGGTACATGCGTCATGCGCGTGCCTGTCATCGCTTTCAGCAACTCACCCGCAAGGTGTCCGGGCGAGCCAGCCCCATTCGAGGCGAACGTCAGTTGATCCGGCTGCTGACGCGCCAATGCAACCAATTCCTTGACGTTGCGAGCGGGCACCGACGGATGCAGCGCAATCACATTCGGCACCGCCGCCACATTGGTGATTGGCGCAAAATCCTTCAGCGGATCGTACTGCAGCTTCGTCTGGAAACCCGGCACGATGGTCAGCGGCGCACCCGAACCCATCAACAGCGTGTACCCATCGGGCGCAGCTTTTGCGCCAAGCTCAGTGCCAATAATGCCGCCTGCCCCCGGGCGATTATCAATAATGATCTGCTGGCCCCATACCTCAGCGATCTTTACGCTCACCATGCGCGCCAGCGTTTCAGTGCTGCCGCCGGGTGGAAACGGCACGATCAGGCGCACGGGCTTTTGCGGGTAATTCTGTGCAACCGCAGCTACCACGGGAAGCATGGCGGTTAGCAACCCCGCTACACCAGCCCACATTCCATTTCTCTGCATGCGCAACATGCAAGCTCTCCCGGTAAGCCAATGGCGATTGTTGACGCAAGGGTTTTTAACAACAGGGCACGCAGTATCACGCATGACGGTGTGGCCGCTACTGGGGCACGCCAAACTCACGCCTGCAAACCTCGGCCAGCGCCGCGACGCCCTGGTGAATTTCCTCATGCGTCGGGCTGGCAAAGCACAGCCGCAGACGATTGCGGCCGTAAGCCTTGTTCACCGACCACTCGGCCCCCGGATTAATCGCCACGCCCGCCGCTAGCGCCAGCGTGTAGAGCTTTTGCGTGTCAACGTTATCAGGGAGCGTGACCCACAGAAAGATGCCGCCTTTGGGGTCGTCGAATGCTGCCGCCGCACCGAAATGCTCTTTGACTGATTCCATCAGCGTTTCGAGTTTGGCGCGCAGACCGCGCCGCAGCGCCGGAACGTGTTTGGCAAAATGCCGCGCGCAGAACTCCGCCAGCACCATTTGCTCCAGCGCGCCAGAACCGCCGTCGGTCTTGAGCGGAAGGATGCGCGACATCACCGCCCAAGGCGCCACAATAAAACCCACCCGTAGTGCGGGGGCAATCGACTTCGAAAACGAGCCGATGTGAATGACGTTACCGTCCTTGCTCATGGCATACAGCGCGGGAGGCCGCTCGCCCGACCAGATCAGGTCGGCATAGCAGTCGTCCTCGAAGATCGGCACGCCATGCGCCGCCGCCAGCCGCAGCATTTCCTGCCGCCGTTCCACCGGCATGATGGTGCCGGTGGGGTTTTGCACCGTCGGAATGGTGTAGATGTATTTCGGCCGGATGCCTTTGCCCTTCAAATTATCAAGCGCATTTGAGAGTGCATCCATGCGCATGCCATCGCCGTCGAGCGGAATGCCAATCGGCGTGACGCCCAGTCGGGTGAGCCGGTTGATCGAACCCTGATAACAATCCTGCTCGATGATCACCGTATCGCCGCGTTCCAGCAGCGTAGCGTTAACCAGATCAATCGCCTGCAGCGAGCCGGACGTGATGAGAATGTCGTCCGCAGCGCAGGCAATGTCAGCATCTGACTTCAACTTGCCTGCAAGAAATTCGCGCAGCGGCCGATAGCCCTGTGGCCCGCTGTTGAGCCCATAAGTCGAGAGCGTGCGTCCCTCGCGTTTCAACACCGCATCGGCGGCGGCGATCAAATCTTCGAGCGGCAGCCGGTCGGCATCATTGTTGCCGCCGGTGAAATCAAATTTGACGCGCCCCGTCCAGCGGGTCGCCGCTGCCGGCAGACTCTTCGGAAAAAACGACGTGAAATCAAATGGCGCAGAACTCATAATGTCAGTGCTCCAGTGAAGTAAGGCAACGAAGGTGTAATCCCGCAACTCGCCTATTAAAAATTTAATAAAAACAATACGTTACATAAATCATCGACTCGCGCGCTAAGCGTCAAATCTCCCCAAAGTGTATCCGCCGGTAAGGCGCAGACGGAATGCCGTCATCCACATGCAAATCCCACAGCTCAGCTTGCCCCGCCGATTCGTGCGCCGCAAACAGTGTCTTGAAACGGTCAAGGCTGGTGATCTTCTCCCCGCGCAATCCGAAGCCGCGCGCGATGGCTGCAATGTCGCCACGGCCGTGCACCGACTCCTGCGGGTTGTATCCCTGCGCCCGGAACTTGTGCACCTCAGCACCGTAGCCGCCATCGTTCACGGCACAGATCAGCATCTTGATTCCCTGACGGCGCACGGTTTCCAATTCCTGAATATGCATCATCAGGCTGCCATCACCTTCGATCAGCAACACCTTGCCATCATTGCGCGCGGCTGCAACGCCAATCGCAACCGAAAACGCCGAACCGATGGCGCCGAAATCGTTGATCACGTGTACGTTCTCTGCGCGGCGGCCATACATATGCGTCACGGCGATGCCTGCGAAATGCGCGCCGCCCATGACTACCGTCCAGTCTTTGGGGATCGCCGCATCCAGCTCCAGCATCGCCGGGCGTGGATCCACCGTGTCAGCGGCAACCAGAAACTCCTTGGAATCCGGGCGCGCTGCCATCGCGGCGATTTGATTGGCAAGCATGGGCGTGCGCGCACCGGCTGATGAATAATTGGCCGCTACGAGCTTGGCCAGCACAGCCTCGGCAGAGGCCATGGCATCCGCCTTAATGTGCATGTCGGCGATACGCAGGCCTTGATACAGGCCGCGCGGATTAAGATCGATCTGCACTGTCTTTGCGTTTGGGTAGAGGTAGCCTGCCTCGGTGGTGTAGTGCCCCAAACCTGCGCCCACCCCAATCAGCAAATCGCATGCAGCAAATTCCTCACGCGCCAGCGGGCTGGCGTACGCGCCCGCAACGCCAATACCGAAACGGTTATGGTCAAACAGTCCCTTGGCAAAGAGCGATGTCGCCAGCAATGCGCCACAGCGGTCGGACAGCGCCTCCAGCGAGGGCGCAGCACCGGAGCGCACCACGCCGCGCCCGGCGAGAATGATCGGGCGCTTCGCCTCAGCGATCATCGCCACGAGTTTATCCACCAGCGCCGGGTCGGGCACGGGGCGCTGTGGCGTGGGCATGAGTTCGGCGGACGGCGAATACTCCGCACCCCACGGAAACGGGGCCTTCTGCAAATCCATCGGCACGCCCAGCACCACGGGGCAGCGCTCCTGCTTTGCGGTGTAGAAAGCTTCGCGCACGGTGTCGAGCATGCGGTCTACGCTCTTCACCGGCAGGTAGCGTGCGCCGGTAGCAGTAGCAAGCGGCCCGAGTTCGAGCTGCTGCACATACCAAGCGGCTGACGTCGGCGAATCACCCGCGAACACCACCAGCGGAATGCTGCCACGCGCGGCAGTCGTCAGCGCGGTCATGATCTGCGTGAAGCCGGGGCCGCAAGTGACTGTGGCTACACCCACTTTGCCGGTATGACGCGCATAGCCGTCCGCCATCGCACAAGCGCATTGCTCGTGCCGCGCATGCACTACGCGCACACCGTACTTCTGCGCCATGATTGCGCCCCAGTACATGTTGGCGTCCCCCAGCAGCGCAAACATCGTATCCACGCCTTCCGCCACGAAGGCCTGCGATAACACTTCGTATCCATTCAGTTCGCTCATGTGCTCCCCTTGTCTTTGTTTATGATGCTGCGCGCGCCGTCGAGCAACGCACGTCCCAGTATCTTCGTGCCGGAGGCTGCGGGCGCCTGTTCCGGTATCGCATCGCTGCTCCCCGCGCGGCGCTGTTCGATCACGCGTGCGATATTCGCAGCGAATTCTGCCAGCAGCGCGCGCGCAACGTGCACCCCGCCCGCCGAGGCAAACATCTCCAGCGGGCCTGCGACTTCAAAGCCGCCTTCGAGCGTTACATCCGTGGTGTCCGTGCCGCGTGCCTCCACCTCGAAGCGGGCACGGGCGCGCGACGCACCTCTCTGATCGATGCCTCGCGCCTCAATCAAACAGCGCTTCACCGGATGATCGTACGTCAGCCGCGCCTCACCGCGAAACACCGCTACGGTAGGGCCAAACTTGAAAGTCACCTTGCCGCGATGCGCGCCGTCTGCCGTCAACTCATTAAGCTCAGCGCCGGGTATGCACGCTGAAACCACCGCGGGATCGGATATCAACGGCCACACCTCTTCAGGCGATGCCGGTACCGAAAATTTCTCCTTCAGGTCGATCACGAATTCTCCTCGATCATTTCTTCGGTCTGAAATCTCTGCCTTACATCGACTATCATAATACGATTCGACAGACGACTATAGTGGACACCATCGCGACACGCGACACCATCGCGATTGACAGGCCGCAACCCTGTACATACCATGTCCATATTCACGGATAAGCGTTATACGCTTGTTTCACTCATTTCGGAGATAGCAAAATGGCCAACGAATCTTACGAGCATATTCTGGTTGAAGTTGAGGACGGCGTCGCCATCCTCACGCTGAACCGTCCCGAAAAAATGAACGCAATGAACCGCAAGCTCGGGCTGGAGCTGCATCAGGCGGTAAAGGCGGCAGAAGCGGATGACGCCATCGGCTGCATCGTGATCACCGGCGCGGGCGACCGCGCGTTCACGGCGGGCGGTGACATCCACGAGCAGCTGGAGAACGACAAAAAATTCACCGACCAGCAGCTTGATGAAATGCGCGACAACAAAAACCGCTACGAAATTTCCGCCTGCGCCAAGCCGGTCATTGGCATGGTGAACGGTGTTGCCTATGGTGGCGGCGCAGTGCTGGTGTCGTCGCTCGATATACGCATTGGTTGCGAAGGCGCGAAATTCCGTTTTCTCGCCGCCGCCTATGGCCGCATCAACAGTACCTGGACGCTGCCCAATCAGGTGGGCTGGCCCATCGCCAAAGAATTGCTGTTCACCGCGCGCATCGTCGGTGCGGAAGAAGCCTATCGTATCGGCCTGCTGAACCACCTGGTGCCGCGCGCGCAGTTGCGCGAGAAGACCATGGAGATCGCCAAGATGATCGCCGCCAATCACCGTGGCGCCGTGATGGGCGTGAAGGCGTTGATGCTCAAGCAAATGACGCTGGACCTCGAAGCGCAGTACGAAGCAGAGAACGAATACACCACGCACGTGCTGCGTGGCGCGAAAGCGAAGGATGCGTTTCCTGAATTCATGGCGCGCAAGGGTTTGAAGGGGTGACAATCTATTGCGCGGCCTCCTGCAATTTATCCATATCAACTTAAACGACATCGCCATGCCCTATTCAAAACGTTGTATCACCAGCGCCGTAGCCGGCGTTCTGCTGCTGTTGGGCGCGCCGCAGGTACTTGCGCAATTAAAATCCGACGCCGTGCTCATCGAAGCCGCGAAGGAACCCGATGCCAAAGTCACCGCCAGTGGCCTGGTGATCCGCATGCTCAAAGAAGGCAAGGGTGCACAACCCAATGTCGCCTCAACCGTCAAGGTGCATTACAAAGGCACCTTTCCCGACGGCAAAGAGTTCGACAGTTCCTACAAACGTGGCGAGCCGATTGAATTTCCGCTGACCGGGGTAATCAAGTGCTGGACCGAGGGCGTGGCGCTGATGAAAGTCGGCGGCACAGCCAAGCTCACCTGCCCGTCGTCAATTGCCTACGGCGCGCGTGGTGCAGGCGGGGTAATTCCGCCGAATGCCACGCTGGTGTTTGAGGTGGAGTTGCTGGGCGTGCGTTAACGCGGAATCTATTTCTTCAGTGCCAGTCCCGCTGACTTGACCACAAGCGCCCAACGCTCGGACTCGGCATGCATGTAGGTCGCGAGTTCCGCCGGCGTCGTGGCTTGCGGTTCCTGTCCCTGATCGATCAGGCGCTTGGCGAATGGTGGATCAGCGAGCATCTTGACCATTTCACCATTCAGTTTGCTGACAATCGGCTGCGGCACACCGCGTGGCGCGATCAAGGCATACCAGGTTATGCACTGAAAGCCGGGCAGTGTCTCGGCGACTGTCGGCACGTCGGGCGCGGCGGGTGACCGCTTGACGCCGCCATGCGCCAACGCCCGTAGTTTGCCTGCCTTGGCGAGCGGCCAAATCGCAGGCATGCTATTGAACATGATGTGCACCTGGCCTCCAACCAGATCAGTCACTGCCAGTGAAGTGCCCTTGTACGGCACATGCAGAAAATCTACTTTGGTCATCACCTTGATCATTTCGCAACCCAGGTGATTGGACGTGCCGGTACCGGGTGATGCGCAATTCAATTGATTCGGCTTGGCACGCGCCAGCGCCACCAGTTCTTCGACATTGGTTGCTGCAACCGAGGGATGACTCACCAGCATCTGCGGGCTGTTGACCACCAGCGTAATCGGTGAAAAATCGCGGGCGGAATCGTACGGCACCTTGGTCAGTAACGGCAGAATAATCAATCCCGCCGACGTGGCCATCTGCACGGTGTAGCCGTCGGGTGCGGCCTTCGATGTCAGTTCAGTGCCGATAATCCCGCTGGCGCCGGCACGGTTGTCCACCACCACCTGCTGGCCCCACGCGTCGGTGAAACGTTGCGCCACCATGCGTGCCACGGCATCAGTGGCACTGCCCGCAAGATTCGGCACGACCATGCGTATGGGCCGCAACGGGTAGCTTTGCGCCAGCGCGCCGCCCGCCATTGCCACAAAAACCGCTATGCCAGCAAAACCGGCAAATCTGCCCATCGGATATTCCGCTTGTTTCGTGGTATTAAGCATAGAGTCTCTCTGTAACGCCTGCGTGTGGTTGCTGTGCCGCAATGTATCCTTAGCCCTGTCTGCGGTCAAACAGCATGGCGCAGCAGGTAACGACATGCGTCTGCCCGGATTTTTGGGTTATTGACTGGCCCGGCGCCAAGAAAATGGCTGTAAGATTGACGCTGCTGGCCAGTTGCGTAGCACCAGCAATGACGCAATTTTGCCATGCGCAAAACGGGAGCACCCAGCATGAAAGTAAACAAATTCTCCGATCTGATCGGCGCCGAAATCACCGGCATTGATCTGCGCCTGCCCGCTGATGCCGCGACGCATCTTCAGCTCAATGCGGCCCTCGTCGAAAACGTCGCGCTGGTGATACGTGATCAGGACTTTACGCCGGAACAGTATCTCGCGGCGGTGTCGCTGTTCGGCGATCCGATGGATCAGCATTTCACGCAGTACGCGCTGCCCGATTGCCCGCTGGTACATGAAGTCTCCAACCGGCACAAGGATAAATCCGGCACGCGTGTAAAGCACGGTGCGGGCTGGCACACCGATCACACCAATCACCTGCGACCACCGAAATACACCAGCCTGTTTGCAGTTTCGTTGCCATCACAGGGTGGAGATACCGCCGTGGTCAACATGCGCGCAGCGTATGCGGCGCTGCCTGGCGAGATTCAGCAAAAGCTGCAAGGCATGAAAACCGTCAACGTGTTTCAGGGCAGTGCAGCGGCGAATTATTCCGGACAATCTGCTGACGCCCAGGCGGAGCGCAAACCGGAACCGGTGCTGCAACCGCTGGTGCGCGTACACCCGGACAACGGAAAAAAAGCGCTGTATTTTCACCCGGTTAAAACCGAGAATATCGTGGGCATGACGGCGGTGGATACGCAGGCACTGCTGAACGATTTACTTGAACACTCGATCAAGGATGAGTTCATCTACCGCCACCAATGGCGCAAAGGCGACATGCTGATCTGGGACAATCGCGCGGCCATGCACAAGGCGCATTTCGACTACGACCCGAATGAATTCCGTCTGCTCTACCGCGTGCTGGTACGCGGTGAACTGCCGATAGCGGCGTAGGTGTTACCGGGCATTACCTCGGTCGCATGCCGAGATCATTCACCAGCTTCGCTGTCGTCTCCAGCTGATCGCGCAGTATCTGGTCATAGACCTCCGGCGTGGTGGGCGTGGTCACGAAACTGATTGCCTGCAGCCGTTCTTTAATGTCCGGCAACGCCAGCACGCGCGCGACCTCTTTACTGATTAGATGGAGCACGGTGCGCGGCGTACCCGCGGGTGCCAGCAACCCATGCGAAATTTCAGGCCGCTTGAATTCACCCTGCAGCTCCGACAGCGTTGGCACGTCAGGCAGAACCGGCGCGCGCTGCGGCGATAACACCGCCAGCGCCACCAGCTTTTTCTCATTGAGAAAGGGCAACGCCACACCCATGGTCGACACGGTATAGTGACTGCGCCCCGCCAGCACTTCAATCGCGGCATCGGGCCCGCCCTTGAATGCCACGTGTATCACCTTGATGCCCGCGATGAGCCCTAAGCTTGCACCGCTGATATGGCCTGCCGTGCCTGTCGCCCCTGAGCCGAAAATCAGTTTTCCGGGTTGCGATTTTGCCAGCGCAATGAATTCCTTGAGGGTTTTCACGTTGAGCGCAGGCGTCACCACCAGCACATTGGTGCTCACGCCAATCTGTGCAATGCCCGCGAAATCCTTCAGTGCGTCGTACGTCACATTGGGCTGCATCGCCGGTGTAATGACGAAATTCGGCAACACGTACAGCAACGTGTGGCCATCCGGCGCAGCCTTCGCCACCAGATTGGCCGCCAGCATCCCGCCAGCACCGGGCCGGTTGTCCATGATGATCGGCCGCCCCCAGTGCTCGCTCATTTTCTGCGCAATCATGCGCGCGATGGTGTCCGGCTGACCGCCCGCCGTGGTTGAACTCACAAGCCGAACCGGTTTGCCTGGAAAAGCAGATTGCGCGTGCGCGGGACTTGTTGCGATCAACAGCATGGCCAATACGAGCACTTGTCTATTCGGATACCGCACGCCCGACCTCCAGTTGATCTTGCTCTGTATATTGCAACCTGCCCAACGCATCATGCCACAATCGGTACCAGCCAGAAAAGTCACATTAAAACAGATGCTTACCTAACCTTCATTATTGCGCTCGAACGTACCGATCAAGCAAGGCACAATAGCGGTAAATGAAAATGCGAATCCAACCCTGCATTGTCTGCACGATCGCGATCACAGCGCTGGCATTTGGCGTATTCGGCACACCGCTTTTCGCTGCTGACAACGTACAAAATTACCCCGTGCGCCCGGTGCGCATCATCAGCGGCTCGCCCGGCAGCACGGCGGACATTACAGCGCGCTTCATCGGACAAAAACTATCGGAGCGCTTCAAGCAGCAGTTCGTCATCGATAATCGCCCCAGCGGTGGTGGCATCGTCGGAGCGGAGATTGTCGCCAACGCACCGCCCGACGGTCATACCCTGTACGTGACGGGCGTGAATACACAAGTCAGCGCGCCCCTGCTCTACAAGAAAGTGCCGTTTGACCCATTACGAGATTTTGCGCCGATCTCGCTCATCACTAACTCCGGCCTGCTGGTGGTCGTCATACCCTCAGTCGGCGTCAACAACATGAAGGAGTTCGTCGCTTATGCGCGGGCACGTCCGCACGGGCTTTACTACGCCTCGGCGTCTGCGGGGACCAGCAGCCATCTCACCGGCGAGCTGCTGGCACAGATGCTGGGGATCAACTTTATTCATGTGCCGTACAAAGGCGCTGGTTTCACCCTGACGGCACTGATGACCGGTGAAGTGCAGGCGGCATTTTTATCGACCACCACCACCAGCGGGCAAATCAAAGCGGGCAAGTTGAAAGCGATTGCGCTGCTCAACGACAAGCGCTTTGCTGGCGCGCCGGATATTCCCACTGCGCTGGAACAAGGCTTCAAGGGCCTTGAATCATACGTGTGGTTCGGCCTTTACGCGCCCGGCAAAACACCACGCGCGATTGTCGAGAAAATCAATCGCGAAGTTGGAATCATTCTGAAATTGCCGGAAACGCGCGACGCGATGCTGCATCAGGGCGCGGAAGTGGTTTACACCACGCCGGAAGAATTTGACCGTTTTCAGCGCGCGGAAATCGTGAAGTGGAGCAAGGTCATACGTGACGCAAAATTACAGGCAAACTGATACGCCCTCAGAACGCCAGCACCATGACGCCCCACAAGGCCACCGCCAGCAACACCGGTAATCCGCAAAGCCATTTGCGCTGGCTTGATTCCCCGGCGCGCCATGCAGCGATCAACGCCACCAGCGAGGCCACCACGACGGCAACTGCTACCCCCAGCGTCCACACGGCAATGGCTATGCTGTCGGCTACGGTGCCTAATCCATTGAGAATTGCACCCAGAAAATCCCATAGACTGTCTGCGCGTTGCGGCGGCTTGCGCGGCGGATTAAACCAGCGATAAACCGTCGGCACAAACGGCATCGACAGCGCGGCAACGACGCCGCTCCAGAATGCCACTCTACTGATAATGCGCGCAACCATGAATTTCCTTTTTACACCGTTTGGAACTCCTGTATCAGAGGGAAATCGCGGCAGACGCGGTACAATTGCCGCCTATGTCTGATTCCCCTCCTGCGCGCACGGCCCCGTCTGAATCGCCAGAGTCCCCCAAGAGCTTTGCCGCGCTGCGCCACCCGCAATACCGCATCTACTTTATCACCACCGCGCTGGCGATGATGGCGGACAACATCGAGCACGTGATCAGTTATTGGGTGCTGTATGAGAAATTTCATTCGCCTACGCTCGCTGGCATCGCGATCCTTACCCACTGGCTGCCGTTTTTGCTGTTCTCGGTGTACTCTGGCGCACTGGCTGATCGTTTCGACAACCGGCGTATTATCCAGTTGGCGATGCTGCTCTACATGATCGCCTCCATCGGATGGGCGCTGCTGTTTCTAACCAACACTACGGAGCAATGGCACGCGGTAGTGCTGCTCACCCTACACGGCATAGCAGGCGTGTTGTGGATACCCGCCAGCCAGTTGCTGATCCACGATATTGTCGGCGGCAAGGATTTACAGAGCGCCGTGCGGCTGAACGCCACCAGCCGTCAGCTCGGCATATTGATGGGTCCGGCGATTGGCGGCGGACTGATGCTGCTATTCGGCCCTGCGGCAGGGCTGATGATCAACGTGCTGATTTATCTGCCGCTGGTGATCTGGCTGCAAAAAACGCCGCACGGCGCACGCAAAGCACCCGCGCCAGGCGAAGTTCGCGCCCCATTGAAAGGCGGTCTGAAAGACACGCTCGCCACACTGCGTCTGGCGCAGGGAAACCGCATACTCATCAGCATGATTGCGCTGGCGGGTGTGTCGTCATTTTTTGTTGGTAACGCATTTCAGGCGCAGATGCCGGAGTTTGCGCATGATCTTGGCACGGAGAAAGCCCAGTATTCCTACAGCATGCTACTCGCCGCCAACGCGGGCGGCGCGTTCATGGGCGGCATGATTTTGGAAAGCCGCGCACTACTTCAAGCCAGCCCGCGCACCGCCATCATACTCACCATGTTGTGGTGCCTGGCTATCGCGGGCTTTGCGCTCACTAATTATTTTCCGCTGGCAATGGCGCTGATGTTCGTGGCCGGTGTGCTCAACCTTGCCTACAACTCGATGGCGCAAACGCTGGTGCAAATACACGCACCGCCCCAATTGCGCGGTCGCATGATTGGCCTTTACAACATGTCGAACAACGGCCTGCGTGCGTTCAGCGGCCTGACTGTGGGCCTGCTGGGTGCCGTCATCGGCATTCACTGGTCGCTGGCGCTGAGCGCACTGGTGTTGCTGGTGTGCACCAGCATTCTGCTAGCGTTTTCATTGCGCACTCAATCGTAAGTTAGTGTTTTAATTAAATAATTTGTAGATCATTGATACGGGGAATTACAACGTAATTCCATCGCTGATCAACGCTTACGCGCGAAAATCGTTGCCTAAACTTTTCCCGTCAACTGAACCAACTTAACGGGAGATGACCATGTACGACGATTGGCAAATGACGCAGCAACATTCAGACATATTGGTGCGAGCGGGCGATATCAGCGCCGTCCTTCGCGCCGCTGAAGATGCAGAGTGGGAACTGGATGACGCGCTCCCCATGACCGAGCCGTTCGATCCGTTCGCGGACGATCCTGAATAGCACGTATAACAAACGCGCACCGGCGCTGCCGGTGATACGATTGCTTCGGTGAATTTTTGCTGAAGGAGTCACGATGCGCATTTGTGGGTGGTTGTGTCACGCGTGCTGTGTGACACGCATCGCGTTCGTCGCGTGGATGGCGTTCACGGGCTGCGCCCACGCGCAACAAAAATTCCCCATTAAATCTATACGCATCGTGGCGTCAACCACTGCGGGCAGCCAGCCCGACAGCCTCGCGCGGCTGCTGGCGCAAAAATTGAGTGAGACCTGGGGCCAGGCAGTGATCGTGGATAATCGGCCCGGCGCTGGTGGCGTACTGGCCGCGAGCACCGTTGCCAAAGCTACGGCGGACGGCCACACGCTGTTATATGCGCTGCCCAATTTTGTCATCAGCACGGCCATGCAGCCCAGTCTGCCGTACGATCCACTGAAAGATTTCACCGGCATCGCGCATATCGGCATCAGCACCAACATACTCGTCGCAATGCCCGCATTGGGCGTGAAATCCGTAAAGGATTTCGTCGCCCTTGCCTTGGCCCAGCCTGGCAAAATGATACTTTCCACCAGTGCGGCGGGCAGCGCCGCGCACTTGAGCGGCGCCAAATTCAATCTTGCTGCCGGCATCAAGGCCGCACAGGTGGCGTTCAAGGGTGGCCCGGAGTCGATGATCGAAACTTTGGCGGGCCGTGCCCAGTACCATGTGGGCACGCTGGGTGTCACCATTCCCTTCATCAAGGACGGCAAGTTGACGGCTCTGGCGGTCATCACCCCGCAGCGCGCGCCTGTCTTGCCGGATGTGCCAACACTGGGCGAAAGCCACGCCGAATTCCGGCGGCCCGAAACCTCGCACGGGCTGATGGCGCCTGCCGGCACGCCACGCCCTGTCGTGATTCTAATCAGCAAGGAGGTGTTACGCATACTTGAGCTGCCGGAAATGAAGGAACGCATGAACAGCTTCGGCTACGTTGCCGCGCCCGGCGGGGCTGACGAATACCAAAAAATTCTGCGCTCGCAAATTGAAGCGATGGCCAGACTGGTTCGCGATACCGGGCTGCGGGCGAAGTAAATGCCCGGGAGCGCCGGACTAATAACGTGGCTGCGAATGTGACTGCGGATTGGAAAATTGAGCGCACCCGGCTTATGATTGCGTTTCATCCGGCGCAACATTGAAACAAGAATATCGCCGCACACCCTGGAGACAACATGATTTCGGAGCAGGCATTTACAGGCATCAAAGTGCTGGCCGTGGCGCGCATTGTCGCTGCGCCTTTCGCCGCCTATCAACTGGCCATGCACGGCGCGGATGTGATTCGTATCGAACATCCTGACAACGGCGACACCTCTCGTACCTCCGGTTTTCCGCTCACGCCATTTCAGCAGGCGCAGATGGGACACAACTTCGTGGCCTACAACTCGAACGCGCGCTCGATAACGCTGCGTATCGACACCGCGGCTGGCCAGGCCGTATTTCGCAGACTCGCCAAAACCGCCGACGTGGTCATCGAAAACCTGAAGGGCGGTACCATGGCGCGCTACGGTATCGGTTACGACGATCTGAAGCAAATCAACCCCGGTATCATTTTCTGTTCCGTCACCGGTTACGGCCAGACCGGCCCCAAGAAAAGCGATCCTGCCATCGACGGCGTGATACAAGCCACCAGCGGCATGATGAGCATCACCGGCACGCCGGAATCCGGGCCGCTGAAAACCGGCTCCACCATGGTCGATTACGCCACCGGCTACGCAGCGGCACTGGGCATCGTCACCGCGCTGTTTCAGCGCAGTCGCACGGGCGTGGGCCAGGCCATCGACGTTGCCATGCTCGAAACCGCCATTACCATGATGGGCGGCGAAGTACAGCGCGCCATCAACGATCACGAAACGCCGCCGCTGGTCGGCAACGCGTCGGGCAAGGGCGGCTACGTCAGCGACACCTACCGCTGCAAGGAAGGTTATCTTTCCATCGCAGCGGGCGCCGCCAGCCGCCGCGAACGGTTGTGGAAGGCGATTGACGGCGAGGATATTCCCGCCGATCCGCGTTTCGCCAACGATGCCATCGTCGCCAAAAACATGCAGGCGCTGAATGAGGCTGTCGAGCGCAAGCTCGCCGCGAAAACGGCGGCGGAATGGGAGCTGATACTCAACAAAGCGGGCGTAGCCGCGATGGAAGTGCAGCCGCTCGCGCGCGGCGTGCGTCATCCGCAACTGGAATATCGTCATTTTTTTCACCGCTTCGACAACACCGGTGATACAGGCTTGCCGCCATTTTCTGTGCCTACTGCGCCGTACCGGTTGTCAGCAAGCCCGGCGCAGATTCACGCACTGCCGCCGAAATTGGGGCAGCATACCGATGAGGTACTGGCGGAGAATGGGTTTACGCAGGAAGAGATTGCACGGCTGCATGCAGATGGTGTGGTGTAGCGGCGGTGGTATTGCCACGTTTGTGTCGGAACCGCTGCGCGTTCCGACCTACGTACACCTATTCCTTCTTCAATCCCGCACGCTCGATAATTTTTGCATAGCGCGCCGTTTCGCTTTTAATCAAAGCATCAAATTCCGCTGGTGTACCCGGCCACGGATCTACGCCCTGCGTGGCAAAGCTCTTGCGCAGATCGGCCGCACCCAATGCCTTCACTGCCTCTTGATTCAGGCGTGTAACAAGCTCTTTTGGCATGCGCCCCGGCGCGAGCATGCCGTACCAGATCGACATGGTGAAGCCGGGTACGCCAGATTCCAGCGCGGTGGGCACATCCGGCAACGCCGCCACTCTTTTTTGGGATAACACCGCAAGCGGACGCACTTTGCCTGTGCGGATGTATGGCAGCGATGAGGCCACCGATACAATGACTTCATCGACTCCAGCGCCCATCAGCGCTACCGCTGCGACGGTTGCGCCTTTGTAAGGCACATGCAGCATATCGATTTTTTCCAGCGACTTGAGTAGTTCATTCGCCAGATGATTGGTGGTGCTTGGCCCGCCCGAAACATACGTGAGTTTGCCCGGTTGGTTACGCGCCAGTTCGACACAATCGCGCAGGTTTTTCGCGGGCACGTCCGGATGCACCAACACTACGTTTTCAATCGCGGCGAGCCGCGCTGTTGGCGTCAAATCCTTTTGCGCGTCGTGACCCAGGTTCGCATAAAGCGACGGACTCAATGCAATCGCTGGCGTGGTCACCGCGATGGTGTAGCCGTCGGGCAACGCTTTTGCCACGATGCACAAGCCCATGTTGTCGCCCGCGCCCACGCGGTTATCGGCCACCACGGCAACACCCATTTGCTCAGAGATTTAGTTGCCGAGCGCACGACCGATGATGTCGCTGAGTGCGCCCGACGGGAATGGCAGTACGAGACGGATGGGTTTGGTGGGATACGCAGTCTGCTCCCAGGCGGCGCTGGACAATACCAGAAGGCTGACGGCTGCAAAATTGCAAATGCGGTGCATAACTTCTTTCTCCATCGGTAGCGGCGACGTGAACTTCAAATTGTAGCGATGATTTCGGGCTGGGGCTGGGTGCAGCCCCCGATCTTGAATAAATCAAGAAGCTGCGGATTACGTGCTCACTGCAGCGGGATAATCGGCCACATATTCCGCAACTAGATCATCCATCGTTAGCGGCCCGGACAACCCCAAAGCGCGCGCCCTCGCAGTATCAAAACGCCACGGCCAGCCGCCGACGATGTTGGAAATAGTTTCGTCGATTTCCACCCGCACGCGCGCAGCTACAGTTGCACCGGCGCTGCGACGTAACGCTTCAATAATTTCAGCCACGCGCACCGACAACCCCGGCAGATTCATCGCCGTTCTGCTGCCCCATTGCTCCTGCGATGTCTGGTAAGCCGCGATTAACCCCGCTACCGCAAAACGTGGCGAAGTAATCCACACGCCCGTTGCTGGATCCACCGGGCAAATTGCATCCGCGCCCGCCAGCGGTTCCCGGATAATGCCGCTCATGAAACCGGAGGCAGCCTTGTTGGGTTTACCGGGGCGCACTGTCACTGTTGGCAGGCGCACGTTGCGTCCGTCGATGTAACCTTTGCGCGTGTAGTCAGCGATCAATTGTTCGCAGATAAATTTTTGCGTGCCGTATGAATTTTGCGGCTGCGGCAAGGTGTAGTCGGCGATCACCGTCGGCATGGTGCCGCCGAAAACCGCCAGCGAACTGGAGAACACCAGGCGTGGTGGCTTCGACAATGTGCGGCACGTATCCAGCAATACGCGCGTGGAATCGAGGTTCGTGCGTAAACCCACATCAATATCGGCTTCGCACTCGCCGCTGACCGCCGCCGCGAGATGAAACACGCCATCGACGCCATGTAACAAGCCATCCGTGAGTTGTTGTGCAAGATCGCCGGTGACACTACGTACGCGCCGGTCAGCCACCAATGCAGCATCGCGCAAGGGCGCAATATCTGCCAGCACTAATTCTGTAAGTGGTTGTTTTTGTACATTTTTTAGCAATGCGTGCGCGAGACGCTGACCGAGAAACCCAGCGCCGCCTGTGATCAGAATTTTCATCAATCAGCGCGCCTTCAATCGATACCGGTCGCCGCGAAAAGTTTCTTTGCAGCGTCCGAGGTTAACTCACGCACCAGCGCTGCCGCCGCATCCTGTGTTGCACTAGCCACAGCCACCGCAGCGTAATACGTCGTGACATTCTGTATGGCATCCGGCATTGGCGCCACCAGCTTGACCGCGCAGCCCTTATTAATCATCACCATGATCTCGGAAATCTGCCCCATGCCCATAGCGCCCAGCCCGCGATCGGCAACCGTGCTCATGATCGCAGAGCCGCTATTGACCACCGTTATTCTGTCGCCAAGTTGCGCCGTGACGCCCAGCTTTTCGAGTAGCGCGGCGATATAAACGCCGCTCGAAGCATCGTTGTAAACCACGGCGCTGGCAGCTAGCAACGCGTGCTTGAATGCATCGGTATCGGATACATCCGGCGCAGGCGCGTCCTTATGCACCACCACGCCTACGCGCGAGCGGCCGAGCAGCGCACGGGTCGCGGGAACAATTTTTCCGCTGGCGGCAAACTCATCCATGGCCCCCGTGGTTGCCACCAGCACATCCGTGATTTCACCATCGGCGATGCGCTTGCGCATCTTCGGCACCTGCGTAAATTCAACATCGACTTTGCAGTCCGCTGCCGCTGCATACGCTGCGGCAATTTGCGACACGCCGCCTTTTACCGCCCCCGCCGACAGTACCTTGAGTGACATCACAAATTCCTGTTTCAGTCGATGCCGGTTGTAGCCAGCAACTTGCGCCCTGCATCGGACGTCAGCGCGCGCACAAATTCCGTCGCTGCGTCCTTAGCATTACTCGCTGTGGCAACTGCGGCCTCATAGGAGGTTTCGTTTTGTATCGCATCGGGCAATGGCGCGGCCAGCACAATGGCAACACCCTTATCAGCAAGCTCGCTGATCTCGGCAAGCTGCCCTACACCGAATGCATTTCTGGCTGACGCCGCTACATGATCCAGCACCTTCACGGTATCACCCAGCTTGACCAATTTGTTGGTACCCACGCCCATTTTGCCCACCAATTCCGCCACATAGTTGCCGCTGTTGGCGACGTTGCAAACAATCTCATCGGCATTCAGCATCGCCTGTTTAAATGCCTCGACCGAGGACATATCAGGTGCCGCCGCACCCTGCCTGATCACCATGCCGATGCGCGAACGGCCCAGCAAGCCGCTTGCAGTAGCGATGGTTTTTCCCGCCTTCTCAAAATCGTTCATGGTGGCGCGCGGCACTACCGCGATATCCACCACCTCGCCGCCTAGAATGCGGTCTTTCACGCCGGGCGCACCGGCGAACTCAACTGTGACTTTGTGGCCGGTGCGTTTTTCAAACTCCGCTGCCACCAGCGTCACGCCCCGTTTAACCGGCCCTGCACCCAATACTTTCAGTGTTGTCATTTCAATCTGCCCTTGCCCCTGAGTCTTTGATTACTTTAGTCCATTTTGGAATTTCACTTTGAATATAGGTCGCAAACATTGGCGGCGCACCGCCGATAATTTCTGCGCCCTGTGCCGCCAGGCGCGAACTCACATCCGGCATCTGCAACACCTTGCTGATTTCAGCGTGCAGTTTGGCGATTACCGCTGGCGGCGTGCCGGTGGGCACAACCACACCGTGCCACGTCGTCGCTTCAAAACCCGGCACACCTGCTTCGGCGACTGTTGGCAAATCCGGCTGTGAAGGCATGCGCTTGGCAGTGGTCACCGCCAGCGGCCGTAAACGTTGCGACTGCAAATACGGCTGCACCGCCAGCGCAGTGGCAAACATCAATTGGCATTGCCCCGCCAGCACGTCGATCAATGCCGGGCCGCCGCCTTTGTACGGTACGTGCGTCATGCGCACACCGGTCATGCTTTTGAACAATTCGCCCGCCAGATGTGCCGCAGCGCCGCTGCCCGATGAGGCGTAATTCAACTTCCCCGAATGCGCTTTAGCGTACGCAATAAATTCTTTCACGGTTTTTGCCGTCACCACAGGATTTACCACCAATATGTTGGGCTGCGACGCTACCAGCGTCACCGGTGCAAGCTCTTTCACCGGATCGAAGCCCATGTTCTTGTAGAGCGCAGCATTGGTGGCCAATATACTGTTGTTGCCCATCAACAAAGTGTAGCCGTCAGCCGGCGATTTCGCGGTGATCTCACCGGCGATGTTGCCGCCCGCACCGGGCCGGTTGTCGAACACAATGGGCTGACCAAAACTCTCGGCAAGTTTGCTGCCCAGCAAACGCGTGAGTATGTCGCTAGGGCCACCGGGCGGAAACGCGATGACAAAACGCAGCGGCTTGGAGGGGTAGGGCGATGCAGTCTGAGCATGCGCTACGCCCGCACTGCTGGCGGCAGTAACAACGGCCATCAGCAAACAGCGCTGCGACTGTAAGCATTTGTTTTTATACAATTATTTCCTTTTTTGCGTTTGACGCTTGCGGCGCGCGCAGCTTGCGCGCCGCAGATGGCGCGCCATCATATGGTATTCTCGATTGTAATCCACGGCACGGTCACACAGACGAGCGCCAAGATTTTACGTTCAACATTCTATTTCGATTTGAGGATTTTCCATGACAGATCCGCAGCGTATTAAAGGCGTGTTGGCCCCCGTTTGCACCCCGTTCAAGGCCGACTATAGCGCCGACCACCAGCGCTTTGTCGCGCAATGTAAATGGATGCTCGGCCAGGGCTCCGGCCTCGCGGTATTCGGTACCAACAGCGAAGCGAATTCACTCTCCACCAACGAACGCATCGCGCTGCTCGATTCGCTGCTGCAAGCCGGTGTAGACCCCGCACGCATGATGCCCGGCACCGGCTGCTGCGCGTTTACCGACACCGTGCGTCTGACCGAGCACGCGGTTAAAGCGGGCTGTGCAGGTGTGTTGATGCTGCCGCCGTTTTATTACAAGGATGTCCCCGAAGAAGGTTTGTTTCGTCACTTCTCTGAAGTGATAGAAAGAGTGGGCGATGCACGGCTACAAATTTATCTGTATCACATTCCGCCGGTCGCGGTGGTGCCCATCACCACCAAACTGGTTGAGCGCCTGTTGAAGCGTTACCCGAAAGCCATCGCCGGCATGAAAGATAGCTCCGGCGACTGGAACAACACCAAACTGTTCCTCGATGCCTTTGCCAAACAGGGCTTTGACGTCTTCGTCGGCAGCGAGTCCTTTTTGCTCGCCAACATGCGCAACCACGGTGCAGGCTGCATCTCCGCCACCGCCAACGTCAATCCGGCGGCCATCGATAAACTCTACCGCGAATGGCAAAACGCCGATGCAGATGCGCAACAGGCCCAGCTTGATGTCATCCGCAAAACCACAGGCCAATACGTGATGATCCCGGCGTTGAAAGCAGTGATTGCGCACTATGCTAACGACCCGGAATGGGCGACAGTGCGTCCGCCGCTGATGCCACTGACGGCAGCACAGGCGCAAACAACCGTTGATAGTCTGCTGAAGCTGGGGTTTGATATGCCGGGGTTGGCGAAGGCGGGGGCTGTTACGGTATAGGGTCACAAGTAGAAACGCAAACAAAAGCGCGCCTCGGCGCACTTTTGTTTTTATAGCACATGGAGCATGCTTCTCGCCTGACTCGTTAGCTTGTCAAGTCAAACCCAATTTTCCACAGTCAATGCACTCACACGGCGAAAATGTTTCTCATTACTGGTGACCAGCACGGCGGATACGCTTCGCGCGTGTGCTGCGATCAGCATGTCCATATTACCGATGGGCGTTCCGCCTGCTTCCAGTTTGGTGCGTATATCGGCATAGTGTTCGGCAGCCGTACTATCCCAATCGAGCACGGTTAGTCGCCGTACAAAATCTTCGACCGCCGGGCGAATTGTGCGGCTTGAAGCCGCCGATTTAACGCCATACAAAAGCTCTGCGTGCGTAATGACGGATATACACAACTGGCTGCTATCCAGCTTGCCGAAACGAACGCGAACGGATTCAGGGCGATTGCGGATGATGTAGCTGCTGGTATCCGTATCCAGCATGTAGCACTTCATTTGAACAGCTTGCGCTTCTGGGGCAGCGCATCTTTCCTGTTCGACATGAAATTTGTGGGCACTCGATGCTCTGCGGCGAAAAAATCGTCCCACGAAAACGGCTTGGCAGACAGGATTATCCGGTCGGCCTCTTTGGTAATGAATACTTCATCACCCTGAAAACGGTATTTCGCGGGCAGACGCACGGCCTGACTGCGGCCATTTTTGAACAGCTTGGCGGATTGCGGTCTATCCATGATGGCTTGCTCCTGATTCAATGCGCTTTACTTTAGCATATACCACGGTATATATCATATTCGCTACGCCTGCTTCGGCAACGCCGCGTTTCCGCTGCTGGTTGAAAAAGACTGAAGTTTATGCGCGTAAGTATTTGTTTTTATTGATAAAAATATCTCGTCATACCTTTATCAAAGCCTTTTCATTTCACCCGTGCGCCCTGTACCGGCGCACGCGCTCTACTCTGCAAATAGCCACCAAAGGCCAGCAACCCCGAATTCGACAGAAACACCGTTTTAAAACCGAACGCGGTACCCACGCTGCCGAAGAATACCGGTATCACTACGTGCGTCACGCTGCGCAGCGTTTTGTAGAAACCTATCGCCTCTGCGATGCGGCCCGCCGGGGCCAGTACATACATCTGCGACATGATCATCGGCTGTGCGCAGCCCACGCCCAGCCCCAATAAAAACGCAATCACGGCAAGCGCATAGGCGTTCACAAAAAAAGGCAGCAGCAGATAAGCGCACGCCGCCACGAATATGGCGGTGGTCAGTATCGTCGCCTCAGTCAGTTTTTTGGCCAGAAACGGTATTGCCGCGCGTATCACAAAAGCCGCTAGCGCAACCATGCCCAGCACCGTGCCAATGGCGGAAGCCGATAGCCCAACCGCATGCCCGTACACCGGCATATAGAACTGAAACAAATCCTGTGCCGAGCCGATGATGCCACCGGCGATAAACGTTGCGCGCAGTGCCGGTATGCGCCACAGGTCGAAAACACTCTTGCGGGTGTCATCTTCATTTTGGCCGCTGGATTGCTTTGCCGTGCTTGGCAGCAGACGCGGTCGCCACCACAGCATCGGGATCGGCAACGCGACCAACAACGCCAGCACCCAGAACACGCGCTGGTGTCCGATGGCGTCAATCAAAATTCCGGCAATCAGCGGACCCAGAAAATTGGCAATCGACCAACCCATCGTAATCAGCGCGTAATTGCGTGCGCGGTGTTGCGCACCACCGACGCCACCGACGGCAGCTTCAAGCGGAATGCTGAAAACCAGATGGCCCAATCCGTTCAGAAAAGCCAGCACGCACAAGGTCAGCAACCCCGGTGACGCAACCGGTAGCAGCAGCGCCACCATCATCATCACTGAACCCCAGATCATCGGCAGATGCGGCGATATCCGGTCTGACACTCTGCCGATTGCGATAGACAGAAACATCGGGCTTAGCGAATACAGTGCGACGATCACGCCGACCATGAACTGGTTCGCGCCCAGCTCAAGTGCGTACAAACTCACTGCAACGCGACTGCCGCCAAAGCCCATCTGACTCAGCACGGATACCAGCACCACCCAATAAATCGTCATGGGTGTGAGTTACCTTGTGGTGTAGCGAAAAGCAACCAGCATTTCCCCATTACTTAACCTCTGCTACCTCTACCAGCTCCAGCGCTTCGCGGCTTGGGCCTTCAATCATCACCGCGCGTGTATCTCCCAGCTTGTACGGCCCATCCAGAAATTTCACGCCTTCGTTCTTCAATTTGGTGATCCAAGCATCCAGATCGCCGACGCCGAATGCGATGTGATCATAGAGTTGCCCGCGCGTGTCTACCAGCGGTTCGTCGCCCTGAGGCGCATACCACGTCAACGCCACATCGCCAAAAATCACCGCAGCTCTGGGGTTGCGCAACATGCCTTCCTTATTGAGTGCCGGCCACGTGCGGTCTGCGCCACGCGGTACTTTGCAGGTCGCTTCTGTCATTGGCGCGGGACTGCCGCGTCCCGGCATCACCGGCGCATTGAGATGTTTTTGATACCACAGCTGCGCGCAAAATGGATCTTCCTGATACATATGCACGTGGTTCATGCGCTCCTGTGAAAAGTCGCCCATGTATTCAATGAGCACCTGCTCCGGCCCCTCCATGTAGGCAAACCCGCCGCCGCCGGGCGGCTTGACGCCTTTGGCCCTGGCCTCGGCGATCTGTGCTTTGGTCAGCCCCAGCATGCCCCCGGTGCCTGCCCATGTATCACTGTTGATCAGCACGTAGCCGCCTTCCTCCGTGGTATAGAGCGGCAGCAGCTTGACATCGGGCCGGGTTTTATACTGTTCAAGGCTCTTGCGCACATCGGTGACATACCAGCCGAAATGCCAGATCGCGCTCTGCGGCAACAGGGCGGGCGGCGTAACTACTGTGTTGAACAGCAGCAATACATTATTCGGCGAATGCAGTGCAGGCATGCCTCCCCACGTTGTTTTTGATGTGCTCGCGAACTGTCTGGTATAGAAGCCTATCGCCGCATCGGGATTGACCGAGTTCAGATGCAAGTGGTGAAAACTGGGGGTGGGAAGCATGGTGGTTCTCCGTGTTGATGGGTTCCGTGCGAACTACTTATCTCATTCCTGATCGTCTTGATGCGGGTCACTGCTTGTTTCGACCGCTTGGCCTCGCCCCAAGGCTGGGCACGTCCCGTTGCCGCCACGCTTTACCCGGCCATTCATTCAGTGACATACCGTCTATTCCGCTTTGATGCCCGCCACCTGCAGCAGCTTGACTGTCTGCTCAACCTCGCGCGTGATCATGGTCGCGAATTGTTCCGGTGTGCCCGCCTGCGACTCCATGCCCTGCTTTTGAAAGGCTGCTTTCACATCTGGCAGTTGCACAATCTTGCCAAGCACCACGTTGAGCTGTTTCAGTATGGGCTTGGGCACTGCACCGGGCGCACTAATGCCGTACCACACGGTATATTCGTAGCCGTTCACACCCGATTCATCGAGCGTCGGCACGTGCGGCAGCGAAGACACGCGCTTGATGCTGCTGACAGCCAGCACACGGACCTTTCCGGCTTCAATCAGCGGCAGCACACTTGCCGTGCTGGGCAGACTCATCTGCGTTTGCGCGGAAGCCACCGCAACGACGGCTTCGCTGGAGCCTTTGTACGGCACGTGCAGAATGTTCACTCTGGAGCGCAGATTGAATAATTCGCCGGCCAGATGATTGGCGCTGCCCACGCCCGGCGAACCGGTGCTCAACTTGCCCGGCTGCTCACGCGCGTAGGCAATTAACTCCTTGACAGTTTTTATCGGTAAGGATGGATGCACCACCAGCGCAAACGCGCCCGAGGCCAATTGCGATACCGGTGCGAAATCACGCTTCAGGTCGTAAGGCAGATTTTTGCGCAGCGCGGATTGAATCGCGGTGGAAGTTGGTATCAACAACAGCGTGTAGCCATCTGGCGCGGCGGTAGCCACGCGTTCGGTGGCAATGGCCGTGGTTGCGCCGGGCCGATTCTCGACGACGACCGGCTGGCTCAGTGCTTCGGTCAGTTTCGTACCGATCAGCCGTGCAGTGAAATCCACCGCGCCGCCGCTGGTGTAGCCAACCACAATGCGCAGCGGCCGTGAAGGAAATTGCTGCGCGTAACTGGTCGCCGTCACACTTAAGGCGATGCCCAGGCCACATCGTAAGTATTTGTTTTTAAACAATTTATTTTGACAACCCCAAATCACCCAAAAACACTTTCAGCGACCCGTTGTCCTTTTCCAAGAACTGCCGCATCTGCCGCGCGTTCATGAAATCAGCAACCCAATAATTTTTATCGAGATCCTGCTTCCACGCGTCTGCCTCGGTCATGCGCTTGAGCGTTTGCTCCCAGTAAGCCACTTGCGTGTCACCCATGCCCTTCGGCCCCACCACGCCACGCCACTGTGACACCACTGCGTCGTAGCCCAGTTCGCGCCACGTCGGCACATCGGCCAGCGCGCCCGGCAAACGTTTAGGTGACGAAGCCGCGATCAGGCGCACCTGCCGCGACGCCAAAAGCTGTGACGCCAGCGCGCCTGTCACCGGCACCACATCGACGTGCCCGCCCATCATCGCCGCCAGCGACGCCGACCCGGCATTGAAAACCACGTTCCGCAACCCCTTGATCTCAACGCCTTCCGCTCGCAGCGGTGCTGCGATCGACTGATGTATCGGATTGCCAAGGCTGGTGGCGATGCCGAAGCTCACGCTGGCAGGATTTTTCTTCACACGTTCAACCAGGTCGCGGCCATTCTGTATCGGAGAATCGGGCTTGACGGTGATCAGCATGTATTCCGAATACAGCAGCGCCACTGGCGTGAACTCGGCATAGCTGGGCCCGCGCCCGGCGATGTGGTTGGTCAGCAGTGCCTTGGATGCGATAGACAGCGTGTGCCCATCGCCGGGGCGTGTGTTGAGATAGCTGTAAGCCACCGCGCCACCGCCGCCAATCTTGTTGCTGATTGATACCGGCACATCGATTTGCTTCTTGTCCTGCAAAATGCCCTGCATTACGCGCGCGGTGCGATCGGGGCCGTTGCCCGGCAGCGTGTTGACCACCAGTTCAACGGATTTTTCGGGTTTCCAGTCGGCGGCTGATGTAGTCGTGCTGAATGCCAGAAAAGAAAACGCAACAAACCACAAGACTGTCATACGTAACAAGGCCCCGCAATTCCCGGCCACTTGGCAAACATCGACTCATCGACTTCCAATCCCAGACCGGGCGCTTCCGACGGTTCAATATAACCATCGACAACCTTCGGATAACCGCTGCACAAATCATCGCGGAATGGATTGAACGCCGCGCCGTCTGCCTCATAAATCAGCGCATTCGACGTGGCGCACAGCAGATGCACGCACGCCGCCGAGTCAATCGCGCTCATGCCTACATGAGGTGCGAACGCGCGACGGAAGGCAGCAGCCAGATCGGCAATTTTCTTAGTTTCCGTAATGCCGCCAGCCTTGCACGGATCGGGCTGGATCACGTCCACCGCTTTTTTCTCCAGCAACTCGCGCGCCTGATAGCGCAGGAAATGATTTTCACCCGCAGCCAGCGGCACGTGCGTACGTGCGTTGAAATGTGTGTAGTCGGCAATCGCATCCGGCGCGAACGGTTCTTCAATCCAGAACACTCTGCATTCCTCAAAACCGGGCAGCGCACGCTGCATATCTAGAAAGCTGTAGCGCGTGTTCATGTCCACCGCGATGTCGATAGCGTCACCGAGACCCTTGCGCACAGCGCGCACCCGTTCCAGATCATTTTTAACGCTGTCGCCCATGCGCAGCTTAATGGCGGTAAATCCCTTGTCGACAAAACTCTGCGCTTCCTCCAACAAGGCGGGCGGCGGTTTGAATCCCATGCAGACGCCCCCTGCGTAGGCGCGGGTTTTCTTGCGTGCACCGCCGAGCAAACGATACACCGGCTGCTTCAGCGCCTTGCCGCGCACATCCCACAACGCCACGTCCACGCCCGACATCGCTTTGTACAGGGCATTGCCCGGCCCATGTGTCTGGCCTTGCTTGAGATAAATGCGGTTCCAGATTTCTTCAACTTCCATTGCATTGCAGCCGACGACGATGGGCGCGAGATTCGTGTTGACCAAGTCCGCCACCAGCGTTGGCGCCAGTGCATGATGTGCTTCGCCATAGCCCACAATGCCGTCTTCGGTTTTCACACGCACGATCACGGTGTCTTTCTTGATCGGTTGGCCGACGCCACGGCGCGGCGCGTTTTCCAGTTTGAACGACAGTGCAAACGCTTTGACGTCAGTGATTTTCATGGCAATGTAAGCATTTTTTTGTTGAATTAATTACGCATGGCCCGTGACAATCAAAGTGCCACGCTGCGTCGCTAAGTTAGCCCGACGACACGCCTGCACGACGATTATGTGCCCGGTGCTGCGCGCGGCGCAATACGCAATATTCTGGACTGTTGTCGGGCGCGCAACCGCCTTCAGTGTAGAATAATACGCAAGCGTGCCGCTGTCGTTCTGGTTGGCCCGCTCCTGCTGACGTTCCGCTTACCAAGGAGACCCGCATGAACGCACCAATGACCGCAGCGCCCAAAATCCAATGCTCGCCCGAAGAATGGGAAGCCCGCGTTGATCTCGCCTGCGCCTATCGCGTAGTGTCGAAAATGGGCTGGCACAATAGCATTATTTACAATCATATTTCGTCACGCGTACCTGGCACGAAATCGCATTTTTTGATTAACCCCTTCGGTCTGATGTATCACGAAATCACCGCGTCGAATCTGCTGAAAGTTGATCTCGATGGCAACAAACTCACGCCGTCTCAGTATCCGATGCTGATGGCTGGCTTTGTGGTGCATCGCTCGATCCACATGGCGCGCGAAGATGCGCATAGCGTCATTCACACGCACTCGAAAGCGGGCGTTGCCGTGGCTTGCCAGAAGCAGGGCCTGCTGCCGATCAACCTGGGCGCAATGCATCTGCACGATAAAATCGCCTACTACGATGTCGAGGGCGTAACCAACGATACCGAGGAAAGCGATCACATTGCCGCCGCGCTCGGCAATAAAAATGTGGCCATCCTACGCAACCACGGATTGCTCACCTGCGGCCCGACGATGGGGCACGCGTTCCACCTGATGCGCCGTATCGAAAGCGCATGCGAAACGCAGGTGATGGCGCAAGCCGGAGGTGCGGAACTGATTTTCCCGCCGATGGATGTGATCAAGAAAACCAGCCAGCAAACCACGCAGATCGTGCAAAAGGCCAACATTGATACGTCCGACGGCCCGGCCATTTTGTGGGCTGCGGTGCGCCGCTGGATGGCGCAGATTGATCCGAGCTACATGGACTAAATGCGCAACAGCAATGCTGTAACGCTGTTTGCACATCTGATAGCGGCTGCCTTTTTACCGGCAGCCGCTTTTTCATGGGCGCAGACCAAGCCCGCTGGATTACCCGGCGGTTATCCGAACAAGCCCATCCGCGTCATCGTGCCGGCGTCCCCCGGTGGTGGCACGGACATTATTTCGCGCATTGTGGCGCAGCGCCTCGCCGAACGCTGGAACACGGCGGTGGTGATTGAAAATCGCGGCTCCGCTATCGGCGGCATACTCGGCATGGATGTCGCTGCCAGGGCCACGCCGGACGGTTACACGCTGCTGGCAGTTTCAGCGAGTGCAGTACTCAACGCCGCGCTGGTGAACAAAACCGCTTATGACCAACGCAAGGCGTTCGCGCCGATCACGCAGCTTACCTCGCAGCCATATCTGCTGGCGGTCTATGCGCAAGTCCCCGCGCAATCGGTGAAGGAGTTGGTGGCGCTGGCCAAGGCCAAACCCGGCGCACTGAATTTTGGCTCGGCAGGTAACGGCAGCATGTCGCATCTGGGCGGCGAAATGTTCAACATGTTGGCGGGTGTGGACGTTGCGCACATTCCCTACAAAGGCACGGGCCCGGCCATTACCGATCTGCTTGGCGGCCAGGTGCAGATGTTATTTGCGGGCGGCATTTCCATCACGCCGCAAGTCAAAAGCGGCCGCCTGCGTGTGCTCGGCCACAGCGGGGTCGCACGCACGCGCTTGCTGCCCAACGTACCTACTGTCGCGGAATCCGGTGTGCCGGGTTTTGAATTGAATGGCTGGTACGCCTGGCTCGCACCCACGGGCACACCAGCCAGTATCGTGCTGGCACTGAACCGCGAGGTTGTGCAAATCCTGCAATCGCCCGAGATGACTGAAAAGTTTGCCAGCGACGGCTCGGAGCCCGCGCCCGGCACACCCGAACAACTACGCGATCTTTACAATCGCGACATTGAAAAATGGACTAAATTGTTCGCCAGAATCAAGGTGAAATTGTGATTCAAAACAAATAGTTATGAACTTTTATCATCAACACTTTGCTGCCCTGTTTTGCGTCGTGACGTGCGTGTTGCCGCCGGCCCATGCGCAATCCACCTTCCCCAACCGCGTCGTGCGCATTGTTGTGCCCTCGACTTCTGGTGGCGGAGGCGACGCGCTAGCGCGTTTGCTCGCCCACCACTTTACCGAGCGTTGGGGCAGGCAAGTCATCGTCGAGAATCGTACTGGCGCAAGCACCATGCTCGGCGGCGAGTTCGTTGCAAAATCGGCGCCCGATGGCCACACGCTGTTCAACGGATTGAGCACGCTCGCCATCAACCCGTCCACCCACAAGAAGCTGCTATTCGATGCGCAACGTGATCTGATTCCCATTGTGCATTCAGTATCGATCCCCAACATTGTCATGGTGCATCCGTCGCTGCCCGCAAAGTCAGCACTGGAACTGGCGGCGGTAGCGCGCGCGCGACCCGGCCAATTACTGTACGGCTCCGGCGGTCACGGCACCAACAATCATCTGGTGATAGAACTGTTCGGCGCCATGACCAACACCAAACTCACCCATGTGCCGTATAAAAATTCTGGCCCGGCGTTGGTCGATACCATCGGCGGCCAACTGATGGTTTTTGCCACCAACATGATCCTCGGCGTGCCACACGTGCGCAATGGCCGCCTGCGCGCCATCGGCATCACCAGCCTGCAGCGTTCAATCGGGGTGCCTGAGATTCCAACGTTTCACGAATCCGGTCTGCCCGGTTTTGAAGCCGTGCAGTGGTACGGCCTGCTTGCCCCCACGGGCACGCCACGCGACGTAACCGACAAGATTTATCGTGACACGTTGGCCGTGCTTAAACTGCCTGAGGTACGTGAACGCCTCTCAACCGATGGCGCTATTGTGATCGGTGCCACCGGCGAACAATTCGCGGCGTTCATCAAATCCGAAACGGTGAAGTGGGCCAAAGTGGTGAAAGCCGCAGGCATCGTCCCGGAATAGCCAGGAAACTGCCCTACGCGGATAGTATCCCCAGTGTTTTGCCCGGCGGCCATAACTTCGGCGAACCCCGGTCGTACTGTGGCGCATACGGCATGCTATCCCCGTCGACGCCCAGCGTCACCGCTGCATGTTGCCCCCAGCGCGGATTGAACAACAGTGCGCGTGCCAGCGAAATAAAGTCAGCCTTGCCACTGGACAGAATTTCTTCTGCCTGATGCGGATCGGTGATCAAGCCCACTGCGCCCGTGGTAATGCCGGTTTCCTGCTTCACACGCTGTGCAAACGGCACCTGATAACCGGGGCCGATGGGCACCTTGGCGTCGAGCACCACGCCGCCGCCGGACACGGTGACAAACGCCGCACCCGCTTTCTTTAGCTCGCCTGCGTAGACAACGGCGTCATCCGGCGTCCAGCCGCCCTCGGCAAAATCACTGCCGGAAATTTTTGCGCCCATAAACTTGTCCGCAGGCCAAACGTCGCGCATGGCACGAAATACCTCCAGAGGCCAGCGCATGCGGTTTTGCAGGCTGCCGCCATATTCATCGGTGCGCTTGTTTGACAGCGGTGACAGAAATTCCGAAAACAGATAGCCATGCGTGGAATGCACCTCAATAAAATCGAGACCGACCCGCGCAGCGCGCTGCGTAGCGGCCACCCATGCCTGCTTGGCGCGTGCCATCTCCTCGTGTGTCAACGCATGCGGCGTTGGCCATTCCGCAGCCAGTTGCACTGCCGAAGGCGCATCGCATTGCCATGCGCCTTCGTTCGGCTTTAGCGGCCCGCGCCCATTCCAGGGCCTGTGCGACGACGCCTTGCGCCCCGCATGTGCCAGTTGTATGCCCGTGACGATGGGCGACACGCTACGCACGAACTTCATCACGCGCGCCAGCGCTTCTTCATTGGCATCGCTATAAAGCCCCACGCACTGCGGCGTAATGCGGCCCTCGGGCACCACGCCTGCCGCCTCAATTACTAGCATTGATGCACCGGATAAGGCCATATTGCCCAGGTGCATGATGTGCCAGTCCGTCATCGAACCATCGATGGCGCTGTACTGGCACATGGGGGCAACGGTAATGCGATTGGGCAGTGTGACATTGCCGAGATTCAGTGGAGAAAAAAGTTTGCTCATGAACGACCTCAAAAAATGGTTATCTATCCAGCTTCGATGAAAATGCTGCAAAGCATTTTTGCATATAGTCCAAGGTGGCGCGAATCTTGGGCGCGGCGATGCCGTTCGGCCAAATTAGCAGTGCAATAAATGCAAATTGCGAAAGTTACAAATGCGGGTAGGCACAATATAGAATAACTATTTGTTTCTATTGAATTATTTTGGGAGAAAGTTCTTGCCCCGCACGCTGTTGCGGGCGTAGTTTTCATTGCATGTCTGCGCATGCAGCCCGGTGGCCCGGCAACCCCAGACAGATGTGATGCCGGATTCGTCACAGAACACGAAAATCTCTGTATTAACAAAGACTTAGTATCTTCTACGGGCATGAAGTTGATGATTATTAGTACTTTGATTTACGTCTGAAGGCTTGTTATAATACGAGACTTTCGATTTGCCAAGAACCGCTATTCACAAAGTTAAGTGCTACGTCTTTACAGGCGTTATTTCAAGCTAGGGTATCCATGACCACCGTCCGTATGAAAGAGAATGAACCATTTGAAGTCGCCCTGCGCCGTTTCAAGCGCACGGTTGAAAAAACCGGCCTGCTGACCGATTTACGCGCACGTGAGTTTTACGAAAAGCCCACGGCCGAGCGTAAGCGCAAGCTCGCCGCTGCCGTGAAACGTACGCACAAGCGTTTGCGCTCGCAAACGTTGCCGCCGAAAATGTACTAAGACTTTATGTGAAGGGCTCGCCGCTCGATAACCGGGTTTGGGAAGTCGGCAGTGGGTAAATAGCATTTGAGAGGGTGAAGGGTGATGATTGACACCTTCGCCCTTTTTGTTTTTTTGCAGGAGTATTTTTGCAGGAGTATATATGCCACTCAAAGACCAAATCAGTAACGATCTCAAAGATGCCATGCGCGCGGGCGATGCCAAAAAGCGCGACGCGATTCGCCTGCTTACGTCTGAGATGAAGCGCAAGGAAGTCGATGAGCGCGTAGTGTTGACCGACGCCGACGTGGTGACGATCATCGATAAAATGCTCAAGCAGCGCCGCGATTCCATAGCGCAATTTGAAAAAGGCGGACGGCAGGATTTAGCCGATACTGAAAAATTTGAATTGACAGTGTTGCAGGCGTACATGCCGCAGGGGCTGTCTGAGGCAGAAATTGCTGACGCTGTGGCGACGGCTATTGCCGAGAGCGGCGCCAAAGACCCGGCGGATATGGGCAAGGTGATGGCCGTGCTTAAGCCCAGGATTGCGGGCCGTGCGGATATGTCGAAGGTGTCGGGGCTGGTAAAGAGTAAGTTAGGGGCAGGTTAGCAGGCTTATTTTTAACTATCTGTTTTTAAATAGTTTTTGGTTTTTCTGTAGTGGCGTGCTTGCGATTGTTACGAATTGGTGCACGAGTCGCCGCCGAGTCCGTATACACTCTGACTCATCATGATTCCGCAGTCGTTCATTCAGGATTTACTCCATCGCGTTGACATCGTCGACGTGATCGACCGCCATGTGAAGTTAAAAAAGGCGGGGACGAATTTCTCGGCATGCTGCCCGTTTCATTCCGAAAAATCGCCATCGTTTACCGTCAGCCCGACCAAGCAGTTTTATCACTGCTTTGGTTGCGGTGCGCATGGCACAGCCATCAGCTTTTTGATGGAATATTCCGGTCTGGGGTTTGTCGAGGCGGTGAAAGACCTTGCGCAAAATCTCGGGCTTACCGTGCCCGAAGAGCGCGGCGATCAGCCCGGCAATTATCGCAGCCGCACGCATAGCGAGGAGGGCGAAGACCTCAATGCAATCATGCTGACTGCCGCGCACTTTTATCGTGCGGCGCTGAAGGATGCGCCAGAGGCGATTGCATATCTGAAAAAGCGCGGGCTGTCGGGTGACATCGCCAAAAAATTCGGCGTGGGTTACGCGCCGGAGGGCTGGCAGAATCTGGAGCGCGCGTATCCGAATTATCAGTCTGGCGCGCTCACAACGGTAGGTTTGGTCAAGCAAAATGACGAAGGCCGCCGCTACGATATTTTTCGTGATCGCATCATGTTTCCGATTGTTGATGTGAAAGGCAACGTGATTGGTTTTGGCGGACGGGTGCTTGAGACCGGCGAACCAAAATATCTGAATTCACCTGAGACGCCGCTGTTCGAAAAGGGCCGTGAGTTGTATGGTTTGTATCAGGCGCGCCGTGCAATACGCGATGCCGGCCGCGCGATTGTGGTTGAGGGCTACATGGATGTGGTAGCACTCGCGCAGCATGGCATTGAATACGCCGTGGCGACGTTGGGCACAGCTACCACGCCGATGCATGTGCAAAAACTGCTGCGGCAGACGGATGAAATCGTTTATTGCTTTGACGGCGATAACGCGGGCCGTCGCGCCGCGTGGCGCGCGCTGGAAAACAGTTTGGGCCAACTCGCCGACGGCAAGCAAGTAAGGTTTTTATTTTTGCCGCAGGGCGAAGACCCGGATAGTTATGTGCGTCAGCACGGCAGAGAAAATTTCGAGGCGCTGCTCGATAGCGCAAAAACGCTGTCGCAATTTTTGCTGGATGAGTTGTCGTCACGCGTCGATCGCAGCACCTCCGAAGGCCGTGCGCGCCTGCTGCAGGAAGCCAAGCCGCTGGTGAAAGAAATAACCGCGCCGATGTTGTCGCTGATGTTGCGCAAACGCCTGGCCGAACTTGCAGGCATTACGCAGCAGGAGCTCGATGCCGAGTTTCAAATCAAATCACAGCCTTCCGCAGCACCGGCGCATCGGCGGGCACTGCCCGCGCAACGTTCCATGATGCAAATGGTGATGGAGCTGGCAACGCTGGATCCGGCAGTCGCAGCCAAGGTAGATCGTGCATCGCTGGCTGATGGCGTGGGTGTGCCGGGCATAGATCAGAATGAATTGCGCGCACTGAGGCATCTGCTGGATTTGACCAAAAATGATGATAAGCCATTGAATATAGGTGAGTATTTCAGAGGCGCCGAAGATGAGGCTTTGTTCGCTGCGGTGGAGGCAGGCACGCTGCGCTGGCAGGCCAGTGGCCTTACTGGCGCCGAAGTCGAGGCCGAATTTCACGGCGCGTGGCGGCAACTGCTGGATCGCATACGTCGGGCACGCGGCAATGCGCTGTTGGAGAAGCGGGCGCAGCAGGGGTGGAGCGCCGATGAGCAGGCGCAATTTCTCCTTTTACAACAACAGGTTACAACGCCCGCTGCGCACTGATTTCAGGTGAGTACTGGCTCACTTTCGAGTATAATCAGCGGCTTTCCTTTGCGGCTTACGGCGGCCCGATCAGGGGCGTGGTAGATACGTGAATCACTTCGTGCCGCAGGTGCGCGGCAGTTCACGCATCAGGGCAGCTTTTTTGCATCAATTTTCAGCGGAATTTCACTCATGGCCAAACCGAATAAAGCGTCGAAGTCCTCCAAGTCCAAGAGCGTGTCCAGAACGGTAACCAAGGCGAAATCCAAATCTGCCGCCAAACCCGCCACGAAGCGCGCGGTTGCGCATAAATCACCGAAGGTGAAATCGGCTATAGCGAAACCGGCGAAACAGGCCAAACAAAAAATCGTTAAAGCCACAGCCAAGGTACCCAAGGCGCATAAAGGGCAGAAGGTTCAAAATGTGCAAAAGGCTACCGCAAAAGCCCTGGTAAAACCGCTCAAAGCGTCAAAAGTTGCAATGGCTGCCGAAGCCGCCAAGCTGAAAAAACTGACGCCCAAAGGTGCGGAAAAACTCTCGCGTGCGGCTAAGAACGAGCCGCTGTCGGAAAAAGACGAAAGGCTGGCCAAGCTCAAAGCCATAGCGGAGCAGATGGCTAAGGCCAAAGCAGGTGGCGCGGTCGCGGCGCCGGTTGTTGAAGCCGCAGCGGTGCCCGTCGCAGGCAAAGAGGCGCGCAAAAAGCCCACACGGGGTTTGACTGCCAAGGAAAAAGCGCTGGTTAAGGAATTCGAACGCCGTGAAATGTCACCGGCGGATGCCGAAGCGCGTCGCAATCGACTGAAAAACCTGATCATGCTCGGCAAGGAGCGTAACTACCTCACCTATGCCGAAATCAACGACCATTTGCCCGATGAAATGCTCGAAGCTGAGCAGATCGAAACCATCATCGGCATGATTAACGATATGGG
>CANKUB010000030.1 GCA_947486575.1 Betaproteobacteria bacterium | reverse complement strand
CTTTATTTGTCATGATTGTGGAAATCATGAGAATTCGCTCGTCCAAAAATTGACGAAACGCGGGCTGTCAGCACAGGAAACGTAGAAACTGCTGCTGCTGAAGCTAAAAACACGAAATTCAGAGGTCGCGCTTATATTCAAGCGGAATACTTTTCTCAAAAAACGGGGTTTCCGGTCCACCACTAAATACAAGTCAAAGATCAGGTGGATTTGATCAAGCTTGATCAACTGTGTCAATTCACAAATGCACAGTTTGGTTGAAGCGGATTTACTGTATTGTAAGAACACTGGCAGAAAAATTGACGAACATTCATAGCCACTTGTTTTTATTGATTTATTTACAATATCACTACCCATGAAATTGACCGCGCGCGATACCACAGCGCATCCGTATAATGCGCGAAATCAATGCTGGAAAAGCCCGCGACACTTGTCCGCCTACTCACCGATAACCATGTCTGCCCGATTTGCTGCCGTGTTAATTGCGTCGCTTGTGACAGGCACTGCGGTCGCGCAATCTTTTCCTGAAAAACCGCTGCGCATGATCGTGCCGTTTTCGCCAGGCGCGGGCACGGATATGTTGAGCCGCGTCATCGCGCGCAAATTGCAGGAGGCGTGGGGACAAAACATGGTGGTGGAAAACCGTCCCGGCGGCGGCACCATCATTGGTGTCGCGGCGGCAGCCAAAGCGCCGCCTGATGGCTACACTCTGGTGATGGTCACACCCTCGTTCATCATTAACGCCGCCAGCGCAAAAAAATTGCCTTACGACAGCCTCAAAGATTTTGCGCCGGTGACGCTGTTTGCCACATCGCCGCTGATGCTGGTGGCGCATCCCTCGCTGCCGGTGCAATCGGTGAAAGACCTGATCGCGCTGGCAAAAATGCGGCCCGGTCAGATTACCTTCGCCTCGGCTGGCAACGGCAGTCCTACCCATCTCGGCATGGAGGTTTTTCGCAGCGTGGGGGCGGTGATGTCTCATGTGCCCTACAAGGGGGCTGCGCCGGGCGTGATTGATCTGCTCGGTGGCCACGTGCAGGTGATGATGACCACACTCGCCTTTGTCAAACCGCATGTCGAGTCTGGCAAGCTGCGCGCATTGGGGGTCAGCACGGCCAAGCGCGCGGTGGCCATGCCGCAAGTGCCTGCGATAGCCGAGACGCTGCCAGGCTACGAAGTGATCAACTGGTGGGGCGTGCTGGCACCTGCAGGCACGCCCGCTGTGATTATCGGCAAACTCAACAGCGGCATGGTGAACCTGCTGCGCGAACCCGATGTGCAGGAAACGCTCGCACGCGAAGGCATCGAACGCGCGGGATCAAGCGCCGCAGAATTCAGCACTTACATACGCGCCGAAATTGTGAAGTGGCGCAAGGTCGCCAACGACACCGGCGTGCAACTCGATTGAAACCCCGCCATGCATGAACATTGGATTCTGTTGGCCTGCGCTACCTTTTGTGCCGCCGCGCCGGTCATCGCCGCCGACACCTACCCTGTAAAAACCGTGCGCGTGGTTGCGCCCTTCGCGCCCGGCGGCGGCTCGGATACGGTGGCGCGCACCGTGGCACAACAATTCGCCGAGCAGCTTGGCAAATCCTTTGTAGTGGATAACCGCACCGGTGCCAGCGGCATGATTGCCTACGACATCGTTGCCAAATCCGCGCCGGATGGGCATACGCTGCTGGTGACCAATTCCGCGTTTGCCAGTTTGCCGGGCTTGTTCAAATCGCTGCCCTACGACCCTGTGAAAAGTTTCACACCAGTGTCGGAAATTTTGCGTGCGCCTAATGTGCTAGTGGTTCACCCCTCCACCAACGTCAATACACTGAAAGAATTCATCGCCGCCGCGCGCGCGAATCCCGGCAAATTTAATTTCGGCTCCGGCGGCGCGGGCAGCGCGCTGCATCTCTACGGCGAGCTGTTTAAAACCGCCGCCAGGGTTGAACTCACGCACATCCCCTACAAAGGCGGCGGCGACAACATGGCCGCGTTGCTCGGCGGCCAGATACACATGAACATCACGCAATATCAGGCCAACGTGATCGCGTTGATCAAAAGCGGCAAGCTGCGCGCGCTGGCGGTCACCACCGACGGCAAGCGTTCGCCCGCATTGCCCGAGGTGCCGTCGATGAGCGAAGCAGGCGTTTCCGGCATGGTGATTTATTCCTGGGCCGGGTTGCTCGCTCCAGCGGGTGTACCAAAGACTTTGGTAAACAAACTGCACAGCGAAATCACGAAATTGCTTGCCGTGCCTGCCGTGCAGGAGCGTTTCACCGCGCAAGACGCCGAACTGATCGGCAGCCGCCCGGAAGCATTTTCGCTATTACTGCAAAGTGAAATTCAGCGCTGGGCTGGTGTTATCCGCAACGCGGGGATCAAGCCTAACTAATCCCTAAACGCGATTTATCGGAGAGGGAATTTTGAGGGCTGACCTGCGATACTGGAGATCTCATCAAGCGGCGGGTGAGCGACAACTTCCGGTCTATTCTGTTGAAAAAGTCCATTTTTGACACCAACTAAAAAATTCCAGGCCCATAGCGACATTGTGGCTTTCTGGATGCGGGAGGGATCGTAATTTACTCCTGCGTGCATCCATGGCTCACCTGTTCAATCCTCGAATTATTCTTCGGGGCAATAACCGGCTGCAATGCGTCCACGCTAGAAATTGGCGTCTATGCAAAACCGAGTTTTTTAACACAATAGGCCAATTCCGGACGCTCACGGTTACGTTTTGAATTTGACGATTAATTGATACTCGGCAATTGCCTGGGGCTAAAAGTAAGGTAGTCAAGAGCCATCGTTCGTCGGTGCGCCCACAGTCTTGTTCGTGCTTATCCCAAAAGGCTCCACGCAACTACGGCAAAGAGTTCTTTTCGTATAGAGTCTTGCTGGTGATGGACAACGGTACCTGACTCCTTTTTCTGTCGCGCAGCCACTCTTTAACCTTCTCTCACGGTTTACTCTGTACGTCGCCGCACAGAGGGCAAAGCCGCCCTGCGGTATCGTTTCGGGGTCAACACTTCTAAGACGTCTATCGTCAGTTTCCTCATGAGAAACAGCCTTTCATTGGTCAGCGTGCTCGTGTTCTCGATGTTGTTGTCCCAATTCATGGCAACTTCGATGGCTGCATCGCTGGATCCGCCCGACGCCGTCACGAATCGGCAGGACGCGGCTGAGCAGCCCGCGGCGAAACAGAGGACGCAACCACCAATAGACTTGAAGTTGCTCGAGACGCGGCTCAAAGAAACAAAGGCAATCGGACTATTTACGAAACTCGAGCTCAAAAATCAGGTCGATGATCTTGTGAATCAGTTCCGCGATTACTATCAAGGCCGGCTCAAGCCGGCGACCCTCGCCGATTTGCGGCCGCCTTACGATCTGCTGCTGCTCAAAGTGCTCGCTCTATTGCGGGATGCGGACCCGCAGTTGGCGACTACGATCGTGGCGTCGCGCGAAGATATCTGGGCTTTCCTTGCGAATCCGGCGAAGTTTGCAACTATCTAAACGTCCGTTCAGGAGACTCAAGGTGAGAAAACGTGTTCCAGCATGTTTCCTTTTTGCCGCGGCGACTGCGTTCGCCGCTCAATCATATGCGGCAGAAGTATCGCAACTGAAAGATTTGACTTCCGTGATCGCACTTCTGGCGCTGCCTTGCGGCGAAGTCGTCAGCGCAACAGAGACGAAGACCAAGGAACATATGGCCGTCTGTAAAGACGGGAACAGCTATCGGGTATATTTAAATCCTGAGGGTCGCGTCGTAGCGCAGAAACAGTAAGAGACCGTCTCTTCTGAAGGCCCGGCGTTTTTCGATATCGCAACACGCTAGATCCGGATCGGTGACTGGCCCGATTCAATTCGCAGCCGGCAGAGTGAGAAAACGGACGCGGTTTGAATCTGCAGCAAGGAAGGTCGCGTATGTTGCTGCTTTATATTGTCGCAATCTATTTGCGACGGTTTGATCTTGTTCTTGACTCCGGCCGGCTAATGGGTGACCGCTTCGGAACAGGAGCAGTGACGGCTTCGGGTCGGACAACCTTTAACGATACCAGCCTGTCGCCCAGTAAATGTACTAACAGCGGCTATCCATTTGCTGGTGGATGCGCCAACCGGCAACCTGATCAGCCTTTTGAAGATCGTCGCGAAGCGAATGCGCGTTCTGCGCGCATGCGGCAGCGTCCGTCAAATCGAGTAACAGGTGCTGCACACCCGCCGCCGCTGGCGCGCGATGAGTAGTGTGTTACCTGTCATTGATAACCGACTTTTACGCGTAAAAATAATTCAACAAAAACAAATACTTATATCAGCATACCAAACTACACCAACCCTGCCTTGACCTTCTCCGCCGTAAACGGCAATTGCCGCATGCGCACACCCGTCGCATCAAAAATTGCGTTGGCGATGGCTGCCGACAGCGGTCTGACCGTGGCTTCGCCGCCCCCATACGGCGGCTGCTCCGGGTGATCAAGCAACGTGATATCGATGGTTTCCGGCACGTCCTTGATATCGAAGATGGGGTAGGTATTCCAATCGACGCTGGTGACATTCTTGTTATCGAACTTCACTTCCTCCATCAGCGCGCGGCTCGCTGTTTGCACGATTTGCGCTTCCAGCGTTTGCCGCAGCAGATCGGGCGCGATCACCTGCCCGCAGTCGTGCGCGACATAAAAACGCCGCGTCCAGACTTTGCCGGTGGTGCGATTCACTTCCACCTCGGCCACCACTGCCACGCGCGTGCCGCCGCGTACCGAATAGGCGAGGCCCTGCCCCACATACACATCGCCGCGCCGTTGCTTGCGTGCGCCCACGTGCGGCTGCCAGTTGGCTTTTTCAGCAACCGTTTTTACCACCGCCAGATCATTTTTGTGGCTCAAATACTGCATGCGGAACTCCACCGCATCGGTGTTGGTGGCCACCGCCAGTTCATCCATGAACACTTCCACCCCAAAGTGTACTTGCGGCCCGACCGGATCCCGAAAATGCGAGGTGCGCAGTGGCGACGCACGATCCAGCAACGGCGCTATGGTTTCGGACGCCAGGCGGCGTGACGCAAATTTATACGACTCACTCGGCGGGCCGAACAGCCACACCGGTTTCAGCGGCCAATCCAGCAACTGCCCCGCCAGCGTGCGCTCGGGCGTGCCCTCGTCGCGGAAAAATTCCTGCCGCGAAAAGCCTTTGCTCTCGTAATGCCACGCCGTGACCTTGCCGTCCTTGTCGATGGCCGCGCGCGAGGTGTGTACCGAGGCCGGGGCCTTGGGATCCCACTGCGTGCCGTCGTGGCGCATATACTGTACGCGCACGGGTTTGCCCACGGCTTTCGACAGCACCGCCGCATCCATGGTGGCATCACCGGAATCGTTGCGGCCATAAGATCCGGGGCCAACCATTGCGTGAACGATGACTTTTTCTTCCGGCAGACCAAACATCAACGCAACGCCGTCACGACAGTGATGCGGCTTTTGCCCGCCGGTCCACACGATCACCTGATCGGCGCGCACATCGGCCACACCGCACGCAGGTGCCATCGACGCATGGGATTGAAACGGCCATTCGTAAGTGGCTTCAACGATTTTCGCGGCACTGGCAAACGCAGCGTCGACGTCACCGGTATTCTGCTCATTGTCGCGCTTCATCACCTTGGCTTTGCGGATGTGGTTGTAGATTTCCTTTTGATCTGGAAACGGCGGCTGCACATCCGACCACGTGACTTTCAGTTGCCGTGAAGCACGTACGGCGTCCCACTCTCTCGGCGCTACCAGCCCGATGAATCCCTTCTGCCACACCACTTTCACGCCAGGAATGTTTTTCACCGACGACTCATCTATCGCCACCGGCACTGCACCCGCAATAGCCGGACGAATCATGCGCCCGTGCAGCATGCCGGGTACTTTGACATCCACCATGTTTTCAGCGGTGCCATACAGTTTGGGCGCGATATCGCGGCGGCGCGTGCCGGGTCTGCCGACGATTTTGTATTCACTGGCGGTTTTGGGCTTGGCCCTGCCCTGAACCAGCAGCAGGTTGCCGTATTTCTTGTTCCATTCGAGTTGCACATTGAAGTGCTTGCCGCCGATCAGCTCGCCATACGAAACTTTTTTGCCCGGCGTTCCCTTCACGCTAATCACGCCGTTAGTTACCGCCAGTTGATCCGCCGGTACACCGAGCTTCACCGCCGCCATTTCCACCAGCGTCAGTCGCGCCTCCGCTGCCGCATTGCGCAGCGCAAGGCCCGCGCGCCAGATGCCCGTCGAGCCTGACGCGCCGCCCTGATCAACAGTGTCTTCGGTATGGCCCTGCACCATGGTCACGCGATCCGTATGCAGATCAAGCTCATCGGCAATAATTTTGACCCAGCCGATCTCGGTGCCCTGACTCATATCAACTTTGCCCACCCAGCCCACTGCACTGCCGTCCTGATTGATGCTGATGTAGCTCGACAGTTGATCGGGTTTCAAGTCTTGACGCGAAGCTTGCGTGGCCGCAGCCGCATTGCGTGCACCTGGCAACAGCACCGATACCACCAGCGCGCCCGTACCGGATAGAAATTCGCGGCGATTAATTTGCAATGTCATCGTGATTTCTCCTTATGCCTGAGCCGCACGCTTGACCGCGCGCAGGATACTCATGTGGGTGCCGCAACGGCACTTCAAACCCGACAGCGCATCACGAATCTGCGCATCGGACGGGCGTGGATTTTTGTCGAGCAATGCCACTGACGTCATCACCCAGCCATTGAGACAATAGCCGCACTGCGGCACCTGCTCCTCAACAAACGCCGCTTGCACCTTGTGCGGCTTCTCCGGCGTGCCGATACCCGCCAAGGTAGTGATCTTTGCCGCACCCACCGAATCCACGCGCGTAACGCACGAGCGTACCGGCGAACCATTCATCAGCACCGTGCAAGCGCCACATTGCGCAAGACCGCAACCGAAGCGCGGCTCTTTCATACCCAGATCATCGCGCAGTGCGTAGAGTAAAGGCATATCCGGCTCGACTTCAACGGTATGCGCTTTTCCATTGACATTCAGTTCAATGCGTTTGGCCACGTTTTCCTCCCCTGGAAATCTGTTGGACGATCTGAAACAGCATCATGCACCCGGATCACCCGTGCTGCAAGTTGGTTGAGTCCGCTATTCGAATGTTACATCTGTGCATGTGGTTCGACAGCACGCCACCACACAGCTACACTTTGCACGTTGAATTACCCCCGGAAGAATCTCATGCGCTTGCGCGAACTCGCTCTGGTTTCCACTATCGTCCTGATCGGCCAGGCCGCCCTGTTGCCCGCGTACGCACAAACGTGGCCCGCGAAACCCATTCGCATGATCGTACCTTACCCTTCCGGCGGCACCTCCGACATTCTGGCCCGCTTGATCGGACAAAAACTGACTGAAGCATGGGGCCAGCAAATCGTGGTCGACAGCCGTCCTGGCGCCAACGGCACCATCGGCACCGATATCGTGGTGCGTTCACCACCCGACGGTTATACATTTTTGCTCACCGACGTGGGCAATCTGATGATCACGCCGTTAACGCTGCCCAAGCTGCCGTTCGATCCGGTACGCGATCTCGCGCCCATCGGCATGGTGTCATACTCGCCGCATTTGCTGTCGGTGCATCCGAGCGTGCCGGTAAAAAATCTGACAGAGTTGATCGCGCTGGCGAAAAAGAATCCGGGCAAGCTCAACTTCCCAACCGGCATCGGCGGCGCACCCCATCTGGCGGGACTGGCTGTGCAGAATCGCACGGGTGTAAAGTGGGTTTACATTCCGACCAAGGGTGGCCAGCAATCGCTGATGACGGTGGCTACCGGCGAAGGCGACGTGATGTTTCTCGGCATGCTGCAAACGCTGCCCCATGTAAAAAATGGCCGCATCAAGATGATCGCCATCTCCAGTGATAAGCGCGACCCGTCGCTGCCCGATGTGCCCACTGTGGCTGAGACGCCGGGCTTTGAAGGATTTCACACGGGTTCATGGCAAGGCATTCTCGGCCCGGCTAAATTACCCGCCGACATCATCAGCAAATTCAGCCCCGATCTGCGACGCGTGCTTGCGCTGGCGGATGTGAAAGAAAAACTCGGCTCGCAAGGCACTGTGCCACTCGCCCTGTCGCCGCAGGATACCGGCAAATTTCTGGCGACGGAACGCGACCGCTGGGCTAAAGTAGTCAAGGAAACCGGCTTCAAGATGGAATAGCAGCGACATGCGGGCTTTAGCAAATTTGAATCCAACACGATGACGGACATTATCATGAATACACTTAATAATATAATAAAAACAATAAGTTACAAACACAGCGCGCATCTTCGCTTAATCGTGGCTTGCGCTGCGACCACCAGCGCCTTTTGCACTATCGGTGCCCTGCCAGCCAGCGCGCAAAACTGGCCCGCCAAGCCCATACGCGTGATCGTGCCCTACCCGGCGGGCGGCACCTCGGACATTCTCACGCGCATGATCGGCGCCAAACTCACCGAATCATGGGGGCAACAGATCATTTCCGATTCTCGCCCCGGCGCCAACGGCAACATCGCCGTGGAGATGCTTGCGCGCTCAGCACCCGACGGCTACACGCTGACGCTGATGGATGTCGGCAATCTGTCGATCAGCCCCAGCATGTATACCAAGCTGCCGTTCGATATTATTCGCGACCTGGTGACCATCACCACGGTAACTTTTTCACCCTACTTGCTGACCACGCATCCGAGCGTACCGGTGAAAACCGTCGCTGAACTCATCGCACTTGCCAAGAAAAGCCCCGGCAAACTCAACGCACCGACCGGGCTTGGCAGCAACATTCATCTTTCCACGCTGGCGCTGCAACAGCGCGTCGGCACACAATGGACCTACATCCCGACCAAGGGAGGCCAAAGCTCAGTCATGTCTGTAATGACAGGCGACGGTGACTTTCTGATGATGGGCGTGCTGCAAACTTGGATACATGTGAAAAGTGGCAAGCTGAAATTGATTGCCGTCTCCAGCGAGAAGCGCGAACCCATGTTCCCTGATGTGCCCGCCATCGCCGAAACGCCCGGCCTCGAAGGCTATAGCACCGGCTCGTGGCAGGGCATCATCGGCCCGGCAAAACTGCCGCCGGAAATCATCAACAAGGTTTACAACGAAGTAAAACGCATCGTTGCGCTTCCCGAATTCAGCGAAAAACTGACCACGCAAGGGTCGCGTCCACAGGCCAAAACGCCGCAGGAATTCGGCAAGTGGCTGGTAGCGGAGAAAGATAAATGGGCCAAGGTGGTTAAGGACAGCGGGTATAAGATTGAGTAACCATTGTTACCACGCCATAGAATCACTGGAATCATCGAAATGAGCCTGCCCCAATACGAAGTCTTCGCCCTGCGTTACGGCACGCGCGACGCGCGCAGTTCCAGTCATTTTCTCGGCGGCGATCCGCACGACGTGCCAATGCCGATGGATTATTTTGTATGGGTCGCCGTCGGCCCTGATAAAACCTTTGTCATCGATACCGGCATGACGCAAGAAGACGCCATCGAGCGCAAACGCGAATTTCTCTGCTGCCCGGTGGAGATGCTATCGGAAGTCGGCATCAAAGCCAGCGCGGTCAGCGATGTGATTCTCACGCATCTGCACTACGATCACGCAGGCAATTACCACAAATTTCCCAATGCCAACTTTCATTTGCAGGACAAGGAAATGGAATACGCCACCGGGCGTTTCATGGGCTACAAAAAAGCCGCGCACTCGTTTGATATGGACGACGTAACCGGCCTGGTGCGCATGAACTTCGCCGGGCGCATGCAGTTTCACGATGGCGAATCCGAGTTAGCGCCCGGCATCAGCGTACATCGCCTCGGCGGTCACACCCCCGGCATGCAATGCGTGCGCGTCAACACCGCGCGCGGCGTGGTTGTACTCGCCTCCGACACCAGCCACTTTTACGAGAACTTCATGAACTACCGGCCCTACGTGAACGTGGTCAATCAGACGGAAATGCTCGACGGCTACCGCTCGCTGCGACGTCTGGCGGATTCGCTTGAGCACATCGTACCCGGACATGATCCGCTGGTGATGAAAAAATATCCGGCGATGTCGAAAGCTACTGAGGGGTTGGTGGTGCGACTGGATGTTGCGCCGAAGGCATGAGAACCGCCATGCGGGACATTGACCCGCACCGACATTCTGTTATCTTTGCAGCGTGAAAATCACACGTTACTTTGAAACGGTTCGCTCCCGCACCGATTGAGCGAACATTCACATCAACATGCGGTTTGCCCCATGAAAATTCGCTACTTTACTGATACCGATACATTGCTGATCGAATTTAAAAACGTTCCAGTTGCGGAGACGCGCGACCTGGACGAAAACACCGTGCTCGACCTGGATGCGCAGGGCAACCTCTGCTCAATGACGGTTGAGCATGCGTCAACGCGAGCAGACGCACCGCAGTTTACCTACGAGCAAATTGCAGCTTAACAACGAAAGCATCCGATGGCCGTAAACAACCCCGATCTAAAAATCACAGAAATCAAAGCGTTTCCCACGTCCTTCCCCGTCAAACCCGAAGACTCTGTAAGCCTCGGCGTAGGCCGCGCAGTAAAACGCGATGCGATCATCGTAAAAGTTACTACAGCGGGCGGTCTGGTCGGCTGGGGCGAATCGCATCACGGGCGTGCGCCGGGGGCTGTGGCGGCACTGGTGAATACCACGTTGCGCCAGCTCACGCTCGGCATGAACGCCGCCGATGTAGTGGGTGTGTGGAAAAAAATCTACGACAAGCAACTTGCCAGTCACGGAATGGGTGCGGGCACTTGCCTTGCGATGAGCGGCATTGATCAGGCGCTATGGGATATACGGGGCAAGGCGGTGGGTTGGCCGTTGTATAAATTGCTCGGCGGTACGTCGCGCCCGATACCGGCGTACGCGGGCGGCGTGTCGCTGGGGTATCAACCGCCATCTGAATTGATCGACGAAATTCATCCGCTGCTGGCAATGGGCTACAAGGCGCTGAAGCTGCGCATCGGCGACACGCCCAAGCGTGACATCGAACGCGTGGCCGCAGTGCGCAAGGCTTTCGGCGACGAACTGGTCATCCTCACCGACGCCAACACCGGCTACGACATCAACTCCGCGCGCGCCGCGATGCCGGGGCTGGAAGCCAATGGCGTGGGCTGGCTCGAAGAACCGTTTCCCGCGCAGGACTACCGCGCCTATGCCGAACTGCGGCGCTACGGCAATGTACCGCTCGCCGCAGGTGAAAACCATTACACGCGTTTCGAATTCAGCCGTCTGATCGAAGATAACGTGATCACCATTTTTCAGCCAGATGTGTCCAAAACCGGCGGCATAACCGAGGTGATGCGCATTGCGCACATGGCTTCGGCCTACAAGATTCAATGCAACCCGCACACCTCGATGACCGGCATCAATATGGCCGCCTGCGTGCATGTGCTGGCGTCGATCGATAACGGCGGCTATTTTGAAGGCGATGTTTCGCGGAACAATCTCTTCCGCGATGAGCTGGTGAGCACGCCTTACACCGTGGATAAGAACGGCTGCGTGCTGCCACTGGAAGCGCCAGGCATCGGCGTTGAAGTCAACGAAGAGTTCCTGCTGAAACACCCTGTGATTGAGGGGCCGAGTTACGTTTGATCTGCTGTGAGGAGAACCCGATGAGACTCAAGAACCGCGCGCTGCTGGCGCTCAGCTGCATGACCTGTGCGCAGGCCTTTGCACAAACCTACCCTACCAAATCCATCCGCATCGTCGTGCCGTTCCCGCCGGGCGCGTTCAACGACACGCTGGGCCGCACCCTATCGCAAAAGTTTACTGAGGGTAACTTTGCGCAATCCGTGGTGGATAACCGTCCCGGCGCGGGCAGTACCATAGGCACCGATATCGTCGCCAAGTCGCCAGGCGATGGTTACACTCTGCTGATTGTGGCGGTACCGTTCGCGGTTAACGCTACGCTCTATGCGCGGCTGCCGTTTGATACGGTGAAAGATTTCACCGGCATAATTCAGGCCGGCGCCACGCCGAATATGCTGGTGATGCACCCGTCCGTGCCGGTGGCCTCCATCAAGGAATTGATTGCCCTCGCAAAGGCCAAGCCGGATCAATTGACCTACGCCTCCACCGGCAGCGGCACATCAAATCACATGTCGATGGAGCTGTTCAAGCTGATGACCGGCACAAAAATCACTCACGTGCCGTACAAAGGCAGCGCGCCCGCACTGGTGGATTTGATGGGTGGCCATGTGATGATGATTTTCGACAACACACCCAACGTGCTGCCCCATGTGAAAGGCGGCAAAGTGAAGGCAATTGCCGTCACCAGCCAGAAACGCTCAGACCTCGCACCCGAAGTGCCCACGGTGATCGAGTCCGGCGTGCCGGGTTATGATGTCAACGTGTGGTTCGGCGTGGTTGCGCCGGCCAGCACGCCGCGCGATGTGGTGACAAAGCTCAACGGGGAGATCAACAAAATCATCGCCATGACCGACGTGCGCCAGCGCTTCACTAACGGCGGCGTAACACCCGTTGGCGGCACCGCACAGCAATTCACCGAGCACATCCGTAACGAAGTCGCCAAGTGGGGCAAAGTTGTCAAGGCAACCGGCGCGCGGGTAGAGTAAAATCGTCATACGCCAATGGAGAAATAATGTCATTAAAAACAATGGGTTACATATTACTGACCGTGGGCGCAGCAGCCTTTGCCCAGAACGCCTTAGCGCAGCAGCCCTACCCCGCGCGGCCGATTCGCGTAGTGGTGCCGTATACGCCCGGCGGCATCACCGATGTGGTAACGCGCATCGTCGCGCAGGAGGTTTCCAAGGCCGTGAATCAGAACGTGCTGGTGGACAACCGCCCCGGTGCCAACAGCATTCTCGGCGTGGATATTGTGTCCAAGGCCTCGGCGGATGGTTACACACTGGTGTCGGTGATTGCAGCGCACGCCGCGAATCAGACGCTGTATCCGAAACTGCCCTACGACGCGGTCAAGAGTTTTGCGCCCGTGTCGCTGCTGGTCACGGCGCCGTTGATTGTGACCGCGACCAACAACCTTGCAGCCAAAGACGCCAAAGAACTGGTCGCGCTGGCCAAGGCCAAGCCGGGATCACTTTCGTTTGGCTCCAGCGGCATCGGCGCAGCGGCGCATCTCACCACCGAATTGCTGATGCTCACCACGGGCATCAAATTAAATCACATTCCATACAAGGGCACCGCGCCTGCGTTGCAGGATCTGGTTGCCGGGCAGATTCAGATACTGATGGACACACCCTCGTCAATGATGCCGCACGTGCGCGGCGGACGCATCAAGGCATTGGGCATGGCCTCCGAAAAACGCATCCAGTCCGCGCCCGACATTCCGACCATGATCGAAGCCGGCGTCAATGTCACGGGTGGAACGTGGGTGGCCTGGCTCGCACCGGCGGGCACGCCCCAAGCGGCCATCGACAAGCTCAGCGCGCAAATCATGCCGGCATTCAAGCGACCTGACGTTCGTGACCGTTTTGTGCAGATGGGGATTGATCCCGTGGGTAGCTCGCCTGCGGAACTTGATCAGTTTCTGCGCAGCGAAGTCGCCAAGTGGGCGAAGGTGATCAAGGATGCGGGCGTTAAGATTGACGGCTGATCTTTCGAGATGAAAACCCAAATCCTCGCCATTGGCGGCGCTGCAATACCCGAAGATCTCAGCAACCTGTTGCTGGTCAAATATTTTTTGTCGCTGACAAAAAAGAAAGTACCCCGCGTCTGTTTCATCGGCGCAGCGCACGGTGATGCTGACATGGGCCGGCTGCGGTTTTACGCGGGCTTCAGCCAGTTCGACTGCAAACCGTCACACCTGCCGTTGTTCGCGCGCACGCCACGCGATCTCGAGTCGTTTGTGATGGAACACGACGCCATCTACGTCGGCGGCGGCAACACACGCAGCTTGCTGGCCGTATGGCGCGAGTGGCAACTCGATGTCTATCTACGCACAGCCTGGCAACGCGGTATCGTGCTCGGCGGCGCCAGCGCGGGATCGATCTGCTGGTTTGGCCAGGGTGTCACCGATTCCATCGCCGGACCACTCACCGCGCTAGATTGCCTAGGCTTTTTGCCTGGCAGTAACTGCCCGCATTACGACAGCGAGCCGCTGCGCAAGCCCACCTACCGCAAGCTGGTTGCGGGAAACAAGATCATTGAAGGGGTCGCGGCCGATGATGGTGCAGCCCTGCAATATGTTGACGGTAAGCTGCTACGCGCCGTGGCAAGCCGCCCGCGGGCACAAGCTTATCGCGTCACGCGCAATGGCCGCCGCGCCATCGAAAAAGTGTTACCGACGCAGTATCTCGGCAAGCGCTAAGGTATTCACGCACTCATTACGCCCCGCGCAGGTGTAGCGCGTTAAAATACGCCTATCATGAGCGAAAAGAGCAAAACCACCGCTGCACCAGTCAGCAATTTCATCCGCAACATCATCGACAGTGATCTTGCGAGTGGCAAGTACACCAATCGCGGCTGGGGCGGCAAGCCCGGCCCCGCAAAAACACACGCCAACACGCCAGCCGATCCGGCGAAGATTCGCACGCGCTTCCCGCCAGAGCCGAACGGCTATTTGCACATCGGCCACGCCAAATCGATATGCCTGAATTTCGGCCTTGCGCAAAGCTATGCCGGCGCATGTCACATGCGCTTCGACGACACCAATCCCGAAAAGGAAGAACAGGAGTACGTCGATTCAATTATCCATGCCGTGCAGTGGCTGGGCTTTGACTGGCGCGAAAACATTTTCTTCGCCAGCGACTATTTCGATTTCATGTATGAGGCGGCTCAGTATCTGATCCAGTCGGGCCACGCGTACGTGGATGAACAAACAGCAGAGCAAATGCGCGTCAGCCGTGGCACGCTCACTGAGCCGGGAACGGCCAGCCCCTGGCGCGAACGCCCCGCCGCCGAGTCTTTGCAGCGTTTTACCGAAATGCGCGACGGCAAACATGCTGATGGCAGCATGGTGTTGCGCTCCAAGATCGACATGGCGTCGCCCAATATCAATCTGCGCGATCCGGCGATTTACCGCATCCGCAAAGCCACGCACCATCGCACGCGTGACAAGTGGTGCGTGTATCCGATGTACGCCTATGCGCACCCGATTGAAGATGCGCTCGAGCGCATCACCCATTCGATCTGCACTTTGGAGTTCGAGGATCAGCGGCCCTTTTACGACTGGCTATTATTGCGTCTGGCCGAAGGCAGCCTGCTGGCGCAACCGCTACCGCAGCAGATCGAGTTCGCGCGGCTGAATCTGACCTACGCGGTTCTGTCCAAGCGCAAACTGATTCAGCTCGTGACCGAAAAACATGTCGAAGGCTGGGATGACCCGCGCCTGCCCACGCTAGCAGGGGCGCGCCGCCGGGGCTATACGCCGCAGGGCTTTCGCTTGTTCGCAGAACGCATTGGCGTTTCAAGGGCAGACTCGTGGATTGACTACAGCGTGCTCGAAGAATGCATGCGCGAGCATATGAATGAATCCGCTGAGCGACGTATTGCTGTACTCGACCCGGTCAAGCTCATCATCGACAACTATCCCAAAGACCAGCAGGAAGATTGCTTCGCGCCGAACCATCCGCAAAAACCTGAACTGGGCAAACGCACGGTGCCGTTCACCCGCGAGTTGTGGATTGAACGCGACGATTTTGCGGAGACGCCTCCGAAGGGCTTTTTCCGCCTGTTCCCTGGCAACAGCGTGCGCCTGCGTTACGGCTATGTCGTCAAATGCACGGGCTGTGATAAAGATGCACAGGGGAACATTGTCGCTGTACACTGCGACTACCTGCCTGAAACAAAATCCGGTACGCCAGGCGCTGATTCAGTGAAAGTCAAAGGCAATATTCATTGGGTCAGTGTGGCGCAGGCTTTCGCTGCTGAAGTGCGCTTGTATGACCGGCTGTTCAAGCTACCGCACCCCGGTGCAGGCGACAAAGATTTTCTGCTCGATCTCAATCCCGATTCCCAAAAAACCATTACCGCCCAACTCGAAGTGGCGCTGAAAGACGCCAAGCCAGAGGATCGTTTCCAGTTTGAGCGCCATGGCTACTTTGTCGCTGACCGCGTGGATTCGACACCGGGCGCGCCGAAGTTTAATCGAGCGGTTACATTGCGGGATTCGTGGAAGACGTGAAGCTCGCGATATTCGAAACAATATGCGCCACACTCAATGAAGCCAAGGTACGCTATCTTGTTGCCGGTGGTTTAGCAGTAAATGCTCATGGCTATTTGCGGCTTACGTATGACGTGGATTTGGTTATACAGTTGGGCCGCAAGAATATTCTTGCTGCTTTCGGCGCCTTGGCGAAGGTGGGTTACAAACCCACTGTCCCCGTGACAGCGTTTCAGTTCGCGGATATCAAACAGCGTAACGACTGGATAAAAAACAAGCGTATGCAGGTGCTAAATTTCCACAATGCCAAACACCAGCTCATGCCCGTAGATGTGTTTGTCAATGAGCCTTTTGATTTTTCGCGTGAATACAAATCAGCGATCCGTGGAAAGTTGACACCAGACTTACCCGTTCGTTTTGTATCGATTTCCACGCTGATTAAAATGAAAAAATTGGCTAACCGCCCCAAGGATCTGGATGATATTGAACATCTGCGCGAACTGATGAAGGAGAAACGCCGTGAAAAGTAAGGCCGCGAAGTCGGCATGGGCTACTGCCAGTTGGCGCGGCAGTCGCCGCACACAATTACGTGCCGCACTGGCAATGACCTTGCGTGAACGGTTTCAAGTAATGGAAGAGCTTGCGGAGCTGGCACAACGATTGGCATCCATGCCTCGCACGGTAGCACGCACCTCTAAAAACAGTGCGGTGACTCGCTGACACGCACTGATGTATTCCGTAAAAGAAATTTTCTACACGCTGCAAGGCGAAGGTGCCAACGCGGGCACGCCTGCGGTGTTCCTGCGCTTTGCCGGCTGCAACCTGTGGTCGGGACGCGAGAAAGACCGGGCCAGTGCCATCTGCCGTTTTTGCGACACGCAATTCGTCGGTGTCGATGGGTCGGGCGGCGGCAAGTTTAAAACGCCTGCTTCACTCGCCAATGCCGTAACGAAACAATGGCCCAAGCGTACTGAATTACAACGCTTTGTGGTGTGCACCGGTGGTGAGCCCTTGCTGCAACTGGACAAACCGTTAATTGCAGCACTGCACAGCAAGGGCTTTCGTATCGCCATCGAAACCAATGGCACACTGCAGCCGCCGTCTGGCATCGACTGGATTTGCGTTAGCCCCAAAGCGCGCGCGCCGCTCGCGCTGACACGCGGCCATGAATTGAAGCTGGTCTTTCCGCAGGCTGGCGCAGAACCCGAGCGTTTTGAAAAATTGCGCTTCGACCATTTTTTCCTGCAACCCATGGACAGCCCGCGCCGCGCACACCATACACGGCTCGCCGTTGAATACTGCAAAGCCCATCCGCGCTGGCGACTTTCGCTGCAAACCCACAAACTAATCGGTATTCCATGAGCCAGTCCGTCCGTAACCCTGCCCGCAAAAAGGCCAGTGCTCCCGCGAAACCTGAAGTCGAGATTTCATACACCTTCGGCTTTGACGCGGCACATCGCTTCGCCACCACCCCACGCGGCCACAAATACAGCGGGATTCACGGCCACTCGTTTCAATGTCAGGTGACGCTGTCTGGCACGCCGCGCGCGCCGCATGGTTTTGTTGCGGATTTGGCCACGGTCGAACGAATTTGCCTCACGCTCCGCAAGCAACTCGATCACACATTATTAAATTAAATCAATGACTTGCAATCACCGAGCCTGGAACATCTGGCCATCTGGGTATGGCAGAAGCTGGAGCGCAAACTGCCCGGTCTGGCGCGCATAAGCGTGCGGCGTGATTCGTTAGGGCAAGCTTGCAGTTATAGTGGCGCATTGGCAACGGCAAACTCATAAAAGTGCCACCAGTTATATTTCAAAAGGGAGGATAGAAATGGACACTACCGCAATACCCAAATCGTTGGCTCCGGTCGAACTCAAACCTGACAGCACCGGCGGTCTTTCCATCATCGACAAGCGCGCGCTGCCGGGCCATCTGCAACAATATCTTGCGCTGCAGGACTTTATCGACAAGGCGCGCAAGATTTTGCCGCGGCCGATTTACGGCTATGTGACTGGCGGCGTGGAAGACAATGCATCGCTGCGCGGCAACCGCAATGTCTTTGATGAGATCGGCTTTGTACCCAAGCCGTTGATTGATACGACAGCGCGCAGCATGCAAACCACGCTGTTTGGCAAAACCTACAGTGCGCCGTTCGGTTTCGCGCCGATGGGCGGCACATCCACGGCCTGTTATCGCGGTGATACCGTGCTCTCCGGCGTGGCCGCAAAGGTCAACATCCCGATGATGATGAGCGGCGCATCGCTCATGCGCATGGAAGATGTCAAAGCAGCAGGCCGTACCGCGATGTTTCAGGCCTATCTGCCTGGCGACGAAGAACGCATCACCAAGACATTCGAGCGCTGCGAGAAAGCGGGCTTCGATACCATCGCCGTCACAGTGGATGTGCAGGTGCCCGCCAACCGTGAAAACAACGTGCGCAATGGCTACAGCACGCCGCTGCGTCCGTCGCTGCGTCTCGCCTGGGACGTGATCAACCGCCCAAAATGGCTGTTCGGCATGTTCCTGAAGACACTGATGACCGACGGCATGCCGCACGTCGAAAACATGGGCCCGCGCGTGCCGATGTTGTCCGCCGGCAGCAGTCGCGACTATGGCCGGCGCGACCGCCTGTCATGGAAACACGTTGAGCTGATGCGCCGAATCTGGAAAGGCAACCTGCTGATCAAGGGCGTCGTTGACAAAGACACCGTGCGCATCGCGCGCGAGCATGGTCTGGACGGTGTGATGGTTTCCAACCACGGTGGGCGTCAGCTCGACGGTACGGTATCGCCACTGCGTGTTCTGCCAGGCATACGTGAAGCTGCCGGCAAGGATATGGCAGTGATCATGGACAGCGGGTTCCGGCGCGGTACTGATGTATTGAAAGCACTCGCCCTTGGCGCAGACTTCTGCTTCATCGGACGCCCCTTCCTGTGCGCAGCAGCGTGCGCCGGCGAGGCGGGCGTCACCCATGCCGTAAGCCTGCTGCTGGATGAAATCGACCGCGACATGGCACAGCTGGGAATCAATTATCCGAAAGAAATCACCAAGGATTACTTGATGCCGATGACCGGGGCGGACTTCCTGAATCAGTAGGTTTGTGTATCCATGTGCGGCCGCTATGTAGCCCCCAATCAGGCCGCCATTGAACGCCACTATCACCTGGGCCGCGGGCAAAATAACCCTTACCCCGAGCACGATCGTAGTCTCCGGACCACTTTTAGCGCGCGGTACAATGTCACCCCGCAGCAGGGCAATCCTGCTGCGTACGTGCCGGTAATCCGCCATAGCGCCGATGGCACACCGGAGCTCGTGACGATGCAATGGTGGCTGCTGCCCTATTGGTCAAAAGAGCCGCGCATCAAGTTCAGCACGTTCAATGCGCGCACAGACAAGGTGTCGAGTGCTGCCAGCTATCGTGTGCCGTTTCGCAAGCGTCGCTGCCTGATTCCCGCCATGGGCTGGTTTGAGTGGCAGGAAACGCCGCAGGGAAAAATGAAATGGTGGATGCACCGGCCCGATCGCGGTATCGTGAGCTTCGCCGGACTGTGGGATCGCTGGCATCGCGGCGATGAGGTGATTGAATCCTGCACCATCATTGTTGGCGATGCGAACCGCGCGCTGTCGCATGTGCATGATCGCATGCCGGTGATCATCGAGCCTCAGGATGAAGCGTTCTGGCTCGACACCAAATTTGATGCCACGCAAGCGCTGGAATCGCTACTCGCGCCGCTACCCGATGACATCGGTCACCGCGCATATCGTGCGCAGCGACAAACGCCCGCGTGAAGATGACGCTACCCTGATTGATCCGATCGAAACCGTCCCGACCGCGACAACCACTGACGAAACAAGCACGTAGCGCCGCAACCTATTGTTATTATTGCAATTTACCACCTCGCCACGAACCCCGCGCAAGACACAACCACCCCGCCAGCAGCATCAAGCCACCCAAGGGTGTAATAGCGCCCAGCCAACGCACGCCGCTAAGACTCAGCGCATAAAGACTGCCCGAGAAAATAATCGTACCTGCGACGAACAACCAGCCGCTGGCCTTTAACCCAACAGCTGACCAGCGCGCGCAGGCCCATGCGACCGCCAATAACGCAAAGGCGTGGTACATCTGATAGCGCACGCCTGTTTCAAAAATCACAAGCAAGTCAGCATCCACGCGCCCCTTTAACGCATGGGCAGCGAATGCCCCCAGCGCAACACCAAAGAACGCCGACACGCTACCCAGTGTGAAGAAAAGGCGATCCATCGCTATACGGCTACGGCGGTTAGACAATCATGGTTCAGCGTGGACAATAATCAGCCCGATCAAAGTTTTTCGGTATGCGCGGGCCATTGATACCCGGCCGCCCCTCCTCAACGCGCTTGAGCAGATCGCGCACTTCTACGGCAAATGTCGCCAGCGAGGGTGGGCTGGTCGAACCACGATGGCCACCAATGTCATCGTAGTTCACGAGTTTGGCGACCGGAATATATTGCATCGCTTCAAGCACGCCCCCTTCGCGTGGCGGATGCAACTGATCCTGACAGTTGGGGAACATAAGCACCCGCGCCTTGATCGAGCGCGCTGCGGCGGCAAAGTCGCCCTTGAACCCTGGTGTCTGCCCAATATCGTGGCTCTGAATCGCCCAACTGCGATAAATCCAGTCTCGCGCCTGCACGTTGTTGCCGACCGTTTTTGCACTTTCCGCATGGAACGCATGCACCTGCTCGCGCGTGGCAAAGCCTTCTTCGAATCCTGCCGCCGACCAACCAACAACAGTCTGAATTTGCAATCCCACCCCGATACCGGCGCGCGGCGGATCGTCGTTGGGGTAATTGCCGTTCTGCCATTTCGAGTCGAGCATAATCGCCTGTCGTATGGACTCCCAGATGAAATTACCCTGCCGGTTGGCGCGCGCCATTGGCGTTTGCGGAATCGCTACCGCCATGAAATCGGGAAAGCTCACTGCCCACTGCATCGTCTCGATGCCGCCCATCGAACTGCCCGCCACCGCCACCAGCCGTTTGATACCGAGGCATTCGGTGAGCATGCGATGCTCGGCCTTTACCATGTCGCGAATATTGAAACGCGGAAACGCCATATTGAGCCCCGAACGCGTGGGCGAAGTCGTCGCGTTCGGATCAGTCGATGCCACACCCAGTGTATCCGGCTGAATCACAAAATACTTGTTGGTATCAAATGCTCGACTAGGCCCCGCCCATGAGGACTGGCTGTTGCGGTTGCCCTGCAAACCGTGAATGGCAAGAATCGCATTGCTCTTGTCAGCGTTCAAGGTGCCAAACGTGATGTAGGTCATCTTGAAGTCTTTAATGACTTCGCCACTTTCGAGTTTGAGCTCGCCGAGTTGACAGGTTTGCACCGGCGGCGACTGCGCCAGTGCCGTGTGCATCGGCCCCATCATTATGGTTAGAACGACGGTGGCAGCGGCCCGCGCATGCGCGAACGAGTTGGATCGCATGAAATCTCCTTGGTCGTGAATATTCAAAACTTGTGCTGCGACTGACTGGTCTGCCATCAGTCGCTATTCGCTACGTATCTGGTTCTTATCAATAATTTGTTTCCAGCGAGCATGATCTTTACGCACGAAACCGGCAAAGCTCTCGATACTGATATGGTCAGACTCCGCACCCTGCGCATTGGCTACATCAGAAAACTCCTTCGAGCGCACGATCTCGGCAACTTCCCTATCCAGCGCAATCCGTATTTTCTGCGAAACGCCCAGCGGTGCGAACAGGCCTTGCCAGTTGTCCACACCAAAGCCTGGCACACCCGCCTCCGCGATTGTCGGCACTTCGGGCAGCAGCTTGCTGCGCTTGATATTAGAAACCGCTAACAGCGTCAGGCGCCCCGACTTCACATGCGGCATCACACTCGGAAAGGTGGCGAACGACATGTCAGTTTCACCGCCAATCAAACCGGCAATAGCCGGGCCACCGCCTTTGTACGGCACATGCGTCAAATCCGCGCTTGTGCTGGCTTTGAAAAGTTCGCCCGTCAGGTGTCCGAACGCTCCAGTGCCAGACGACGCAAACTTGAACGGCGCTATGCGCTGTCTGGCCTGGGCGATCAACTCCGCGACGTTGGCAATTTTAAGGCGCGGGTTGGCCACCAGCACATTGACCACCGAGACCACTTTACCGATGGGCATCAAATCCTTGAGCGGATCGTAGGGCACGGTCTTGTACAGATTCGGCCCAATCGTCACGGGTGAATCCGATGCAAACAGCAGTGTGTGGCCATCAGGCTCGGCCTTGATCGCCAACTCGGTGCCAATCACCCCACCTGCACCACCGCGATTGTCCACCACGACATTCTGCTTGAGAGCCAATTGAAGACGCTGCGAAAATACCCGTGCAAAGATGTCGGTTGCGCCACCCGCCGCAAACGGGCAAATGACGCGCAACGTTTTGCGCGGCCACGCATCAGCCTGCGCGAAGACCACGCCCGAAATCGACGCCATGACTATCGCCAGGCATCCCTTCAATATCAAATGCAGTCGTCTGACCACCGTCAAGCCGCCTCATACACGTAACCGCTGGGCGTACCCTTTACGGTCGTGCGTTCCATATGACGAATCTGATTCATATCGAAATCGCCCAGCGCCAGATGCATGGTGCAGCGGTTGTCCCACATCACGATATCGTTCTTTCGCCATTGGTGCCGATACACAAATTCGGGTCGCACCGCATGTCGATTCAGATAATCCAGCAGTGGCTGGCTTTCTTCCGGCGTGAGTCCTGCAAACTGTTTGACCTTCTCGCCCAGATACAAAGTCTTGCGGCCTGTCTCCGGATGCACACGGACTGCGGGCTGCGCGACGGGCCGCTGGCGCTTCAGAAACTCGGCCCGTTCGGCGCTCATGGTGTCAAACTTGCGGTTACGCATGTGTATGCCATCCAGTCCTTCGATGAGTTTTTTCATGCCATCAGACAGCGTGTCATAAGCCATATACATGTTAGCGAATAGGGTGTCGCCGCCGACGACCGGGCGTTCCAGGCAACGCAGCAGCGACCCCATTGCTGGCGTCAGGCTGTGACACAGATCGGAATGCCACAACCTGCCGGTGTAGCGTGACTCGGAAGGTTTGCCATCGGGCTTGGGCCGCGTCGTGACAATGGTGAGTTCGGGATACTTTGGATCGGTATCCGGCGAACGGTCATTGTCATCCAGTTCGCCAAACCGGCGGCTGAACGCGATGTGTTGTTCGCGTGTGACGTGTTGATCGCGAAACAGCAAAATCCCGTATCGCAAAAAGGCGTCATGCACTTCACGGAATACGGTATCGCTGATGTCCTTGCTGATATCAAGGCCCATTGCTTCCGCGCCGAGCGCATGGGATAAAGGTCGAAAATCCATTGCCTGCTCCAGTTACGTTTTGTATATCTGATTGTCTATTCTTGCGGGATGTTGGTGTCGCGAATGACTTTCGCCCACGCCTGATATTGATCCCGGGTGTGCGCTGTCAACACTGCCGGCGTGGAAGTTTGCACTTCCAGTCCCTGTTTCCCAATTTGATCACGAATGTCCGTGCGCGACAGCACCGCGTTCAGATCGCGCGACAGCCGCGCCAGCGCGTCGCCGCCGATACCAGCCGGTCCAAACAGGCCCGCCCAAGGCGCGATCGAAACGCCCGGCATGCCCGCTTCGGCAATCGTTGGCACATCTGGCACCAGTGCGCTGCGCTGCGGCAGCAACACGGCCAGCATGCGCAGCCTGCCCGCCTGTGCCTGCGCCAGCGCGGGTATCGGCGCCATGATCGCGAACTGAATACGCCCGCCCATCAGGTCGGTTGTGGTTGGGGTATCGCCTTTGTAAGGGATATGCGTAACGTCCAGCCGAGCCAGCGATTTCAGTTGCGCCGTGGACACGATTGAGCCGGTGTTGCCCGTGCCATAGTTAATCTTGCCTGGATTGGCCCGCGCATGTTCAATCAGTTCAGCCAGTGTTCTCGCTGGAATCGCAGGTGAAGAAAAGAGAATGAAGGTAAAGTATCCAATCATGCCGATGGCCGTGAAGTCCTTCACCGGATCGTACGGCGGTACTTTACGCAGAGCGGGTCCTGCCGACATCGGTGTGTTACTGCCGAAAAACACCGTATGGCCATCCGCCGCCGCCTTGATAACTATGCCACCGGCGAGGACGCCATCCGCGCCGGGGCGGTTGTCCACCAGCCATTGCTGCCCCATCACCTGCGACAACTGTTGCGCCATGATGCGTGCAATGCCGTCGGCCGATCCACCCGCCGGGAACGGCACGACGTAACGGATGGGCCGGTTGGGATACGGCCCTTGCTGCCCTTGTACGGGCTGCGCCATGACGCACGTCAGTAAACCTGCAACGAAAGCCATTCTTCGCATTTTCGCCCCCGAAGTTAATCCACCCGCGCACCCGATTCCTTGATCACTTTGGCCCACTTGATAATTTCTTCACGCACATACACGGCAAACTGCTCGGCGTTATTGCTCACCGGGTCGAACCCCGACGCTGCCAGACGTTCCTTCACGTCTGGCATCACCACTATGGCGCCGATACTGCGATTAAGCCGGTCAACTATATGCTTCGGCACACCCGCTGGCGCGAAGAAGCCGATCCAGGTGTAGTCCTCGTATCCGGGAAAACCCTGCTCGGCCACCGTACCGACCTCCGGTAGCGACGCCATGCGCTGCTGGCTGGTGACAGCGATACCGCGTATGCGGCCTGACTTGATTAATGGCACCGTCGGCGGCATGGCCGTAAGTCCGATCGGCACTTGCCCGGAAATCGTCGCCAGCACAGCGGGCATGGCGCTACTGTAAGGCACATGCTCGATATCAAGTTTGGACATGATCTTCAGCAACCGCTCGCCCGTGAGATGCGGCGTGCTGCCGGCGCCCGCCGAGCCAAATTGCAGTTTTTTCGCCTTACCCAGCGCGATCAGTTCTTTCAGATCCTTGGCAGGCGTATTCGGATTCACAAAAATGATGTTGGGACTGGTGCCCGCGTTAATGATGGGAATGAAATCCTTGTAGGCATTGTAGCCGGGGTCTTTGTACAGGCTGTATGAGGCAACATACTGGCTGCTGTTGCACATCAGCGTATGACCATCCGCTATTGCCATCACCGCGATACGCGTACCCAGCGTGCCACCTGCGCCTGCGCGATTGTCGATCACAATGGACTGCCCCAACTGCTCGGACAACTTCTGCATCACCACCCTGGACATGATATCGATCGGCCCGCCCGCCGCACCGGGAGCGACGATGCGTATGGTTTTGCTGGGCCAGGTATCGGCCGCATGAACCGCTGTAGTAGCCAGGGCCACCGTAACAGTTGCAACGGACTTCCATTTTGCGTGCATGAAATCCTCCTCCGGTGTGCCCGGGTTTATGCGCTACGTGGGGGTGGCTGTAATGTGCACTATTTTGGACGCTGGTTCATATAAATAAAATACGGACGCAAATTTACCCCTGTCATTCTCGCGCACATAGAAAAGACGAGGAGAATTTTGTGTGCAGCCTTCGCTATTACACATTGAGGATTTTTATAAAACTTATTTAAATACATATAGTTACGACAAACCCACAATCAACCCAAAGCAGTACGCAACTCCCCGGTAACCCGCGAGCCTTCCGCTAGAATAAAAGCGATCTCGCTGTTGGTAGTGATAAAGCGCATACCCTTGCGGATGAATTCCACCTGACGCGCAAGATTGCGGTCACCGCCTACGCCGGGCACTTTGCCGTGTTTTTTGCACGCTGCAATCACCTTATCGAGTGCCGCCACATGCTCCGCGCTGCCAAAGGTACCGGGCTTGCCCATGGCGGTAAGCAAGTCGTTGGAGCCGACATGCACCACATCAACCCCTTCCACGGCGCAGATGGCCTCCACATTCGCAAGCCCTTCTGGTGTTTCGATCATGCACACCACCAGCGTGTTGTCCTGTAGCGCGGCCACGGCATCCGGCACCGGCACGGCTCGAAATTCGAGTATCGGATAGCCACCGCCAACAGAGCGTGTACCGATCGGCGGATACTTCGCCCGTGCCACCGCTCGCCGTGCCTGATCGGCGGTGTTGATGTCGGGAAAGACGATACCCATCACGCCGTTATCCAGCAGCACCTGTGTTTGCGGATCGTCGCAACTGCTCACGCGCGCCAGCGGTGCAATGCCCACCCCTATGGCCGCCAGCGCGATGTGGCCAATGGTTTCGACGTTGTAGAGCGAATGCTGCCCGTCGATAAAAATGAAATCGTGGCCGGTGGTTTTTGCAATCGCCGCAATATCGCCGGAACGCGCCAGCCGCACGTTCATGCCCAGTGCGATTTTGTCCTGCTTGAACAGTTCCTTCACAGGATTGGGTATTGAAATGCGATTGGCCATGGCCTCCTCCAGTTTGTTAGCGATAAACGCACATCATACGCCGCGACATCTGCGCGGCTGCGATTTGGTGCAGGAATTCGCGCGGTGTAAACTGCCGGTTCACGCACAGCTATGGAAGCACCATGAAAAAGAAAATTGCAGTTCTCGGTTGCGGAGCCATCGGCAGCAGCGTCAGCGCCGATCTCACCAAAGCCGGGTTCGACATCACCGTCATCGATCAATGGCCGGCGCAGGTCGAAAAAATTCGAACCGACGGCATCGAAGTTACCATGCCCGATGGGGTCGTTAAAACCAAAATAAATGCCCTGCACCTGTGCGATCTGTCGTCGGCAAAGCTGATGTTCGACATCGTGTTTATGTGCGTCAAGTCGAACGATCACCGCTGGCTGGCGGAATTCATCAAGCCTTATCTCAAGCCCGACGGCGTGTTTGTCGCCATACAGAATGGCTTCAACGAAGAATCGCTGGCTACCATTATCGGCAAGGAACGCCTGATCGGTTGCGTGGTGGAACTGTCAGCAGAGATTTTTAATCCCGGATTCGTCAAGCGCAACACCACGCACAAGACCACCTGGTTTTCCGTCGGCGAGCACGATGGCTTTCTCACGCCGCGCGTAAAGGAAATTCAATCCATCCTCAATCACGTGGGCGTCTGCGAGATTACCGGTACCATTCAAAGCGCCAAGTGGACCAAGCTCATCGCCAACAGCATGACCATGGGGCCTTTTGGCCTGCTGGGGCTGGGCAACACCGAAGCCGCGCACCTGCCCGGCATGTTCGAACTGTCGGTGGCGCTGGGCAAAGAATCCGCTGCCGTTGGCGAGGCCATGGGCTTGCGCATGGAACCCATCTTCGGCCTGCGCGCGGACGAGTTTGCCGGCACAATCGAGGAAAACATCGTCACCGCCATGAAAACCCTGCTCGGTCACGTCAGCCGCGGCCGCACCGCGCCCATCCACGATCACATGAAGGGCCGCATCAGCGAAATGGCGTTTATCAGCGGACTGGTGGCGCGCAAAGGCAAGGAACTGGGCATCGATACCACCTGCAACGCGGCGGTTGCCGAAATTGACCGGCAGATCAATAGTGGGGAAATCGCGATGGATCGCGCCAACTTTGATTTGCTGAGGAAAATGGTCGGCAAATAGGTGGGCGCGATCTAGACTACAGGGCACCAATAAGTCTTCGATTCTTGCATTCTACCGGGACTGCACCTGCGATGTCTGAGCGCCACGCCGGTGAATTGGCATTGGATTGCAGATAACTATTAGTCTTGATATCATGATATCTCCACTACAGGATTGCAGGAGATTGCCTTGGCTCAATTTGTTGTTCGGCACCTCGAAGAAACCGTAAAAATCCGTCTGAAGCGCCGCGCCGAACGTCACGGGCGCAGTATGGAAGAAGAAATTCGTCAGATTCTGCGTAATGCGGCCAAACAGTCTGATAAACCCTTACCCAAACTCGGCACGCGTATCGCGGCACGGTTCAGTAAAGTCGGCCTCGTGGCAGACTTACCTGAGCTACGTGGCCAAGCGCCTAAGCCCGCTGTTTTTCGGTAATGATCATTCTCGATACCAACGTGCTTTCTGCGTTGATGCGCACCACGCCTGAATCCGCTGTGGTGACTTGGCTTGACGGTCAACCCGCAGAATCGATCTGGATCACCAGCATTACCTTGTTTGAAGCACGGTTGGGTTTGGCATTGCTGCCAAAAGGCAAGCGCCGTCAAGCGCTTGAAGCTGCGTTTGCACAGTTACTCGAAGCGGATCTGGAAAACCGTATCCTCGATTTCGATAGTGCCGCTGCGGACGAAGCCGCAACGCTGGCTGCGATGCGTCAGAAAGCCGGTCGGTCGGTGGATATCCGCGATACACAGATTGCCGGCATTGCTTTAGCGCGTCGCGCGTCTATTGCGACCCGCAATGTTCGCCACTTCAACGACTTGAAAATTACCGTGATTAACCCTTGGGCATAGCCATTGAACCATCGCCGTCACCAGAGGCGGCGATTTTCATTGTCGCTGCGCGACATGATTGTCCACAGTCCACCCGCCACCCAGCGCACGCACCAATTGCGCAGCGGCGGTAAGGCGGCGGCCCAGCAGCGCCAGCGCCGTGCGTTCATTAGTCAGCAGCGTGGTTTGCACCGTCACCACGTTGAGGTAACTGACGATGCCTGCCTTGTATTGATTTACCGTCAGGTCAACCGATTGCCGTGCGGCGGCGACGGCTTCAAGCTGTACCTGGGCTTCCTGCTCGAGTATGCGCAACGCGGCCAAATTGTCTTCGACATCCTGAAACGCGCCGAGCACGGTTTGCCGATAGGTTGCAACACTAGCGTCGTACGAGGCTATTGCCTGATTGGTTAACGCCTTGCGCAGCCCGCCATCAAAAAGTGACAATGCCAAATCCGGCCCAAGCGACCACACGCGACTTGGCGCGGTGAGCCAGCGCGCGAAGCTGCTGCTTTGATAACCCGCGCTTCCCGATAAAGTAAGCGACGGGTAAAACGCGGCCTTCGCCACGCCGATTTGCGCATTGGCGGCAGCCACGCGGCGCTCGGCAGCGGCGACATCGGGCCTGCGCTCCAGCAACTCTGAAGGTAAGCCAGCAGGTATTGCGGGGATAGCCGCTATCACCGTGGCTACAGGCAACGCAAACTCCGCAGGGGATGCGCCCAGCAGCACGGCGATGGCGTGCTCTAGTTGCGCGCGCTGCACGCTGGTGTCGATGGATTGCGCCTGGGTGCTTTTTAACTGCGCCTCGGCCTGCGCCACATCGACGCGTCCCGCGAGGCCGGCTTTGTAGCGGTTTTGTGTGAGTTGCAGCGATTTGGCAAAGGCGGCGGCACTCTCGTCGAGCAGCTTTTTCTGCGTATCCAGCACGCGCAACTGCAAATAGTTGATGACCAGTTCCGATTGCACCAGAAGGCGTACGGATTCCAGATCGGCAGCGCTCGCAGCCGCCGACGCCTCGTTTGATTCAACAGTGCGGCTCACGCGGCCCCATATATCCGCATCCCACCCGGCGTTGGCCCCCACGTCGTACGTTGTAGCTGCGCCGCGCGTGCCCGAACCGCTGCGCGTCACACCCGCGACCGCAGCAACGGTGGGAAACAAGCCCGCACGTGCCGACTGCACCAGCGCCTGCGAACGCCGGTACTGCGCTTCAGCCACGCGCAGCGTCTGATTTGACACATTGACCTTATCTGCCAAGGCATTCAGCTGCGTATCAGCAAATATCTCCCACCACTTACCGCGCGCCACGTTGTCGCGCGGCTCGGCAATTTTCCAGTCTTTGTTTTCCTTGTAAGCCTGTGGCGTTACAGTTTGTGGGCGGCGGTAATCCGGGCCCAGCGCGCACGAGACCAGCATCGCGCACAGAATGGTTAGCGCAAAAGACAATTTCACGTTCATCTTGTTTCCATTGCTAATGCCGGTGTACTTTTGCCGCGTAACCGCAGGCCCCACAAACGGAAGCGGTCCAGGTAAAGATAAACCACCGGTGTGGTGTACAGCGTCAGCAATTGGCTCATCACCAGCCCACCGACGATGGCAATGCCCAGCGGCTGGCGCAGCTCCGCGCCATCGCCCGAACCAATGGCGAGTGGCACTGCGCCCAGCAAGGCCGCGGCGGTGGTCATCATGATCGGACGAAACCGTAACAGGCACGCCTGATAGATCGCTTCACTCGGGCCAATTTTCTGATCCCGCTCGGCGGCAATGGCGAAATCGATCATCATGATTGCATTCTTTTTGACGATGCCTATCAGCAGAATCACGCCAATCATGGCAATGATATTGAGCTCGATGCTGAACATCCACAATGCCAGTAACGCACCCACGCCCGCCGAGGGCAGGGTGGACAAAATCGTGACCGGATGAATGTAACTCTCATACAAAATGCCGAGCACGATATACACCGTAATCAGCGCTGCCAGTATCAGAAAAGGCTGGCTGTCGAGTGACGCCTGAAACGTACGCGCGGTACCCTGAAAACTGCCGTAAATCGTGCTTGGCACCCCGATTTGCACCATCGCCGCATTCACCGCCGTTACCGCATCGGATAACGATGTGCCTACCGGCAGATTGAATGAAAGGGTTGCGGCGGCAAATTGCCCCTGATGATTCACTGCGAGTGCGGTGTTGGTGAGTTCATAGCGCGCTATGGCCGACAGTGGCACTTGCCCGCGCGTGGGCGAGAGCAGGTATAGCTTGTCCAATGACTCCGGGCCTTGCCAATACTCCGGCGCGACTTCCATCACCACTTTGTACTGATTCACCGACGAATAAATCGTCGCCACCTGCGCCTGCCCGTAGGCAAGATTCAGCGCGGTGTCGATAGCGCGCGTGGTGATGCCCATGCGTGCGGCGGTTGCGCGATCAATGGTGAGCGTGGTTTGCAGGCCGCGCACCTGCTGGTCGGAATTGATATCCGCCAGTTGCGGCACATCACGCAAGGCGCGCTCCAGCCGCGGCGTCCACAACCGCAGGTCTTCCAGATTGTCGGAGCGCAACGTGAATTGATAGGCTGCGTTACTTTGGCGTCCGCCGACGCGAATATCCTGCTGCGCGCTCAAATACAGATTCGCTCCTGCCACCGCGCCGAGCTTGGGTCGCAGCCGTGCAATCACTTGATCTGCGGAAAGGCCGCGTTCCTTCAGCGGCTTTAACGCCACGAACATGAAGCCGCCGTTACGCTGGCCACCGCCGGTAAAGCCGGTAACGCTTTCCACTGCGGGGTCGCTTTGCACAATCTCCACAAACTGCGCCAGCTTCACGCGCATCGATTGAAACGAGCTGGCTTGATCGGCGACGATGCCACCGCCTAGGCGACCCGTATCCTGCTGCGGAAAAAACCCTTTCGGAACAATGGTATACATATACACATTCAGTCCGATGGTGGCACCCAGTACCAGCATCACCAGCAGCGGATGCCGCAGCGACCAGCCCAGCGTGCGCTCATATGTGCGCAGCACCCATGCGAAAACTGCCTCGCTCCACTGTGACAAACGCCCCGGTTTGTCGTCGTGCTTTTTCAGTAATCGTGCACACATCATCGGTGTGGTGGTGAGCGAAATGACCATCGAAATCAGGATCGCCACCGACAGCGTGACAGCAAACTCGCGAAACAAGCGCCCGATAATCCCGCCCATCATCAATACCGGGATAAACACCGCAATTAACGAAATGCTGATCGAAATCACCGTAAACGCCACTTCCTGCACACCCAGCAACGCCGCCTTGAACGGCGCGACGCCTTTTTCGATGTGCCGCGTTACGTTTTCCAGCACCACAATGGCGTCGTCCACGACGAAGCCAGTCGCCACCGTCAGCGCCATCAGCGACAGATTATTCAAACTGAAGCCACATAAGTACATCACGCTGAAAGTGCCGATAAGCGACACCGGCACGGCAATGGCCGGTATCAATGTGGCGCGCCAGTTACGCAGAAAAACAAACACCACCATGATAACCAGCGCCATCGAAATCAACAGCGAGCGCTCAATCTCGAGCAACGAAGCGCGTATGGTGGTGGTGCGTTCCATCACCACCTTCATGTCAATGGCGCCTGGCAGCGCCGCCGCCAATTGCGGCATTACCGCACGCACGCGGTCGGCGGTTTCAATAATGTTCGCACCCGGTTGCCGATACAGCAGCACAATCACTGCGGGTTTGCCATTGGACATCCCGGCGTTGCGTAAATCTTGAACCGAGTCAACGACTTCCGCCACCTCTCCCAGGCGCACTGCGGCGCCGCTGCGGTAGGCTACGATTAACGGTATGTATTCTGCGGCCGTGCGTGCCTGATCATTGGCGTAGATCTGCCACTGCTGGTTGCCTTCTTCGACCACGCCCTTGGGCCGGTTGGCGTTGGTGGCGTTGATCGCCGCGCGCACCTCTTCGAATCCAATCGCATATTTGTTCAGTGCCGTAGGATTCAGTTCCACCCGCACCGCGGGCAAAGAAGCGCCGCCCACGGTGACCTGTCCCACGCCCTTGACCTGTGCCAGCTTTTCGCCAATCAGGGTGGATGCCGCGTCGTACATCTGCCCGCGGTCGTAGGTATCCGATGTCAGCGCCAGAATCATGAACGGCGCGTCAGCCGGGTTCACTTTGCGATACACCGGATTGCGCGGCAGGCTGGTCGGCAATTCGCTGCGCGACGCGTTGATTGCCGCCTGCACGTCGCGCGCAGCACCGTCAATGCTGCGGTTCAACTCAAATTGCAGCGTCACACGTGAATTGCCCAACGTGCTGGATGACGTAATTTCAGTCACGCCGGCGATCTTGCCGAGCGCGCGTTCCAGCGGCGTTGCCACGGTAGCCGCCATGGTTTCCGGGCTTGCGCCGGGCAGCGAGGCCGTCACCGATATCGTCGGAAAATCCACCTGCGGCAAAGGCGACACCGGCAGCAAATTGAACGACAGCGCACCTGCCAGCGCAAGACCTATCGTCAGCAGCGTGGTCGCGACCGGACGGCGGATAAAGGGTTCGGCAAAGTTCATAAAGACGTGTGCTCCACGGCAACCGCTTCACCACGCGCGCGCCGCGACAAACGATCAAATGCGAGATAGATCACCGGCGTGGTAAAGAGCGTCAATACCTGGCTCACGATCAAGCCACCCACCATCGTGATGCCCAGCGGATAGCGCAACTCCGAACCGACACCGGTGCCAATCATCAGCGGCAACGCGCCCAGCAACGCCGCCATCGTCGTCATCAATATCGGCCGAAAGCGCAGCAGGCACGCCTGATAGATGGCCTCGCGCGGCGCCTTGCCCTCGTTGCGCTCGGCGTCCAGCGCAAAGTCGATCATCATGATCGCGTTCTTTTTGACGATACCGATCAGCAGAATAATGCCAATAACGCCGATAATGCCCAAGTCAGTGCGCGCAATGATCAAAGCCAGCAACGCGCCCACGCCCGCTGACGGCAGCGTGGACAATATCGTCACCGGGTGGATGTAGCTCTCGTAGAGCACGCCCAGCACGATGTACATGGTGACTATCGCCGCCAGTATCAACAACAGTGTGTTCGTCAGTGAAGCACGAAAAGCGAGTGCCGCGCCCTGAAAGCTGCTGCGTATGCTGGCGGGCAATGCCAGTTCACGTTCGGCACCCTCAATCGCCTTCACCGCATCTCCCAACGCCACGCCGGGCGCCAGATTGAACGACACAGTAGCCGAGGGAAACTGCCCCATGTGATTAATCGCCAGCGTCGCGGGTTTTTCTACCAGCCGCGTCACTTCACTCAACCGTATCTGCGTGCCATTGGTGGTGGGCACGTAAATCTCGGTCAGCGCCGATGGCCCGATGCGGTACTCGGGCTTCACTTCCAGCACCACGCGATACTGGCTGGTCTGTGTAAAGATGGTGGAAATCAGGCGCTGGCCGAACGCGTTGTACAGCGCTGTATTGATTGATGCTGGCGTAACACCGAGCCGCCCTGCGGTATCGCGATCAATTTCCAGATACGCCTGCAAGCCTTCGTTCTGCAAATCACTCGCCACATCGGTTAACTGCGGCAGGCGCGACAGACGCTCAACCACCCGCGGTGTCCATAACGTCAAGTCATCGAGTTTCGCGGTGTCGAGCGAAAATTGATACTGCGTACGGCTCACGCGATCTTCAATGGTCAGGTCCTGCACCGGCTGCATGTAAAGCGCTATGCCTTCCAGCTTTGCAGCACGCTCCTGCAAGCTGCGCAACACCACGCTCGCCGAAGGGCGTTGCGCATGCGGCTTCAGATTGATCAGCATGCGGCCACTGTTCAACGTGGTGTTCTGGCCATCCACGCCGATGAACGACGATACGCTTTCCACCGCCGGGTCTTCCAACACGGTTTTCGCCAGTAACTCCTGCCGTTGCGCCATCGCGGCAAACGACACCGACTGTGGCGCTTCGGAAATACCCTGAATGACGCCTGTATCTTGCTGCGGAAAAAACCCTTTAGAAACAAATATATATAACACCACCGCCAAAGCCAGGGTAGCGACAGCCACTAGCAGCGTCAGCCCTTGCCGATCAAGCACCCACGTCAGCATGCGGCCATACTTGGCGATGATGGCGTCGAACCACTGACCGGTCACCTTATAAAAGGTGCTCTGCTCCGCTTCCGGCGTATGCCGCAACAGCCGTGCGCACATCATCGGTGTCAAGGTTAACGACACCACCGCCGAAATCAGTATCGATACCGCCAGCGTAATCGCAAACTCACGAAACAGACGGCCCACCACGTCACCCATGAAGAGCAGCGGTATCAACACGGCGATCAGCGAAATCGTCAGTGAAATAATGGTGAAGCCGATTTGTTTGGAACCCTTTAACGCAGCCGCCATCGGCGAATCACCTTCTTCGATGTAGCGCGAAATATTTTCGATCATTACAATCGCGTCATCCACCACAAAGCCTGTGGCGATGGTCAGCGCCATCAGGGTCAGATTGTTGATGGAAAAGCCCGCGAGATACATCACGCCAAACGTGCCCACCAGAGACAGCGGCACTGCCACGCTGGGAATCAACGTCGCCGCGAAGTTGCGCAGAAACAGAAAAATCACCATCACCACCAGCGCCACCGCCAGCAGCAGATCAAACTGCACGTCCTTCACCGAGGCGCGTATCGTCACTGTGCGGTCGGTCAGCACCCGCACATCGACCGACGCAGGCAACGCCCCCTGTAATTGCGGCAGCAGGGCCTTGATGCGATCCACCACTTCAATCACATTTGCACCCGGCTGCCGCTGAATGTTCATGATGATCGCCTGTGAATCGTTCATCCATGCCGCGAGGCGTGTGTTCTCAGCGTCTTCGATCACGTCCGCCACATCCGACAAATACAGCGGCGCGCCATTGCGATAAGCTACCACCACCTTTTTGTAATCAATCGCCGACTGCAACTGGTCATTGGCATCAATGGTGTAGGCGCGCTCTGGCCCGTCAAAACTGCCCTTGGCCGCATTGACGTTGGCGGCGGCAATCGCGGTACGCACGTCTTCCATACTGAGATTGTTCGACGCCAGCGCGGTAGGGTTTGCCTGTACGCGTACGGCAGGACGCTGCCCGCCCGACAGCGTGACCAGACCCACACCCGTCATCTGCGAAATCTTTTGTGCTACGCGGGTATCTGCAAGATTCTGCACCTGCGTCATCGGCAGTGTTTTTGAGGTAATGCCAAGCGTCAGTATCGGCGCGTCAGCCGGATTGACCTTGCTGTAGATCGGCGGTGCAGGCAGATCGGTGGGCAGCAAATTCGCGCCCGCATTGATTGCAGCCTGCACACTCTGCTCAGCCACATCAAGATCAAGATCGAGCGTGAATTGCAGCGTCACCACCGATGCGCCACCCGAACTGGTGGAAGACATCTGCTTCAAGCCCGGCATCTGACCGAACTGGCGTTCAAGCGGCGCTGTGATCGACGAAGCCGTGACTTCCGGGCTGGCGCCGGGATAAAACGTCACCACTTGTATAGTTGGGTAATCCACTTGCGGCAATGCCGAGAGCGCGAGCAAGCGATACGCGATGATGCCCGACAGCAAAATTGCCACCATCAATAACGAAGTGGCGACCGGGCGCTCGATGAATAAGCGAGAGGGGTTCATGTCAACGCCTAGCCCGCGTGGTGTGGGCGCGGCAAGCTACTCATTCGCCTGTTCTTTCTTGCCCCAACGGGCCTTGCCGTCTTTGCCGTCTTTGCCGCCCTTTTTGCGCGGCTCGCTATCCGAAGTCGCGATATCGACTTTGGCGGCCTCGGGGGATGCCCCTTCAGCAGGGGCCTCGCTCTTGGCGGCACGCTCACGCTTGGGTCTGTCACCTGTAAGCGCTTCTTTCTTGGCGGCCTCGCCTTTTTCGGTGGGCGCTGCTTCAGGCTTTGCGCCTGCACCTTTGGCGTCATCAGCATTGCCAGCGGGGCTGGCTGCATCGCCCTCAACCGCGCGCCGTCCACCTTTCTTGCCACCGCCCTTGCCTTTACCGTCGCCTTTGCCCGCACGCTCGCGGTTTGCGAGTTCCACCTTCATCCCATCGCGCAGCCGGTCCATGCCGTCCGTAACCACACGCTCGCCCGCTTTGACACCGGTAACGATTTCAATGCGGTTACCTTCCACTACGCCCGTTTTCACCGGCCGCATGGATACCGTTAAATCCTCAGACACCACATACACAAAAATGCCCTGTGCACCGCGCTGTATGGCAGCACTCGGCACGGTAATCGCGTCTTCACGCGTATCCACCAGCATACGTACGTTGACGAATTGATTGGGGAACAATATCCCCTCATCGTTTGACACCTGCGCTTTGAGGCGCACGGTCCCGGTAGTGGTGTCGATCTGGTTATCCACCGTCAACAGCACGCCGCGTGCCAGCCGCGTTTTCTGCTCACGATCGTAAATCTCGACCGGGATTTTTTCACCCGTGCGCCGCCGCACCAGCACCGCCTGCAAACTGTCTTGTGGAATCGTAAACAGCACCGTGATGGGCTTTAACTGCGTAATCACCACAATGCCGGTGGCGTCGCCTGCGCGCACGATGTTGCCCTGATCGACCAGCCTCAAGCCCAGTTCACCGGGTATCGGCGCGGTAATGCGTGCGTAGCTCAGTTGCAGCCGCGCGTTGTCCACCTGCCCCTGATCGATTTTGACCGTGCCTTCAAGCTGGCGTACCAGTGCTTCCTGACTGCTGACCTGTTGCTCGGCAATGGAATCCTGCTTGAGCAGCGTGCGGTAGCGCTCAAGATCAACGCGCGCGTTAGCCAGCAACGCCTGATCGCGCTGCATCTGCCCTTGCGCCTGCAGGAGTTGCGCCTGATAGGCACGCGGATCGATCTCGGCGAGCAAATCGCCCTGCTTGACGGTTTGGCCCTCCTTGAACAGTACGCGCATCAATTGACCCTCAACGCGACTGCGTACTGTTACCGTGCGCAGCGGCGTCACCGTGCCCAAACCGTTGAGGTAAATATTGACGTTGCCCGAGCGCGCAATGCCAGTCGCCACAGGTGCGGGCGGGCCACCGCGTCCGCCACCTTTACCAGCACCCTTGCCGGAACCTTTGCCCGATGTCGCGTCGCCCTTGGCGTCCCCGGCGGCGGCAGTTTTGCCATCCGATTTCTTGTCGGCAACGGGCGCTTCACTGCTGGCAACCCATTGCTGATAGCCCCAATATCCGCCACCGCCCAAGGCCACCGCACCCAACACCCCAGCCAACCATTTGGATAATTTAGACATCGAAATTTCTATGTTGCTGACATTGACTCAAGGATAACGCATTCGGTTACGTAGAATATCGTATTGAAACAAATCGTTACATTACGGCGGCCCCAGCACCCCATCCCACGGCTGCCACGTAGACGCCAGCCGCGAATTCGGGTGGAAAATCAGTTCCTGTATCACCCCCGGCATGCTGTGCTTGGTGCGCTCAAGTTGCGCGAGGTCTGCGCCCTCGAACACCACGTCGATATTCTTGTAGCGCCATACTTCGACGTAGTAGTAATAGCCCATTACCTGCCGCTGAAAGGTAAAGTCCTCGCGCCTTGCCAGTTCCGCCAGCAACGGCGTCATCGCCACGCGGCGGCGGTCTGAAAATTTAGTGACGAAGTTTGCTTGGGTAGTGGTTGGGTCGGTGTGCATCAACTGCCGGAAAATCACGTTATCCACACCCACGCTTTGCGCAAAATCAAGGTATGCCAACACGTCGCTAACATCATCTACTGAGTTCGCCACCAACACGCATGACAGGCGCACGCGCGTGCCGCCGCGTTGTGCCCGCCTGACAATTTCACGTAATGCTGCTGCGTCCGGCGATGCCCGGTAGCGCATGAGCTTGGCGTTGATACGATCATCGCCATGAGCACGACTGATGTTCAGATGCGCCACACCGGTCTCGGCAATCCAGTCGATCAACGGTTTGCCCTCACGCACGTCCAGCAATCCGGAACCATTGCTCGTCATCGTGCGCTTGCGTGCTGCGCTCGCTTGCAACGTACGCAAAATACGCGGTAAGCGTGCATCCTGACTCGGCTCGCCGCCCGTCACCGATACACTGGGGTTCAATGGCTTTAAACCATCCAGCACCGATTGCATGGCCGCGAAATAGCGTTCGTTATCGGCCTCAACGGTTTTTTGCACGTTAAGTGCCACGCCGCGCGAAGCAGGGCGCAATTCTTCCACACAAAACGCGCAGCGCGCGTTGCACGCCTGCGCACTGTAGATCGACAGATTGGCGTTAGCGTAAATCGTTGCGGGCTTGCCCCACAGGTCAAGCGTGATGGTTTCACGCGCTGTACTGTTGCCGTGCAGATCAAATGCCGTGCTTTGCTGCGCACGCCAGTCAGGCATAAAACGCGCGTTCAAGCGAGCGCCCCCATGCCCTGTGAGCGTGTCATTAAATCGGTGCCAAACACGCGCCCATCAGGATTCACCATACGAAAATTTTCACCCGCGAGAAACGGTGCTTCCCATGTTGACTCGTCGCTGGCCAATCCATACCGCTGCAAATAAAAAATATTCGCGCGCGGTTGCAAACCCGCTTGCGTTACCGCTTGCAACACGGCGCGATCATCGTCATCGTAACCACGGCGCAAGCGCACGTTGTAGACCACTTCACGCGCGCCACCCATTGCAACGCAAGCATCGTGCACCTCTGCCGCCAATGCCAGCAGCCCGGCATCGTGCTCCATAAGATATTGATTTACTGAGAGTTTTATTAACAAAGGTGCGCCCAGTTGCGCGAGCCACGCGCGCAGCTTTTCACGGCGGCGCGGCATCACCACGCCGTTGGTACACAAAATCAATTTGCCGCAGCGCGTATCGGCACGTAGCCGCGCGACAAACTCCCAAAATTCAGGATGCAAGGTCGGCTCGCCACCTTCAAGTTGCACATCGTAATTTCCTTCTGCAGGCAAGCTCGCGGCAAGCTGCGCCCAAGTAATCCACGTGTTGCCCGCCGGCGACGAATACGTACTGCACCACGGGCACGCGCGATTGCAATGATTCGTCAACGCCACATAAACGCGATGTGTGCGGCCCAAAAACGGATGATCGTGCGGAAGGCTCAAGTTATTCCTCAATCATTTTCGAGGCGTAGGGAGTCACTTTATCGACCACGCTGCGGCGACCGAGTTCCGCGTCTTCACGCAGCGTGATGTTTTGATTCAGTAATAAACGCAACTCTGCTTCAAGTTCATCGCGCAGCCACGGCCCGCTTGCCAGCGTGCGATACGTCAACGTGCAAGCGCCGTCGTTTGATTGTTCAAAGCTGTGCTGCACCAGCGGATAACGCCGCAGCACGGTGGCAATATCCTGCGTGCCGATGCGTTTACCGTCTCCGGCATAAAACCGCACTGGCGCACGCCCCTCAAGCGCCATCAAGCGCGGCATTACATCACCGCACGTACACGGTTCAAAATCGATACGCCCCCAATCACCGGTACGATAACGCAGCAGCGGAATAAACGGATTGCGTCCGCCCGTAACCGTAATCTCGCCACGCCCGTTTGTAGGATTGCCCGCTTCGTCCAGCGTTTCAAGATGCACATCGTGCGGCAGCCAGTGGTAGCCGTGGCCATGCGTGCAGGCGTAACCCAGCGGCCCCGTTTCGGTAAGCGAATACCAATCAATCACGGGGCAGCCGTACGCGGTTTGCAAGCGTTGTTTGAGCGCAGACGACATCGCCACCGCCGTTGTCACCAATGCTTTGGGTTGCCCGCCGACGCCCGCATCCAGCATATCTGCAAAACTCAGCGGGTCGCCGGTCAGAATGCGCGGCTTGAAGTGATTGAAATATTCTTCGCGCGCGCGGGCTGTCGGCCACTCATCGGCAAACAGATTGAGCTTGGCAAAACCCGCGCCGTTCCAACCCGCCATCACCGTAGGGTACGTAACTGTTTGCAGCTGCGAGCCAACAAGAAAACACGCGGTGTCGTTCGGCGTGAAATGCGTATCGACACCATAACGCGCCAGCGCAAAATTCAGCAGCGGCAAATAACAAGCAACAGCCAACGCATCCTGCGGCACCAGCAGCGCGTGGCCGGTAGTGCCTGCTGTGCGATAAATAATCATGCGTTCCAGCGGCGCATCGTCGGGCACCAAGCGCTCCGCGTGGCTGGCAATGTCCTCGCGCGACGTAGTAGGCAATTCCGCCCATTGCGTTTTGACATCAACGTCACCGGAGATGCGCGCGCGAAACAACGGCGTGGCAGCAATGCGCGATTGCGCCCAGGCAAGAATGTGTTCGGTGGGTTGCGCGCTGCGCGTACCGCGCGCGCGCGTCAGCGTGGCAGCAAAGCTCGCCAGCGCCGCTACATCCTCATGCGTAAGCCG
>CANKUB010000029.1 GCA_947486575.1 Betaproteobacteria bacterium | reverse complement strand
TGTTTTAAAACAAATGCTTACGGGTTCGAATTAAAATGGTGGTTTTCATGCAATGCGCCAGCAGACGCAGGCCACGTTGGTTCCATGCACGAGACATCAGATGAAACTGGTCATACCTTATCGCCCTTACATCTATCAAACGGTTTTGTCTGAAGGGCAAATCCAGGCGGCGCTACGAGAGCACGCCCATATCGGGCAGTGGGACGGGATGATTTTCAAAACCAAGCCGTATTTTGGAGAATGGTCAGCCGGATTTTTTGAAATTCGCGCTTGCGGTGCAAATAAAAAGTACGGTTATGCGCCGAGCTTGTCCGCGTACATTGAACGGCAATCCACGGGTTCGCAGCTTGTGCTGAGTGTTAAGCCGCATCCGCTCATACTGAGTCTGGCGCTTCTGATGCTGGGCGCGTGCGGGTTCTTTTTAATGCAGAATCTGGTAATTTTTTTCGCTACAGGGAATCCAGCGCCGGTACTAATGTATGTGTTTATCGTGACGCTCGTTGCTGGCGGCTTTGGGCTGCCCTATCATTTTGCGACGGAAAGCGCGCTGGCCTTCTGGACGAAGGCGTTACAGTTGCAGCCCGCGTTGCGTCGCAAGTGTTGATACAGGAACCGAACGCCTACTTTCCGCCGCAAAACTTGATGTAGAGAGCCGCAAACGCCGACGGCTCATCCAGCATCGGGAAGTGGCCGGAATTTTCCATGATGATAAGTTTGGCCTTGGGCGCTGCACCCGTTAGCCGGTCTTTGAGGGCAATGGTGGGGCCTTTTCTGCCGTAGACGATCATCATCGGCTTTTTGATTTTCTTCGCCGCAGCCACCGCGTTGAATTCGCGGATGCCCCACATCACGTCCACCATCGCCCATGCACCGGCCTTGCAGCGATCGATGTTCCAGCGCTGTTCCAGCGCGCCATCGACAACCGCGACGCGTTCCTTGATCTGCGCTACCGTCTGCACCGGCAGACCGAAGTTACCTTCGACGTGGTGCCAGTTCGCACCCCATTCCTCGAAGTTGCGGAACGGTGTTTCAACCGGCACGGCACTGAGCGTGCGCAGGGGAAACAGGCTGGCAAACGCCAGCGTCACGCTGCCGCCCACTGACGCGCCACTGATGTGCGCGGCCTTGATCTTGAGTGCAGTCATCAGCGCGGCCAGGGCCTTGGCATGATCTTCTATGCTGAAGTGACGCTGGATGCGGTCAGAGTCGCCGTGCCCCGGCATATCCCATGCAATGACGTGAAAGTGTTTGGCAAGCAAGGGCGCGAGCATTTCGTAGGTATGCGCTGATCCGCCGTTGGTGTGCATCAGTATCAGCGCCGGGCGATTGCCGCCGTAGCCGGCCTCACGGTAATGGATGCGGCCGTAACCTTTGGTTTTGGCGAAGCCGTCGCGCGTTGCAGAATTTAAGTCCATGCAAGTTCTCCCTGGAAGTGAAATGCTACGAGATGGTAATGCGTGTTAATGCGGCGGAATTTTACGTGCGTAGGCACGTACTGCCAAGCGCGGCCAAGCGGCCTGCCAGCAGCCTGTAAGGCGACTGCTGCAACTACAGCGGTTTCAGGCTCGATCCTGAATAATACTTGCCGCCCATGAAAACCAGCGGCGGATGATGATGCTCAGCAAATTCAGTGACTTCACCAATGAGGATGACGTGATCACCCTTATCGACTTCGGTGTGCCCTTTGCAGATGAAATGGGCCGAGGCGCCTTCAATAATCGGGCAGCCACCGAGAAAGGCTTTCCAGTCGCGATGGGCAAACCCATCAGGTGGCGGCATGGCGTGCTTGCGCGCGACATCGATTTGCGTTTCGGCCAGCACGCTCACCGAAAAGGCGTGCGTTTTGGAGAAGGTATGATAGCGCGCCGACTGTGAGCGCAGCGTCCACAGGATCAGCGGCGGATCCAGCGACAGCGAGGCGAACGAATTCACTGTCATGCAATGCACATGCCCGTCGGCGGATTGCGCCGAGATCACGGTAACACCCGTGGCAAAACGTCCCAGCGCGGAACGCAGCGCGATGCGGGATTCCTGATGCGGGGTGGCCTTGGCGTCCTTGGCCTTTACGGCAGGCGGGGGCGTCATGCGCGTATCCTGTAGCATGATGGCGCAATCACGCTGCCACTGCCTGCAGTGCGGGAACCGAGTCGAATGCCGGGCCGGCATTTTTGACATGCGGCAGAATTTCCTCGGCGAACTGTTGCACTGACTCGGGCGTAATCGAAGCCATGGTCAGCAGAATATAGCCTGCACCAGCCTCGGCCAGCACGTTGATGCGGTCGACGATTTCCTGCGGCGTGCCCATCAGCGCGCTATCGTCACCCGCGAGGTCGATATCGTCGTGCCCCTGCGGCGCGGCGCCCGGCGGGCGGTAGGCAATAGCGCCTATCCGTTTGAAGGTTTCTTTGCGGCGCTCTATTGCTTTTTGGCGCTCTGCTTCGGTTTTGACAATGGTGATCGAACGCGCAATGCCCACGCGTGTGGCATCGCGTGGTTTGCCGATTTTTTCCAGGCCGTCGAGATAAGCGCCTACCCGTTCACGCACCTGATCGATATTGGCGAGCTGGTCGAGCAACAGGTTGTAATTCTGACTGGCAATGTAGGCAATGCCTTGCGGACTGCCGCCAGCCATCCAGATTGGCGGATGCGGACGCTGTATCGGCGCGGGTTCCACCATGATGTCTTTATACTGCCAGCGTTTGCCGCTGTGCGTAAAGCGCGCGTCACTGGCCCAGGATTTCAGCAGGACATCAAAGCACTCGGCAAAGCGCTCCTGTGCTTCGCCCATTGGTACGCAGAAGGCATCGAATTCTTCTTTGCGGTAACCGCGACCGATGCCCAGATCAACGCGTCCGCCGGACAGCACGTCCAGCGTGGCTACCTGCTCGGCCAGCAGCACCGGGTTGTGCCAGGGCAATACCACCACACCCGTACCCAGGCGTATGCGTGTGGTGCGCGCCGCCAGATACGACAGCAGATTCAGGGAAGACGATAGCTGCCCCTGCCCGGTGAAATGGTGTTCCACCAGAAATATGCCTTCAAAGCCGATTTTTTCGGCTGCGAGCACGTAGTCGATAAAATCACGATAGCCATAGCTGTCATGCAGGGAATCAGCGCGTCCTACGCGGGCACCACCAAAAATGCCGAATTTCATGGGATTATCCTTTTACGAAGCTGTGATTGTAGGAACGTGCTGGCATGGAAACAAGTGCTATTTGGTCGCGGCTCAATTTCCTGTTTGGCAAAAATCCGAATTGTGCATAATGCGGGCTGCTTACATATGATTATTTGAGGAGTAGTGATGTTTCAGCAAGATCCTTCCTGGATGGTAACCGTGGGCAAATTGATGGTGGTAACGCTGTTTCTGGTGGCGGGCACGCTGAATCTCATGCCCGCGCGGGTTAAAGACCATATTGAACGCATGGCCGGGTTTGGCGTTCCGCTGCCCGCCGTAGCGTTCTGGACAGGCATGACGATGGAGTTCGCGGGCTGCGCGCTGGTACTCAGCGGCTGGCACGCCCATATAGGCGTGTGGCTGTTGATCGCGTTTACCGCAATCGCCGGATCGATATTTCACCGCTTCTGGCGGGTGGAAGACCCCATGAGGCGTCAATCGCTGCGCATCGCGTTGCTGAACAACGTTGCGGTGATTGGCGGCTTGCTTTTATTGCTGCATTTCGTGAAATAGGGACTCGTCTGTGACTGCAAACAGCATTGAAGGTGTATGGAAGCTCGTTAAATATTCGCGTCGGTTTCTGGATACCGGCGAGGTGCGTAGCGACATGCTGCCGCAGGCTTACATTTTGTATACGCCGGGCGGATTCATGATGTCGATCACAGTGGAAGAAAAGCGCGAACCGCCTGCAGGCGACGTGCTCACCGATGAAGAGCGCGTGCGTTTGTTCAAAACAATTATCAGCGCGTATTCAGGTACCTACATTGTCGAGGGTGACAAAGTTATCCACGACGTTAACCTGTCATGGAACGAAGCATGGACCGGCACCCAGCAGATGCGTCTATTCAAAGTATCTGGCGATGAACTGGTAATAGAAACCACACCGCGTACGGCAGGCACCGATACGCGGCAGTTTATTAATACGCTGACTTGGCAGAGGACGGAAGCGTTTCCGGCAACGCTCAAGCGCTAATCTGCCTTCGCCCCCGAAGCCCGAACCACCGGCGCCCAACGTTTTACCTCGGCAGCAACAAATTCTGTAAACGCTTTCGCATCAAGCGTGCCCGGTTCTATGCCTTCGGGACGCAAGCGCTTCTGCACGTCGGGCAATTGCAACACACGGCGCACTTCACTATTTAATCTGGCCACGATGTCTGCTGGCAACGCCGCCGGGCCGGAAAGCGAAAACCAGATGTTGGCAACCAAATCGGGATAACCCGTTTCACCATACGTGGGCACGTCGGCGTAATCAGGCAAGCGCGCGGCAGAACTGATCGCCAGCGCCCGCAATCGCCCTGCACGAATTTGTGTGCTGGCCGTGGTGAGCGTGGTGGAAATCGCGTGGGTGTGCCCGGCCATCACATCAACCACGGCGCCACTCGCGCCCTTGTAGGGAATGTGCTGCATGTCAAAGCCCGCGCTGCGCTTGAATAGCTCTCCGATCAAATGGCCCTGCGTGCCATTGCCGGGTGAGCCATAGATAAGTTCACGCGGTTTCGATTTGGCGAACGCAATGAACGCTTTCAAGTCTTTAACCGGCAGTGTCGGATGCACCGCCAGCACGGAAGGCGGCCCGCCAAAGAGTGCGATGTGGGAAAAATCTTTGACCGGATCAAATGGAAATTTCGGTGACAGTGCAGGCGCTACCGCGTGCGAGGCCACACCGGATACCAGCAGCGTATAGCCGTCCGGTGTGCTGCGCATAACCAGCTCAGAGCCGAGTACGCCGCCCGCACCGGGACGATTCTCGACGATGAACGATTGCCCCATGCTCTCGCTTAACTTGCCCGCGGTGATGCGCCCCAGCAAATCAGCGGTGCCGCCTGCGGCGAACGGCGCGATGATGCGTACGGGGCGCGCAGGCCAGGATTGCGCTTGCGCAAATGGTGTGGGCGTAGTCGCTACGAACAGCGCAGCAAGGGTTACGCGAGTTACGATAGGCAAGATCGGTGGCGTTGCATTCATGGGCGCGCAGTGTGATGCTTTGTGTTCCCTGGTGCAAGATGGAAACCGGGAACGCAATAGATAGCCATACAATTAATCAATAAAAACAATAAGTTACGGTATAATTGTGTCATGAATAATCCGCTTCCGCTATTACCCAAAGGTGACATCGCACAGTTCAGGCGGCTCGGTCAGTTTTTACTGCCCTACCGCTGGCGTATTGCAGGTGCGTTGGTCGCGCTGGTGGTTGCTGCGAGTTGTGTGCTGGCGTTGGGACAAGGCTTGCGTTACGTGATCGACGCCGGATTCGGCACGCGTGATTCGCACCTGCTCAATCTTGCGCTGGCTGCGGTGGTGGGTGTGGCTGCCGTGCTGGCGTGCGCCACCTACGCGCGTTTTTATCTGATGATGAGTGTAGGGGAGCGCATCATCGCCGATCTGCGGCGCGCGGTGTTCGCGCATGTGTTGACCTTGTCGCCGGCGTATTTTGATTCAGCGCGCACCGGAGAAATTGCTTCGCGCCTCACCAATGATACTGAGCAGATACGCCAGGTCATCGGTTTTGGCCTGTCGATGTTTTTGCGCAACTTGCTGATGATGCTGGGCGCACTGGTGATGCTGTTTGCCACCAGTGCCAAACTCGCTGCACTGATTGTGCTGGGTGTTCCGGCAACCTTGATTCCCATTCTGGTTGTGGGACGGCATGTGCGCAAGTTATCGCGCGAGGGTCAGGACCGAGTCGCCGACGTTTCAGCGCATATTGATGAATCGCTGCACGAAGTACGTACCGTGCAGGCGTACGGGCATGAGGTGCGCACGCGCGAACGTTTTGATCAGGCAGTTGAAGCCGCGTACGCCAGCGGCGTGCATCGCATTCGCCTGAAAGCCTGGCTGATCGCTTCGGTGATGATGATTGGCTTTTGCGCCGTGGGCGTGATTATGTGGATCGGGGGCCACGATGTGTTTGAAGGGCGCATTACGGGTGGGCAACTGTCCGCGTTTGTGTTTTATGCGGCGCTTGTCGCGGGTGGCGCAGGCACCGTGTCAGAGGTGTGGGGCGAGATACAGCGTGCGGCGGGCGCGACAGAGCGGCTGTTTGAATTGCTGGATACGCAGTCCGCGTTGACGGTACACACGCCAGCAATCTCATTGCCCGCGCGGGTTGCAGGCGCTATAGCGTTTGATGGGGTGTGTTTTGCCTACCCCAGCCGTGTGCAAACCCCGGTGCTGACGGCGCTGTCGTTTACCATTCATCCCGGTGAAAGAGTGGCGCTGGTGGGGCCATCGGGTGCGGGCAAATCGACCATCTTTGCCTTGCTGTTGCGCTTTTACGACCCTACATCAGGACGCATTTTGATTGACGGGATCGATATCCGGTATTGCGATCCGCAGGCGCTGCGCAGGGCGATTGCGATCGTGCCGCAGGATCCAGTGATTTTTTCCGGTAGCGTTACTGATAACGTGCGCTTTGGCCGCCACGATGCAACGGACACCGAGATACAGGATGCCTGTGCTGCGGCACACGCGCTGGAATTCGTTGAACGCTTGCCGCAGGGTTTTGACACCGATCTCGGTGAGCGCGGGGTCAAACTCTCTGGCGGGCAGCGCCAGCGCATATCAATTGCGCGTGCTCTGCTGGCTGATCGTCCGATATTGCTGCTCGACGAAGCAACCAGTTCGCTGGATGCCGAAAGCGAGCGCCAGGTGGCCGATGCGTTTGAGCGACTGGAGCGCGGCCGCACCACGCTGGTGATCGCACACCGGCTTGCCACCGTGCGCAACGCGGATCGCATTATTGTGATGGATGGGGGGCAGCTGCACGCCGTGGGTACGCATCAGAGCCTGCTGCGGGATAGTGCGCTATATGCGCATCTGGCGCGATTGCAGTTTATTGCGGAAGCCGCTTGAGTTGGCGCTATACTTTGCCGCAGAGAAAATCATGCGCAGCCCATTTGTTCTGATAACAGCGGTGCTTGCAGTTGCAACGGGCATGGTGCAAGCACAAGACTATCCCACCCGCCCCGTGCGCGTCATCGTCGGCTTCGGCGCAGGTGGCCCGGACACTTCCGCGCGCATCTTCGCGGCGCAGCTCAGCGCGCAGATGAACCAGCAGTTCGTCGTGGATAATCGCCCCGGTGCCAACGGCATCATCGGTGCGGATATCGTGGCGAAATCCACCCCAGATGGTTATACGCTGCTGGTGACATCCGGTTCGTTTGCAATCAATCCCAGCATCTATAAAAAACTGCCGTTTGATTCGCTGCGTGATTTTGTGCCGGTGTCGCAGATTTCGGGCTCTGATGCGCACATACTGGTGGTGAGCGGTACGTTGCCGGTGAATTCGGTGCGCGAGTTGATCGACTATTCGAAGAAGCCGGGCGCGAAGCTGGCCTATGGCTCGCCAGGCATCGGCAATTCGTTGCATCTCGCGGCGGCGCTGTTTAATCAGCGTGCAGGTACGAACATGGTGCATGTACCGTACAAAGGCGCTGGCGCGGCAGTGACAGCGCTACTGGCGGGTGAAGTGCAGGTCATGCTGGCGACGCCGCCCATGTCGTTGCCGCATATCCGTTCGGGCCGTTTAAAAGTGCTGGCGTATAACCATACCGCACGCGCGTCGTTTCTGCCAGACGTGCCCACCATGACCGAAGCAGGCCTCAACGGAACGCAAATGGAGGCGAGCTGGCACGGCTTGCTCGCGCCTGCGAAGACGCCCACTGGCATTATTGCGCGTATCGAAAAAGAAACGCAGCGGGCACTGACCGTGCCACAAGTACGCGAACAGTTTTCCCGAGTGGAATTGAAGGCCGTCGGCAGCAGCGCGGCGGATTTTCGTGCGCTGCTGGTGGATGCCATCAAAAAGCTGGGCGAGATTGTTAAGATTGCCGGTGTGCAGCCGGAGTGAGTTCAACAGATAACCAACTAGGGAGAGCAGCATGTCAGTCAGACGCGTAGTGGTAGGTCACAACAAAGAAGGCAAATCGATATTGATAGAAGACGGCCCCGCGCCCGCGATGCGCACCAATCCACTGCGGCCCGGCCATGTGTCGAACGACATCTGGAAAACCGGCCCGCTGCCGTACTCGCTACACGCCGTGCATGAAGACCCCACGCTCGGCCCGCGCCAGATTCACCCCCCGAAGGGCGGCACCATCATCCGCATCGCCGAAATCGCGCCGGAGTCGGAAGAAATCCGCAACATGACGCCGGAAAAAGCGCGCGAGGTATTCAAGGCGATGGGCAACGAAGGCGCATCGTCATTCGGGCGCGGTGGCCGTCACCCAATGATGCACCGCACAGAAACCATTGACTACGCGATCTGTATCGAAGGCGAAATCACCATGCTGCTGGATGAGGGCGAGGTGATGTTAAAGGCTGGGGATGTTTTGATTCAGTTGGGCACCAACCACGCGTGGAGTAACCGCTCGGGCAAGGTGGCAAAGATGCTGTATGTGCTGATTGATGGAGAGTTTGATGAGCAGATGAAGGGGTGGTTTGGGGGCGGGCATTAGAAGTATTGCGCGGTGGCTTGCGATAGAAAGCGGCGTCCTGAAAGTTTAATAAACTGTTGTTTTATATGATTATTTTTAAATTCATAAAAGCCTTCGAGCGAAAGTTGGCGCGCATGATTTTTTCCCGGCACTACAATGTGTAGCCTGTGATCAGACGCGCGCATTCATCCCCTAGTCCCTTACCGAGGAGCTCCCATGGACACAATAGAACGCATTCGTTATGAAATCGATGTCACCGATGTCGAATACATCAAGCATGGTAACAAGCCGTTTCTGGCGCGTGTCTATAAGCCCAAAGGGCAGGGGCCGTTTCCGCTGTTGATCGATATCCACGGCGGTGCGTGGACGAAAAAGGATCGCATGTCAGATGAAGGCACGGATGCGCCGCTGGCCAAAACCGGCGTGGTGGTGGCGTCACTCGACTTTCGCATGCCGCCCGCAGACGCTGCGTTTCCCGCGTCGATGCAGGATATCAATTACGCCATACGTTGGTTCAAATCGCGCGCGGCGGAATTCAATATTGATCCCAAGCGCGTGGGCATACTCGGTGTGTCGAGCGGCGGGCATCAGGCGATGCTGACGGCCATGCGGCCTGCGGATTTTGCGGCGTTGCCGGGCCCGGCAGGGGTGGATGCGTCAATTCAATGCGCGGTGATGTGCTGGCCGGTGATTGATCCGCTGGGGCGTTATGAATACGCCCACGGTTTGCTGGGCGGGCCGCACGACAAGCAAGCGAAGAACTGGGTCGAGAGCCACGATCTGTTTTGGGGCAGTACGGCGGCAATGGCCGAAGCCAATCCAACCCGGCTGCTGGAGCGCGGCGAAAAGGCGCAAACGCCGCCGGTAATTTATTTGCAGGGCACGGCGGATCTGGCGCATCCGGTGCCGAACCGCGACCGCTTTATTGCGAGTTATCGCAAGGTGGGTGGCAAAGTGGATTTACAGTTGTTCGAGGGCGTGGGCGAAGCGTTTATCACGACTGATCCGAATTCGTCGCAGGCCAAGGATGCGGTTGAAAAAATCATCGCGTTTGTGCATCGGGAATTGGGCTGAGCCAATTAGTGCCACGCACCACCGCTAGCGCATTGCCAAAGTGAGAATTCATACGTGGTCTCAAGTGTCGCTGTGTTACGGATTCCCGCTTTCGCGGGAATTACAGTTACGGTGATGCAAGGTCTTGCACTAGGTTACGTCCTCGATACTCGCTGCACGTTTGCGCCCATGAATCATCGCCGTCACCAGATTTTCACCGTGCCGCCACGACGAAAAAATCACGCCGCCAACGTGCAGTATCACCAGCACGATTAAAAAATTGGTGAGTCCTTCGTGCAGATTTTCCACCCATGCCACGCCCCAGAATTTCTCGGTGGTGTAGAGCCAGCCGGTGCCACAGATACCGGTGATGGTGGCCAGTAACGTCACGATCATCCAGCCACCGAGTGGATTGTGACCGATGTGCCGCAGTTCATTACCTGTGAGAATTTGTTTGCCGTAAATCAGCGTTGCATCCGGGGATCGCATGAATTGCGTAAAGCGCGCATAGCGTGATCCTGTGAATCCCCAAATCACACGAAGCGTTACGACAGCAAGTACCAAATAGCCCAGCCATTCGTGCCACTTGCCGTGCACCAGCCACGCACCGACGATGCTGGTGACCAGTGTCCAGTGACCGGCACGTACCAGAAGATCCCAGACTTTGACGATGGGCTTGTCTGCCTGCGCGCCTGACATCAGGGCTTGCGTGTACTGAGGGTGTTGGGGATCAGTGCAAAGGTTACCGGATGATAATAGGCGTTGACGCGGTCGCCGTTTTTGTCAAAGGCGTAAACCTCGTAACAGCCGCCGTCTTCCTTGATGCGGCGAATTTTCCAGCCGTTCTGATCGACTAACTGCTTTTCAAGTTTTTCCTGCACCTGCCAGCCGGATTTGGGGCCGGATTCGCAGGTGGCGAGGCCAGTGGCATGGGCGCTGGCGGCGAGTAGCAGTGCAGTTGCTGCAAGGGTGGCGATTGCGCAATTCATGGTGGATATCCTTATGGCAGATCGAGTGAATTACCGAGACAGTTTTTGTCACACGTTGTTCCTGCAGGTGAGTTCAAGTTGAATGACGCTTGATAAAACTGGCGAACACATCGGCCAGTTCGCCATCCTTGAATTCCCATTCCTGTGGCGGCACGATATCAATGTCCTGATGTTCGGGGAACAATACGTACAGCTCGCTGCCGGGAATAAGCTTTTGTGCGCGCTCACCAATATTGCGATCGTGTGTTTTGTCGTTACCGGGCACCACCAGCGCGGGGAACTTGAGCGATTGCAATTGAGCCGCTGTGGCGCCAATCACCGGCTTTGCGGCGTCATCCAGAAAACCCTGAGCCCAATTTTCGAATGATGCGATAAAACGATTTACGTCCATTTTCAGAATGGTTTCGCGATTGACGGGACGCTGCCTGATGCGCTCGGCGAAATGTTCGCTCGCGCACACGGCTGCCATGCCGCCTTTCTTCGCCAGTTCGATGAACTGTAGATAATATTGATTGGCCAGCCGCTTTGCCGCGAACTCGCCACCGGTCACGCGCCACAGCAACAAGCCGCGTACCGCGTCGGGATGGCGCAGCGCCAGCAAGGTTGACATGCGGCAACCCGATGAGCCACCGCCCACCCAAGCGGGCGTGGCATTGAAATGCTTCAGCATGGCATAGAGATCTTCGGCCCAGATTTCGTACTCGGTAGGCGCATCGGCAGTGCCTTCAAATGCCACGTCGGACGCACCACAGTTGCGCCGGTCGTGGATCAGCACTCTGTAACCGTTCGCAGCGACACGTTCGGCCAGGTGTTTAACGCCTTCGAGCGGACGGCGTCCGCCGGGGGAAAGCGCGACCCATGGGCCGCTGGTGCCGAGAATTTCGTAGTTGATGTGGGCGCCGCGTATAGTAATTTGGGACATAAAAGACTCCTTCAAAAACGGATTTTGCTAAAGGTCGTGATGAGGTGAAAGAAAGGCCACGCAGATCAGCCTTCCGGCTTGATACCTGCGGCCTTGATCACCTTGCCGAATTTCTCGACTTCGCTGCGTACAAATTTTTGAAATTCGTCTGGCGATTCACCGCCGATTTTGTACCCGTGTTTCTCAATGGCTGGTTTTACGTCGGGATGATTCATGGTTTTGCTCATGGCGTCATACAGCTTTGCCAGCACCGGTTTGGGCACGGCTGCGGGCACCCACGTGCCGAACCACGCATTGACATCGAAATTGGGCAGTCCGGATTCATGTGCCGTGGGAATGTCCGGCGCGTGAGTCGAGCGCTGCATCGAGGATATGGCAATCCCACGCAGCCGCCCGGAGCGTGCCTGCGGCAGCATGTACGAAATGCCGCCGATCACCAGATGCGTTTGCCCCGCGATGGTTTCCTGCACGGCCAGCGGCGATGTTTTGTAGGCCACATGCACCAGCTGCGTGCCGGAAGCCTGTTTAAACATTTCGCCGGCGACATGCGAGATGCTGCCTATGCCGAAGGATGCGTAGTTCAGTTTGCCGGGATTGGCTCTGGCATGTGTAATCAGCTCGGCGACGGTTTTGGCTGGCACCGATGGGTGTATGCCCATCAGCAGGTCGATGGAGCCCAGCCGCGTCAACCCCTGCAAATCCCGTGTTATGTCGTAGTTCAGTTTGTAGAGGCCGGGGTTGATGGTGATCGCAAGCGAGTTGGCCATCAGTGTGTAGCCATCCGGTGCGGACTTGACCGCCATTTCATCGCCGATCACGCCATTGGCGCCGGGGCGATTGTCGACTACCACCTGCTGCCCCAGAATGTCAGACAGCTTGGGCACGATGGTCCGTATGAAAATGTCAGTGGCGCCACCGGCGCCCATGGGAATGATCAACCGCAGCGGGCGCGACGGAAAATTGCTGGCCGCAGTTTGGGCCTGCGCAGCGCCAGTGGCTGCGAGTAACAGCGCCGCCGAAACCGCTTGTGACATGAATGACATTAATCTTCCTAACCAATTGTTTTTAAAAGAAATTTAAAGGCACGGATTCTGCTGTGCACATCATACACCGGCGTGTCGGTGTGGTTGTCACTAAACAATTTTTCGCGTCACCGAACGTGTGTGGCCAAACGTCGGCACATGCACGGAGTGCGTACCGGGGCCGCCAGCGACAACGATGCTGACTTCCTCGGGCTTGATAGAAATGGGAATTTTCGTGTCCGCGCCGAACTGTCCCAGCTCTGCGCCGCGTGTGTGCTGCAGGCGCATGCGATCTTTGGCGGCGAGCCGGTCTACGTGCAGTTTGGACATTTCCCACAGTTTCAATTTCACGTCGCGTTTGCTCAAGCCTTCGCGCGCGAGAATTTCTGCGTGTTCCGGGCCGAGCAGCAGCCACGGTTCACCGCCAAAATAATAGTCATTGTTGGTCGGGAAGCAGATACTGTCCGCAATTACCTTCAGTAGATCTGTGGCATCTTTCGCGTGCGTATTGAAATTCACTGTGCCTGCTGCGCCAACGATGGTCACTGTGCTGTCAGTCTTGTCAAAGCCGCGCTCGACGTGCAGCGGTTCCCATGGACTGTCGGCTTCGTTTTCCGCGCAGCAAAAGGTGTATTTGCCCGGCTGTCCTTGTGTGGCGCGATCCATTTCGCCCGGTAGGGTGCCACCAATGTTTTGCATAATCAATCGCAGTGCACGGCCCAGCGTGGCATTGGCCCATGCGCCTTGACCCAGGCAATTCAGATGGCCGTTGACGCCAATCTCACGGCCTACGGGACCGTTGACGATAATCATCGCGGTGGCCGGATTGGTGGTGGCTTGTATCCCTTGCAGATTAAAGCGCCTGTCGGTGAACGCCTCTACGGCGGCGATCAGTGTGCGCATGTATTCCGGACGGCAGCCCGCCATAACGGCATTGATGGCGATGCCTTCCACAGTGGCAGCGCCAAAGCCCGGCTGCACGATGGCGACGACGTCTTCAGCGCTACGCCCGCTCGCAGCAATCATGCGCTCGACCTTATCCAGCGTCGGCGGACGCAACGGCAGGCCGTCGCTCCATTTGCGTTCAATGCAGAATCGGTCGAACTCATCGGAGTCTTCAGGCACTTCAATACGCGCGGCACGCGCCGGTGCGCTCGTCGTCTTGCTACCGGTCACGCCCGCTTTGGCGTCAACGGCTATACGCGCAATATCGGCGACACAGGTTTCGGCGATGGCACGCACCTGCTCGCGCGTGCGCAGGCCGAACGGATGCGGTATCACTGCGATCGGATGGCCTTCGCTGCCCAGCGCTTTGAGTTGTTTACGTCCCAGCACGATGAACTGGTCGGAGCAAATCGTGATTGCGGGCACGCCGCGCTTGTTGGATTCTGCGGTGTCGTGGACACTCCACGACGTGCAGGAGCCTCAGTCGCCCGAGCCGGTGATGACCAAATCGACATTAGCTTCGATGTCGGCGTACACCGATTCCAGCGCGGGAACGGATGCGGCGCGTTTGCGGTGATGGATCACCCGTGTGACGCCGTGGTGTTTGACCAGAAGCTCGCCCAGATCGGCTGCGAGGTGATTGAAGTTGGGCTTTGAGTTATCGATGAAGGCGACGATTTTTCCTTGCAGGCTGTCGAGCGCTTTCCAAGGCCGTTGCGTGCCCGGACCGGAAGGGGCTACGGGATCGAGGATGATGTTATTGGTCATGATGTTTGCCAAAAGGCTCCTTGCGTGTGTTCCGAATTGTGCTGCAAAAAACGAACTTCCACCACTATCATGCCCGCAGGATATTCATGCTGCGGAGAATCGCGTTACGACAGGTTTCCAGCGGATTAACTCGGCATCCATGAATTGACCAAACCCGGCTGGTGTTGAACCACAAGGTGTAATCCCCGCGGCACTAAGTACAGCCGTCACGGAAGTGCTGCCAATCGCTGTACGCGCGGCCGTTGAGATGGCGTCCACCTGCGCTGCTGCCATGCCGCGCGGCGCGACCAAACCAAGCCAGTTGGAAACTTCGCCGCCCACAATGCCTGATTCTGCCAGCGTGGGTACTTGCAGCGCCACAGCGCTGCGCTCACTGGCGGTAACGCCCAATGTGCGTAGTTTTCCCGCATTGCAGCGCGGCAGCATGGACATGATGTTGTTGAAACTCAGCGCGATGCGGCCAGCTTCAAGGTCGGCATACAGTTGCTGTGTCTCATCGTAGCGCGTGTGTCGCAGTTGAACGCCGGATACGGCCTGAAATAGCTCGGCCGCGAGGTGCGGCGCGCCACCGATGGCCGATGTGCCATAGGCGAGCATTCCAGGATTTGCGCGAGCGTAGGCGACAAAGTCAGGCAAATCCCGCACGGGCAGTGCGGGATGACACGCCATCAGCATCGGTGCCTGCGTGAGCAGCGACACGGGTTCGAAATCACGCTGCGGATCGTAGGGCAAGTCTTTGCGTACATGTGGCGCCAGGGCATGTGTGCCAAGTGTGGCGACAAACAGCGTATTGCCATCGGCGGGTGCACGTGCCACTGCCATTGCGCCGTGGGCACCGTTTTTGCCGGGGATGCGCTCAATGTTGACCGGGCGCTGCAACGCTTTGCCCAGCGGTTTCGCGATGAGATTGGCAATATCGTCGGATGCACTGCCCGCCGAAAACCCGACAACAATGCGTAGCGGCACGGCGTTCATTGCATCGTTATGCCGGCATCACGCACGATTTTCGCCCACTTCGTATTTTCGCTTTTGATATAAGCGGCAAATTGTTCCGGCGTCGAAGTCTTTGGCTCTGCGCCCTGGCTAACGAGCCGCTCACGCATATCGGGCGCACGCATGATGTCAACGATCTCACTGTTAAGCCGATTGAGAATGGGGCGCGCGAGTCCGACCGGTGCGGCCGCACCGATCCAGGTGGCGGCCTCAAACGCCGGAAAGCCGGATTCCGCCAGCGTCGGGATTTCTGGCGCTGCACTTGAGCGCGCGAGGCCAGTGACCACGAATCCGCGCAGCCGCTTGGAGCGCACGTGCGGCAACGCGCCAGGCAAGCTGCTAAAGAAAATCGACACGTGCCCGGCGATCAGATCGATCAGGGCTTGCCCGCCGCCCTTGTAAGGCACATGCACAATGTCGAGCTGGGCTTGCGACCTGAAGAACTCTGCCGAGAGGTGCGTGATACTGCCTGCACCGGACGAGGCATAAGTCAATTGTCCGGGCCGCGCGCTTGCAAGCGCCACCAGTTCCTTTAACGAGTTTGCAGGCAAGGACGGATGCACCACCAGCACATTGGGAAACGATGCCACCAGCGAAATAGGCGTGAAATCCGTGATCGCGTTAAACGGCAGTTTTTTGTAGATGCTGGCATTGATGGCAAAGGGTGAGATGTTGGCCATCACCAGCGTGTAGCCATCCGCAGGCGAGCGCGCGACGAGTTCGGTGCCAACATTGCCGCCCGCGCCGGAACGATTATCGACCACCACAGCCTGGCCGAGACGCTCGCTCAGTTTTTGTGACAGGGCACGTATGATGATGTCGCCGCCGCCACTGGATGGAAAGGGCACGACAAAACGTATCGGGCGCGAGGGATAGTCCTGCGCAGCGCATAACGTGGCGTAGGCGGTAGCGCTAAAAAAAATCAATAAAAACAAATGCTTGTTCATTGTTGTGCTATAGCGTGTGCGACGCAACTGTTTTGCGAAAAACCATTTATACCGCAAAATGGCTAGTCGTTAAGCGTATCAAAGCCGAACAATCCAGCATCTGACACAGGATAATCCCTCATGGAAAAATTATTTCCGCTCGCCGAAAAAGCCGCAGCACTATTGAAAGCGCGCAATCAAACTATTGCCGTAGCCGAGTCTTCCGCAGGCGGCTTGATCAATGCGGCGCTGCTGGCCCTGCCGGGCGCCAGCGCGTATTGCAAAGGTGGCATGGTGATGTATACGCGGGACGCGTTGTTGGGTTTGCGCGACGTAACGCCGGACATGGCGAAGAGCGTGCGCGGCGGCACTGAGGCATCTGCCGTTTTCAGGGCGCGCACCATACGTGAGCGCCTCAATGCGGATTGGGGGCTCAGCGAAAGCGGCGCGGCAGGCCCCACGGGCAGTCGCTATGGCTACGCCGCAGGACATTGTGTGATGGCCGTGGCCGGCGGCATAGAAAAATCGATGACGCTTGAAACCGCCAGTCCTGATCGTGTAGCGAATATGTATGCGTTTAGCGAGGCGGCACTGAAGCTGCTGATTGAATGCCTTGAGAATGTGCCACCGGTGAAATAGCGGCGCACCGATGCACGCTCGTAGCGTTCAGCAATTGAGCTATTTGAAAATCTGCGCGCGCAGACTTTCATGGTCTTTCAGTGTTGCAAATTAATCTGGAGAATTTTCATGCGTTCAAAATCATTGCGTTGGAAAACAGCAGCGGCGCTGGGTGCGTTGCTGTTCGCGTTAAACATTGGCAGCGTCGCGGCGCAACCCGCCAAGGCGCCGTCTGCGCCGGAGAAAGCCGAGTTCGTCCCTGAAAGCGGGCAACCCGGCAAAGACGTCGTCTGGGTGCCTACGGCGCAAGGGCTGGTGAACAAATTGCTGGATATGGCCAGGCTCACCGCAAGCGACATCCATTACGATCTGGGTTCGGGCGATGGCCGCACCGTGATCACGGCGGCCAAGCGCGGTGCGCGCGCCTACGGTATCGAATATAACCCCGACATGGTTGCGCTTTCCCGCCGTAATGCCGCCAAAGAGGGTGTGTCAGAGCGCGCCACGTTTGAGCAGGCGGATATTTTTCAGAGCGATTTTTCCAGGGCCACGGTGATTACTTTGTTTCTGTTGCCTTCGCTGAACGTCAAGCTGCGGCCGACCATTTTGAACATGAAAGCAGGTACGCGCGTGGCTGCCAACTCGTTTGACATGGGCGACTGGAAGCCGGATCAGACGGCACGCGTTGAGGGTGATTGCCAGTCCTGGTGCACGGCTTATCTGTGGATCGTTCCAGCGAAAGTGGGCGGAAGCTGGAAGAGCGGGAACGGTGAACTGACGTTGAAACAGGAGTATCAGGTGATCACCGGCACGTTGGGTAGCAGTGACAAAACGCTGGCCATATCCAATGGCAAGCTTGACGGCGAGCGCATCAGTTTCAGCGTGGGCAGCGTGCAGTACAGCGGCCGTGTAAACGGTGACGTGATTGAAGGCATCAGCACCACAGGGGCGACGAAATCACCGTGGAATGCTACGCGGGGGAAATAGCGTGCGGTGCGCCACCGTGAAAATAATTTCTGGAGACGGCTTATGAAAGTATTACGTCAATTGTCCGTTTTTGCACTGGCATCATTGCTGGCGGCAACTACTCATGCGCAGCCTGCGCAAAGCGCAAAAGACTTCAAGCCCGAAGTTGGTCAACAGGGAAAAGATGTGGTGTGGGTTCCGACGTCGCAGGCACTGGTCAATAAAATGCTCGACATGGCCAAACTTACCGCTGCGGATATTCACTACGATCTCGGTTCCGGTGACGGACGCACTGTGATCACCGCTGCCAGGCGTGGTGCGCGCGCCTACGGTATTGAATACAACTCCGACATGGTGGCGTTATCCAAGCAAAGCGCCGTCAAAGAAGGTGTTGGTGACAAAGCCACCTTCGCTAAAGCGGATTTGTTCGAGACCGATTTCTCGCAAGCCACGGTGATCACCATGTTTTTGCTACCGGAGATCAACCTGAAGCTGCGTCCGAAAATTCTGGATTTGAAACCCGGTACACGCATCGTTTCGAATACGTTCACCATGGGCGAATGGGAGGCCGATGAAACCGCCACGGCGGCGAGTGACGAAGGCTCAAGCTACTACCGCACGGCGTTGTTATGGATTGTGCCGGCGAAAGTGAGTGGCATTTGGAAATCAGCGCAAGGCGATCTCACGTTGAAACAGGAATTCCAGAAATTCGCCGGATCGATTAACGCAGGTGGTGTTTCGACACTGGTGAGCGGCGGAAAACTGCGTGGTGACCAAATCAGCTTCAGCGCAGGCGGCACGCAATACAGCGGCAAGGTTGCAGGCGACACGATAACCGGTACGGCGGTTTCAGGTGGCGCGAGCCGGGACTGGAGTGCAATCCGGTCGCGCTGAGAGTGTCATGTAAGCTATTGTTTTATTGGATAATTATAAATCAATACAGTGTTACAGCTTACATCCCCGCAAAAACTCGGTGCGCGACGTGGCCCCTGTCATCAGGAACGACAGGTCGCCGCCGCTCAAAATAAATCGCATGCCATAGCCGATGTATTTCTCCATCAACTTCTGATCGTAAACGCCGCCCATGCCGGGATGTTTGTTGTGTTTTTTGCAGGCGGCGATGACTTTGCGGTAGGCGTCTTCGACTTTCGGATCGGCGAATTGTCCGGGGATGCCGAGTTCTGCGCACAGGTCATTGGTGCCGACCAGCACCACATCAATGCCCGGCACAGCGGCAATAGCATCTACATTTTCTATGGCCACAGGTGTTTCGACCATGACAATCACCAGCGTCTCGGCGTTGGCAATTTTTGTGGATTCGCCGACGGACATTGCCTGATAGCCGAATTGCGGTAGCGCACCGACGACTGAGCGGTGACCAATGGGCGGGTATTTGCAATGCGCCACCACGCGCGCGGCTTCTTCGGCGGTATCCACGTGAGGTACGACGATACCCTGCGCGCCCGAATCAAGCAGGCGCGAGGCGTGATGATGTTCCTTGCCCGGCACACGCACAATCGGCGTGATGCCCATCGGCAGGGCAGCGATGGCTACCTGGGAGGCAAGATCGACGTCCATCGCGCTGTGCTCCATGTCGATGAACAGCCAGTCGAAGCCGCAGTTCTTGGCAATCATGCCGGTGTCGACAGTACGCATCGCGCGCATGCCCATACCGAGGGCGAGTTTGCCAGCGTCGAGTTGTTGTTTGGTGTAGTTGGGGAAAATGGCCATGATTGCTCTAGTTTAATTTGAATAGGGGTTTGATTTTTGCGGGATTCGGAATAGTCAGAATACCAATACTGTCATTCCCGCCTTCGCGGGAATGACGGAGATAGTGATTGGGTTAGCCTCTCAGTGGGCCTATGGTCGTTGGGTTTACTTTGATTTAAAAAAAACCGACTCCAGCCAATCCCACATCGCGGCAGTGCCGATACTTGCATTGTCGATCTGGCAATGGTGATAGCCGCCTTCTTCGCGGGTGAACAGTTTGAAGGTTTTGTGCTTTGAACCGACCGCATCAAAACATTTTTGCGCGATGGGCAGCGGGATTTGCTCGTCACCTTCGCCGTGTACCATCAGGAACGGGCAAGTGATTTTTTGTACGACACCGTCGAGACGGAAGCCTTCGAGTTTTTTCATGGCTTCGTCGCGTGTCTTGACGTTGAAGATCCACAGCAGGTGTTGCCATGCCACGGACAGTGAAGGCATTTTGCCGCTGTCGATCTTTTCAAAACGGCTGCGCCAGACTTCCCAGTAGTCCCACTGCGCGCCCCAGGCGATGCAGGCGGCGAAGCGCTGCTCGAACGCGGCGGCGCGCGGGGCGTAGTAACCGCCGAGGCTGATCGCCATGACGCCGATGCGCTTGGGGTCAATTTCCTTGCGGCCTGCGAGATATTCGTAAGCGGCAGTGCCGTAGCGTTCGGTCTCGTGATGCAGCCATTGATTGCGAAAGCGCACCGCTTCGCCATTGCCGGGGCCGTCGACAATCAGGCACGCAATGCCACGCGCCGTTAGATCAGGCACGCCTTTGAAATACTGAATTTCCTTGGTGACATCGAAGCCATCGAAGAACACCATCGCGGGCGCTGGGCCTTGGTGTCCCACGTCTTCGGCGTGTATGAGAATCGCGGGCAACGACGCGCCTTCATACGGAATTTCCACATGCTCAATTTTCGGTCGGCGTATCAGTTGCGCGGCATCCCGAAAGCAATCTACGCCGCGCTTATAGGCGGCAAGGCCATCGGTCTTGGGTTGCAGAAAGCGCTCGCCGACATGGTAATAATTGGCTGCGCGAAAAAGGTATTGCGCACCCGTGGTTTTGCGGCCTGCGGCGATATGTGCACGGCCTGCGTCCTCAATTTTGCGTGCTTCACGCGCCCATTCGTTAAACCACGCGGTATCGTCACCGGATTTGCCTTTGAGACGCAGTCCGATGCGGTTAACTTCGTCGATTTCAGCGCCTCCCCACGGCGCGGAATTCAGCCCGATCAGCACACCGTGCGACCAGCGGTAGTCTTCAGGGAAATACATGAATGAGAGTTCGTCGGGCTTCGCAACGGAAGCAGCGGGGGTGATGGCCATTTAACGTTCCTTTTCCTGGCAATTGAGCGTTTTTCGAGAGCGCATGATAGCACCGCATCATTGGCGAATCCGGTATCATGCACGTTCGCATTTACTTCCCAACGGAGAATCTTTATGTTCGCGCTATCTAGCGTTTCCCGACGTTTTTCGCTGATGGTTTTGTTGTCGATTTTTTCGAGCTTTGCAATGGCGCAACCGGCACCTGCGAAAAAAGAATTCGAGCCGAGCGTGGGGCAGTCCGGCAAAGACGTGGTGTGGGTGCCAACCCCGCAGGCGCTGGTGGATCGCATGCTCGATATGGCGAAACTGACGACCGCAGATGTGCATTACGACCTGGGTTCGGGCGATGGCCGCACGGTGATTACCGCGGCCAAGCGCGGCGGCAAGGCGTTCGGCATTGAATACAACCCTGAAATGGTTGAACTCGCGCGCCGCAATGCGCAAAAAGAAGGCGTCGCCGACAAGGCGATTTTCAAGCAGGGTGATATTTTTACCGAGGCCAGCAAAAAAGATTACACGCAGGCATCCGTCATCACGCTGTTCCTGCTGCCTGACTTGAACGTGAAGCTGCGGCCGATTCTGCTTGACATGAAAGCGGGCGTGCGCGTGGTGTCCAACTCGTTCACGATGGGCGAGTGGAAGGAAGATGAAAAAATTACCGCTGGCGGTGATTGCACGTCGTGGTGTACCGCGTACCTGTGGATTATTCCGGCGAAAGTGGCGGGCAACTGGAAAACGTCGCGCGGCATGCTGACGCTCAAACAGGAATTTCAGATGCTCAGCGGCAATCTTGCACAGGGCAATGTCAGCGCGATTGTTGCTGATGCCAAAATGACAGCCGACCAAATTGTCTTTACTGCGGGCGGCGTGCAATACAGTGGGCGCGTCAGCGGCAACAGCATTGACGGCACCTATAAGTCTGCTGCCGACAGCGGCAAGTGGTCAGCCACAAAACAATAAAAAATAAATAAAAAAAATAGTTACGGAGGTAGCATGACAGTCTTCCGCAAATGGATTTTAAGCGTGATGGCGACGAGCTGCTTATTCAGTGCCGCGCAGGTGAGCGCGCAGTCAGCCGCGGATTGGCCGAACAAGCCGGTGCGTTTTATTTGTCCGTTTCCGCCGGGGGGATCGGTCGATCCGCTGGCGCGGCTGACCAGCGCGCGGCTTAGCGCGGCGCTGGGGCAGCAATTTGTGGTGGACAACCGCACCGGTGGTTCTGGCTCGATTGGCACAGCGCTGGGCGCGAAATCTGCACCTGATGGGCACACCTTCGTGATTGTGTTCGATACGCATGCGGTGAATCCGGCACTGATTGCGAATTTGCCTTATGACACACTGAAAGATTTAACCAACGTGATGCTGGTGGGCACGGCCCCCATGGTGCTGACGACCAATCCAACCAAGCCGTATAAGGGGTTTGACGATGTGGTGAAACTGGCCAAAGCCAAACCAGCAACACTGACGTTCGGTTCGGTAGGTAGCGGCAGTCTTGGCCATCTGGCGATGATGCTGGTGCAGCAGCAGGCGAGTATCAAAATGGTCCACGTGCCGTACAAGGGCGGCGGCCCGGCGGTAACTGACACCATCGGCGGGCAAATTGATTTTGCGGTGACGTCAGTGGCTGTGCCTGGTCCGCATATCAAAGCGGGGCGTCTGCGTGCGGTGGTGTCCACAGGTGAGAAGCGTTCGCATGTGGTGCCCGATACGCCGACGCTGATTGAAAGCGGCTTGCCGGGGCTTTCTGCCAATGCGTGGTGGGGCTGGGTGGCGCCGGCGGGACTGCCTGCGCCACTGCTGGCCAAAGTGCATAGCGAAATGGTGAAAGTCTATGCGCAGCCCGAATTACGCAAGCAACTTACTGAGCAGTTCGGCATGGATCTGGTGGTGAGCTCACCGGAGGCCATGACAAAGTTTGTAACCACCGAGATTGGACGCTGGTCGAAAGTGGTGAAAGAAAACAATATTCGTGCGGATTAGCCGGGTAAGTTGATCAAGGCGAGCGAGGCAGACATGAACATCGAACGCGGATTGGTAAAAACAGCATTCGGCTACATACACTATCGCGCTGCGGGCGCACCAGGCAGCGACGCAATCATTCTGCTGCACATGAATCAGCAATCGTCTGCGGTGTATCTGGAATTGATGGCGGAGCTAGCGCCGCATCTGCGCGTCGTGGCGATGGATTACCCGAGCCATGGCGATTCCGATCATGTCGATCAGCAGCCGTCCATCGGCGATTATGCGCAGTGCGCGGTAGCTGTGGCTGACGCATTGGGCATACAGAAATTCAGCGTGCTGGGCGAAGCGGCGGGCGCTGCTGTTTCGATAGAATTGGGCGTCAGTCACGCGCAGCGTATCAACAAAGTGGTGCTGGTGAATTGTCCGTACTACAAAGATCGCAGCGGTGCCGAGGCGCGTCACGCGCCTTTGAAAAACGGACTGCGGCCGGAAGATGCGTCGGGCTTTCCCATCACGCGCACGATTGAATTTCTGTTGACCAACGACGCGGGTCATGCGCCGATGAACCCGACGCAATCGTGGATGGATCGCATCAACACTGCGCAAATGGAATGCGGACGGCACCGCTGGCAGGCGCTTGATGCGCTGCATGGCTACGACATCGGCGCCAATCTGCAAAAGGTGCAATGCCCGATATTGCTGCTGATCGGCGAGCATTTTCATTATCTGCAATATCGTGATGAATTCCATAATAAAAACAATAAGTTACGTTCAGCGGTGATTCAGGGCGCGCGCCTTTGCATGGGCTGGGAGCGGGCGGTGGATGTTGGCCGCCATACGCGTGAATTCCTGCAAGCGCCTGCATGAATGCAGGTTGCGTAATCAGTTGTTGTGTGTGGGCTATGGCGGCGAGCGGTGTGCAGGCTGCCACAGCAACGCCCGGCTATCCGTCGCGCCCCATCCGCTGGGTGGTGACATTTCCAGCGGGCGGTGGCACCGATATCGTGGCGCGCACACTGGCACCGAAATTATCCGAAGCGCTGGGCCAGCCGCTGGTGGTCGATAATCGCGGCGGTGCCTCAGGCGCTATCGGTACGGAAATCGTTGCGCGCGCTGCACCGGATGGATACACGTTGCTGTTTGGCACGTCAGGGGCACTCAGCGCACTGCCGCTGCTGAACAGCAAACTCAGCTACGACGCATTCCGCGATTTTTCGCCGATCAGTCTGCTGGTGGAGATTCCACAACTGCTGGTGGTGAATCAGAACTACCCGGCGAATTCGCTGAAGGAACTGATTGTGCTGGCGAAAGCCTCGCCCGGCAAACTGAACTACGCCACGTCGGGGCTGGGTTCGCCCAATCATCTGGCCACCGAATTGCTGAATACCATGGCTGGCGTCAGCACCACGCAGGTGCCGTACAAAGGCGCTGCACCGGGCATTGCTGATTTGCTGGGCGGGCAGGTGCAGTTCATGTTCAACCCGATGCCTGCGCTGGTATCGCAGGTGAAATCCGGCAAGTTGAAGGCGCTGGGCGTCGGCAGTGCCACGCGCTCGCCTGCGTTGCCTGATGTGCCCACGGTGGCCGAAGCGGGCCTGCCCGGCTATGAATACGTGCTGTGGTACGGATTTTTCGCGCCAGCCAAAACGCCCGCTGCCATTATTGCGCGGCTGAACGAACTGGTGGCATCCATACTTGCGCAGCCGGATATTGTACAGCGCCTGGCAGCACAGGGCGCCGAAGCGCGGGCCAATTCACCGGCGGAATTCACACGCTTCATGCGTGCCGAGCGCGAGCGGCTTTCACGGGTGGTGAAGGTGGCGAAAATTACCCTGGATTAATTGTGTAACTATTTGTTTTTATTGAATAAAAATAATAACATTAAAGGCGCTGCGTGATGATCAGCGCCTTTTGCTTTTTTGCGGTGGTGCAAACCACCAAGTTGCTGCCACTGCCAGCGCAAACGCAACATGCAGCACGGTGAAAACCCACTCCGGTGCGCTGAAGAACAGTAATTGATGCACCCATTGCGCCATGAAACTTTTTTCAGCGACGGTGCCACTGCTGCTCGTACGCAAGGCGTGCTCCCATTCGGTGAGCGGGCACACGATGCCGAGTAACGATTCGCAGGCTACGAAGACAATCGCTGCTAGATGCGCGAGACGAAATCCACGGTTGCGTATCCAGCTCCAGCCGCGCCATGCGCCGATCCACGTCAGCACAAGGCCGCTAAGGACAAACAGCACAAACAGAAAATGAATAAGCAGAATCGCGTCGGCCAGAACGACGCGCATGCGAAATGACTAACTGCCCGTCGCCACGGGCCGCTTGCGATCGCTGACCCATTCGCTCCACGAACCCGGAAAAAGACGCGATCCGCTCAGCCCCGCCACTTCCATCGCCAGCAGGTTGTGGCAGGCGGTGACACCAGAGCCGCATTGATGCACCACGCTATTGGGCGCGTGCGTATCGAGCACGGCTGCAAATTCCTGCTTCAGTTTATCCGCCGTCTTGAAGCAGCCGTCCTCGGTGAGATTATTTTTGAAGAAGCGATTCGTCGCGCCCGGTATATGTCCGGCCACCGGATCCAGTGTTTCGTTTTCGCCACGAAAACGGTCAGGGCTGCGCGCGTCAACCACGCGCAGCGTTTGGTGATCGAGATTGGCGGCAACTTCATTTGCGCTGACGGCCAGTTGTGAAATAGGGTTGGGGTTATAGCGCACCGGCTTAATTGCGGGCAGCTCGGCGCTGACGGGTTGTTTTGCTTTCACCCAGGCATCGATGCCACCGTCGAGCACCGCAGCGTTTTTGTGCCCGACCCAGCGCAGCATCCACCACAGGCGTGAGGCATACACACCGCCCATGGCATCATAGGCGATGACTTGTGTATTGTTGTCGATGCCCAGTGCGGCGAGGCGTAGTGTGAAGGTAATCGGATGAGGTAACGGATGACGACCATTGACACCGGTTTTGGGGCCGGATAAATCTTCGTCGAGATGCAAAAAACGCGCATCGGGCAGGTGTGCTTCTGCGTAGGCGCGGCGGCCTGATTCGTAGTTCGCTAAATCATGGCGGCAGTCGCACACAATCCAGTTCGCGTCGGTTAAATGTGTCGCGAGTGTGGAAGCGGATATCAGGGTGTTGAAACTCATGGATTGCCTGGCTGCAAGGTTGCGCGGGGATGCAAAGGTAATCGAAAAAAAATCCTTTGCAAAGCCTATACTGGTAAATAATCATGCGATTGGTGCGATGATATGTGGCTTGGTCAATCGTAACTATTTGTTTTTGTGTGAGAAATTCGACGTGAATCGCTGTGCTTCAACGGCGCTGGCGGCGAGGTTGTCGGCGCGTCGAGCCGAATTTCGCAATGGTGGATTTGATCATGTGGCTTACCAAAATTTTCGAACTAGTTTTGTTTCCGCCGCTTAACTTTCTGATCGCGGGTGTAGCGGCGTTTATGCTGTTGAAGCGCCGCCCCCGATTGGGCAAATGGATACTCGGCGTGTCGTTGGGGCTGACTTGGATGTGCTCCCTCTATGCCGTTGGAGGCTCGCTTTTGGGGTGGCTTGAACGTGGCGCACATACGCCCGTGGAACAGATGCAGCAAGCGCAGGCCATCGTCGTACTGGGTGGCGGAATATATTCCGCTGCGCCGGATTATGGCGGAGATACCGTCGGTGGCTCAACACTGGAACGGGTGCGGTTGGCGGCTGTTCTGCATCGCCGCACAGGCTTGCCGCTGTTGGTAACGGGGGGGCTGGGCAAGAGCAGTGGCGAATATTCCGTGGCCCGGCTGATGAAGCAGACGCTGGAACAGGAATTTTCCGTACCAGTGCGCTGGAGCGAGGAGCATTCTGACAATACGCTGCAAAATGCCGTCTACAGTATGAAGCTGCTTGCGCCAACCAGTGTGCGCACGATTGTGCTGGTGACGCACGCCTGGCATATGCCGAGAGCGAAGCGTATTTTTGAGCGCGCGGGATTTCGGGTGTTGCCAGCGGGCACTGGATTCCGCCGTAGCAGCAATCTATCGGTGCGCAGTTTCCTGCCCAGCATGGCGGGGTTGTATGCCACTACCGTGTTCATGCATGAGGCTGTTGGGCTGCTATGGTACAGCGCTCACGCCGTACCGCAATCATAGCGGCGCACCGCAGTTTTCCCACGTGCAGCAGCCGACTATAGCGCTATTGATCAGACAGGTGCGGCCCGATTTCCCGTCGCAGAAACTCATGAAAATGCTGCATGCCGTCTTCCAGTGGAGATTGATACGGCCCCGCGTCTGACGCGCCTTGCAGATACAGTGCGCGGCGGCCTGCCGTCATGCGTTCGCAAATCTCGCGGTCTTCAATCGCGGTTTCACGATAGGCGGCGCGTTCGGCTTCGATGAATTCGCGCTCGAACAGCACGATATCTTCGGGATAATAAAATTCGACGACATTGGTGCAGGCTTCAGGGCCGCGCGGAATAATGTGGCTTACTACCAGCACGTGCGGATACCATTCCACCATCAGCGACGGAAAATACGTCAGCCAGATCGCGCCGTGTGCGGGCACTTTACCTTCGTTGCGGCGATTGACTTGATCGTGCCAGCGCCGGTACACATCACTGCCGGGCTTGGCGAGACCGTGTTTGACCCCGCAGGTTTGCACGCTGTGCCACTGGCCGAATTCCCAATTGAGATCGGCCACGTTTACAAACCCGGCTAGGCCCGGATGAAACGGCTCGACGTGGTAATCCTCAAGATAAACCTCGATGAATGTTTTCCAGTTGCAGGCGTATTCTTCAGTTTCTACGCGGTCGAACATGAAGCCGGTGAAATCGAGATTTTTGGCAGTGCCAAGCGCGCCCAGATCGCGCGTGATGTCACGCGGGCCTGTGAACAGCAAACCATTCCAGTTTTGCAGCGGGGTCTGCGCGAGATCAAGACAAGGGCTCTGCGGGAACTGCGGTGCGCCCAGCAGTTTGCCGTCGAGTGCGTAGGTCCAGCGGTGCAGCGGGCACACAATGTTTTTTGTGTTTCCGCGCCCGTTCAGCATGATGGCTTGCCGGTGACGGCAGATATTGCCCAGCAGCGATACGCCATCGTTGTTGCGCACCAGGACTTTTGCGTCGCCCGCCCATTGCTGCGAGTGATAGTCACCCGCTTCAGGCGTCAACAATTCATGGCCTGCGTAATTGGGGCCGGCGTCGAACAGCAGGCGTTTTTCCAGCGCATGAATACGTGGATCAAAATACCAGTCTACGGGCAACTGAGAAGCAGCAGAGGCGCGTAGCGCAGCGATTTGGGAGAGATCAGACATGCGTTGCTAAGGGGGCGCTAATAGATAGAACGGCAGGTGAATGGAGTTGGACAGCAGTCTATCGGCAAGTGCGACGTTATCAATGGCATGTGCGGCCTAAGGGACTGATTTTCAAGACTTTTATGCCGAAAAGAGGGGGGTATTTTTCCCCATGTTCCGGTAAAAAGCAACGAAAATAAGCCGCTTACTTGTTAACCTTTTGTTTATTAAAAGAAATATCGCCATAGAATGCAATCGCCGATTCACCGGTGTTATCGGTATCGGTGGCAATGGCCACGGCCGTGATGGTTGGCACAGCGTCACCATTGTTACCAAATGCCGCCTTGAAGTCAGCGGCAACATCGCGCTCCGTGATCAGCCACTGGTTAACACTGCCTGCGCCGCTTTCGACCACAACCATACGCATTAAATTGGTGTAGGCGCTGGGCACGATGGTGCCTGCGGGCGCTTTACCATCCCACACATAGCAAATCGTTGCTGCGGGCAGATTCGGATCGTACAGCGCGCGCGCCATGCGCAGCTTGGTGCGATCACCGAAAGAGAGCTTGTCGAGCGGGTAATCAAACATCACGTAAACGCGCGCAGGGTAATCGTCGCCGTCCTTGGTACGGATGTCGCTCCCTTTGAGCAAATTGGAAATTTTCCAGCGCCATTTAATGACGGGAAATTCGGCAGGGTTTACCTTGATGTTACGACTGAGTCCCGACGCAGATGCGGTGGCTTCGGCGCGTAAAACGGTGGTGCCGCCATCATCAACCAGCGTGTAACGCGTGCGCGGGGTTGACGATGAAACGCCCAGCGGCTGCCAATGTTCCGGCAGTGCAGCGCCCGCTTTGAGCGACGAGAACACGCCCACCAGCAAAGTGTCGGCCTGCGCCCACACTAACGTAGCCAGGCTGAGGCCAGCAGTAGCGAGCGCCAGGCGCCGCCACCTATGCCAAATATTTGCTTTCATTGATAATTAATAGCTCTGACCAGCGACGATAATCGTCGGGCCGATCAATATCCCACAGTGTTTCGAGTTCGCGCCAATCCCACTTCAGTGCTTTCAAACGATCCCGTGTGACGGCGAGCACGCAATCACCGCCCCACGCAATGTTTTCAAACAGCGTGTCGTCACAACGTGTCAGGCCCATCAACGCATAACCGCCATCTTCAGCGGGAATCAGCACCGCGTCATTGCCTTCGGCTAGGGCAGTGTTAGCATCACGTAGATGCTGGGTGGTCAGCACCGGGCAATCGGTGCCGATGATGATCACATGCGAGTGCCGCGCGAGGCCATCCTCCAGCGCGTTACTCATGCGCGCGCCCAGATCGTACCCGTGCTGGGGCGCGAGCGCTACACCAAAGCGCCGCGCGCAGTCTTGTAGAAAAGCATCGTTGATATCGGGCGCGGCGTGTAACTCTACCGGCCCCAGGTCGGCTTCCGTGGCGGTAGCCAGCGTGCGATGCACCAGTTGCCGATGCAGCGCCGCAGCGCCTTGCGCACCTAGCAACGGAATCAGCCGTGTTTTTACCTCGCCCGCGCTTGGCGCTTTGGCAAAAACGATCGTCAACGCATCACAGCTTGTTGGGGACATGGGGTGTATGTCAAAAGGGCTTTTGAAGTTCCTATAGCGCTGGTTGCGCTAGTTCTTGCTTCTGTTAGCGAATGGCCGCAAGTCGGCCCGCCCGCTCCGCCAGCGGCAATAACTCCGCCAGTCCTGCATCAAGCGTCGCGACCTTACCCCTGTGGTGTTTCGCCAATTCGAGCAAATAGGCGTCGGTCACTTGTCGATGCCCAACCAGCGCGTTGCTGGTAAAGCTGACCAGATTGTTTACGTCCAGATCATCAGCCCAAAAAACATGACCGGGCAAGGCAGTCATCTTGCTCAAGGTTTGCACGGCGGCGCGAGGGCTGACAGCAGCAGAAATAATTTTTGGATTCGCTGAAATACGCACAAATGCCAATTGCGTTAGCGGGCAGGTGGCCCATGATTTTTGCCCCACTGCCTCAAACCAGGCATGTGCCTGCACATGATGCACGTGCAGCGGCCAAGCCAAGGCAATCAAAACATTGACGTCGAGAAGATGGGTGCCTGAATAGGCAACTGAGTAGGCACCTGAGGCCGGTCGCGACGCGGGTGCCGCTTTCTTCCCCATCAATCTTCATCCCGCTTTACATCATCAAGGCCGATCATTGGGGCGTCACCAGGGACTTTAAATACCGGAAAACCACTTTTACGATTAACCGTGCGCTTTTCCTGCTCACGCCCTTGTGCTTCTAAACCTTTAATTGCCAACTCGGAAATAATGTCTCCAAGCGCAACCGCTCGTGCTGCTGCCAGCCGCTTGGCCGTGCTGATGAGTTGCGGGTCAAGGTTCACTGTTGTACGCATAGATGCTCCTGTGTGACGCTGCGTGCTGCTGTATGATGCCTTAACATCAAAGCATCAACACATCATACCACAAGCCAGTTTTACCGGGATCGGCAATTTTTGTGGTCACGGGCAGAACCGACTCAGTGACCGCGTCACAACTTGTTGGGGACATGGGGTGTATAAATACGAGCCAGTTTGCCGGGGTCGGCCCCCAGCCAGTATTGCAAACGCAGCCGCCACATCAACAGAATCGTACGCAAGACACCGTGCTTTTCCCAGCGGCGGCCCGACACGGTCATGCGATGGCGCAGATTGAGCGGCGCACCGTAGCGCTTGAGTGATTTGGTTATCGCCACATCTTCCATCAGCGGAATCTGCGGGAACCGGCCCGCCGCCTCGAATAACGTACGCGTGACAAACAGTCCCTGATCGCCGGTGGAAACCCCGGTTAAGCGCGAGCGCCAATTCATCAGCGTGGCCACTTTGCCGAGCATTGCGCTCGTGCCCGTCAGTGCCACATCAAAGCGGCCCCACGTTTTGTGCGCGCGATTCATGCCATCGGTAATCAGACCATCTGCGCGCTCGGGCAAGCGGCAATCCGCATGCAAAAACAGCAATACATCTCCGTGCGCCTGTGCCGCCCCCGCGTTCATCTGCATCGCGCGCCCGCGTGTAGCGGTGATCACCTGGTCAGCCAGCGGACGCGCTTGTGACACGGTGGCATCGCTGCTGCCACCGTCAACCACAATAACCTCTACACCACGCACGCGTAATGGCGCGAGCGCGTTGAGCGCATCGGCGATGTTGTCTGCTTCGTTCAGGCAGGGGATGATGATGGAGAGCACGGGGTGACGATAGTCAAATTGAACCCGCGTGGCAATAGCGCGGCTCTCCGTAAAGCATTACCGCACCGCCTCAAAAAACCGGCGTCCTGCCAATGGCAACTGCAATCGATGGCACAACAGAATCAGCACAATTCGCAGCGTACTGCGCACGATGCCATGCGCAACAAACTTGCGCGCATCGGTAACAACCGTCGCGGGCAGTAACACCGGCGCACAACGCGCACGCAATTTTTCAGAGAATTTCACATCTTCCAGATCCGATTCGGGAAACCCACCCAGCGCCTCGAACACGCCCCGCCGCACAAACATTGCCTGATCACCATACATGATTTGGGTGCGTTTGCAGCGCCAGTTGTGCAACCACGACACCGCACGCAGCAGCGGATGTGGCGCGCTGAACGACTGATGAAAACAACCTGCTTCAAATTGCGGGGGTAAAGCGCTGATGACATCCAGCGCGGTTGGCGGCAGTTGCGTATCGGCATGCAAAAACAACAGCCACTCGCCGCAGGTGGCGCGCGCGCCGGCGTTCATCTGAGCGCCGCGCCCGCGCGTGGCCTGAACCCACTGCGCCCCCGCACTCTCGGCGACGCGCCGGGTGTTGTCTGAACTGCCACCATCGCTCACCACGATTTCATGCGCGACGCGTTGCGCTGCAACGTGCGCCAGTGTTTTCGGCAATGCGCGCTCTTCGTTGAGCGTGGGGATGACGATGGAAATCAATGCCGCAAAGCGTGCGCTTGCCAATCGCTGAGGCGGGCATCCACGATTGCCCAGAATGCGTGGGCATTCAGCCGCGCATCGTCGAGCAGGGTGGCCACGGATATTGCGGTGGTTTGCCCCAAAATACGGTATTCCTCAATAACGTCACGCTGATGTGTGCTTGTTCTCAACGTTTGCAAACAGCGCGTGCCGAGCAGCAAATGACCACGTTCCTGCCGCAATACTTTTTCGTGCAGCGCATGTAAGACGGCACCAGCCGGATGCGCGTGAGCACCCAAAACCTCCAGCAGCGCTTCACCCAGATGCTCAACCACGCCTTGCAGGCCAAGCATGGTGTCTGCGAGGTTACCTGTATCCAGATCAAGACCAAGGCGCTGGTACAGCGGTTGCATGACATTGACTGCACTGTGTCTTTCGCCAATAAGCGTCAGCGCTGTCGCAGCTATTGTCGCGTGGCTGCGCTCTTGTGCAGCCTGCGCAGCAAGCGCGCGTGACATCCACGGTAAAGGCGCCATTTGCGACTGCTGTAACGCGGTTTGCGCGGCGAGTTGTTCACCGCTGCGCAGCACCTGCAGCAGCCGCGCAAGTTTTAACGCGTTGCTCATGTACCGATAAAACGGCGATCAACGCGCTTCATTCAGTCCCCAGTTGTAATCCAGATGCTTGATTTCGGCTTTGCCATCACGCACGATCTTTTGATGTTCAGCGTTATCCGTGAGCAGGTTCGCGTATTTTCCGAAGAACTGCTCGCGCGATTTAATGCCTTTCAGTCCGCTGGTGAAATCGACGGCATACCATTTGAAAATCTCCGAGACTTCGAGCGCATTGCTGGTTGCGCTGTAGCGGTTGCGCGATTTGTCGGACAGAAAGCGCGTGACCTGTTCGTCGAGTTGCGCATCGATGCGGTCTGCGACAAACGCCTCTTCGCGCAGCATGGGGCAGCCGATGGATGCGCAATTCACCGCAAAGTGTATGCGCGGATCGTCGTGTACGCCCTTGGCACGGATGGTGTCGTGCTCAATATTATCGAGCGTCATCTTGCGGCTGAACAGGTTAATGAAGTTATCCTTGAACGGATTGCCGATCAGCTTGCCGTAATCCCAAACCGATTTGATATTGGGATAACGCAGCAGAATTTTTTCCACCATGTTGGCGTTGTAGGCGTTGATCAAAAACGCCAGTTGCTGGTTTTTGTTGAACGCCTTGAAGTCAGCTTCGCTCACTTTGGCCAGCGTATCGAGATACGTTTTCAGCGCGGCGCGGTCAGCCGACATGCCTGCGTAGCGCATCTGCGAGGCTTTGCCGCCATCCACCAAGACCACATGTTTTTTCAGCAGCGTATTCCATTGCGCATGGGTGTGATCGAATTGTGCAAAAGCGGAAGCAGTTGCGAACAACCACAGTAAAAATATCGTAACTATTTGTTTTTTAATCATAATTAACCTCGCCTTGTTTAATGACGTTCTACTTGCGGCGCAGCTTTCGTGCCTTGCCCCAGTAACCCAAACGCCGCACTCACAACCGCGCCGACACCGCCTGACCCACGCCGCCATTCGTTGAATGCTGCGGCAAACTGTAACTGCTGCTCGGTGGTCTGCGCCTTTTTCCACACGCCTGCCGCGTATTTGTTGGCTTCGCCCAGCGTCGGGTAAATATGCATGGTGCCGAGTATTTTATTCAGACCAAAGCCGTGCTTCATCGCCGCAACGTATTCGACCAGCAAATCGCCGGCGTGTTCCCCGGCGATGGTGACGCCGAGTATTTTGTCGCTGCCGGGTGGCGTGATGATTTTAACGAAACCGTGCGCTTCGCCATCGGCGATAGCGCGATCGAGATCGTCGATGCCGTAGGTGTAAACCTCGTGCGGAATGTTTTTTTCCTTCGCTTCCGTCTCGTTAATGCCTACTCGCGCCACTTCGGGGTCGGTAAACGTACACCACGGCACCACCGAATAATCAACCTTGAATTTCTTCAAATTGCCAAACAGCGCATTCACCGCGCAATACCACGCCATGTGCGCAGCCATATGCGTGAATTGATAGGGGCCAGCCACGTCGCCGCAGGCGAAAATATTCGGATAAATGGTTTCGAGGTATTCGTTCACTTCAACCACGCGCTGTGCGGGGATGCCGAGCGCTTCAAGGCCGAAACCCGTGAGATTGGCGACGCGGCCGACAGCGCAGAGAATTTCATCGAAGGCGATGCGTTTATCCGTGCCGTTGTTCTCGACGACGAGGAATTTTTCGCCATTCTCAACCACCACCTGCTTGGCCTTGTGATTGACCAGCACGTTGATGCCCTCAGCCTGAAAACGTTTCATCACCAGATCGGAGACTTCCGGGTCTTCGCGTATGAGTATGCGCGGCGCCATTTCCACTTGCGTTACTTCAGAGCCAAAGCGCGCGAAGCATTGCGTGAGTTCGCTGCCGATGGGGCCGCCGCCGAGCACGATCAGGCGCTTGGGTAATTTGCGCAGATTCCACACGTTATCCGACGTCAGCGGGTTCGCTTCGGCCAGCCCCGGTATCGGCGGCACAAAAGGCCGCGCGCCGGTGGCGATGACGATGTTTTTGGTGGTGAAGGTTTTCTCACCCGCATCGGTTTTGACTTTCACTGCCCACGGTGACACGATGGTGGCTTCGCCCTGCACGCACTCGACGCCCAGGCCGGAATAACGCGCTACGGAATCATGCGGCTCGATTTCTTTGATGACGGTTTGCACGCGCTCCATCACTTCAGCAAAATCAAAATCTGCACTCGCGGAACGAATGCCGAATTCTTTTGAGCGCTTGACGTGTGACAACAGTTTCGCCGAGCGTATCAGCGCTTTCGACGGCACACAGCCGGTATTCAGGCAGTCGCCGCCCATCTTGTGACGTTCGATCAGCGTGACCTTGGCTTTGACTGCCGCAGCGATGTACGATGTTACCAAGCCTGCCGACCCTGCACCGATTACCACCACGTTACGATCGTACGAAGCCGGGCGTTGCCATTTGGCGTAAACCTTTTTCGCCTTGAGCGCATCGAGAAACTTCTTGGCAATCAGCGGGAAAATGCCGAGCAGCACAAACGCGGAAATTAGGCCCGCGCCCACTTTGAATGCGCCCAACTGCGTGCCCGCGTAAACAAACACAATGGTTCCTGCCAGCATACCAAGTTGACTGACCCAGTAGTACGTCACGGTCTTAATGGCGGTCAGGCCCATCAACAAATTGACGGCGAAAAACGGAAAGGCGGGCACCAGCCGTAACGCAAACAGATAAAACGCGCCTTCTTTTGCAACACCGTCGTTGATAGGTTTGAGTTTGTCGCCGAATTTGGCCTGCACCCAATCACGCAGCAAAAAGCGCGATGCCAGAAACGCCAGCGTTGCGCCCACGCTGGAGGCAAACGACACCAGAACCGTCCCCCACAACAGGCCGAATACTGCGCCGCCTATTAAGGTCATGATGGCTGCACCCGGCAGCGAGAGCCCGGTGACTACTACGTATATGGCGAAGAAGATCAGCCCCGCTTGCAGTGGCTTGCTCGCAACATAGGCATCGATGAGCTCGCGCTGCGATTTAAAGTAGTCAAGGCTGAAATACTGCTTCAAATCGAATATAAAGAATGCCGCGATGGCGGCAGCGATGATGGCGAACACCAGTAGTTTGCTTTTTTTCATGACGATTCCCTGTACCGTTTTCGAGCCTGTCTCAGGCGACAGATGTTGGTCGCACTGTATGGCGATTGCTTACATTCAGGCGGTTGGCATCGGCCATGCTGTAAGCCGGGCCTTGGGTGATTCTTTGATGGTACGACACATGCCCGGCACTGCCCGCAGGCCAATTGGCGAGAAATTCGTGCTGCCAGCGCGCGTGATCATAACGCACGCCTATGGCGTCTGCGTGAAGATCACCGACACGTGTACCGTAAAGCGCCGGGAACGGCGCTGGCACCACGGAGATACGCGTGATCATCCCAAATTGTTCGCCGCGAAAATTTGGCATGCCCGCCGCGCCGTTGTTGAAAATGGCGCTATGTCCGAGTGTCGTGTTGAGCGTGAGCGCCACCGGCAAGCACGTATGGCTGCTGGCCAGAATGCGGCATTTTGATGTAACTATTTGTTTTTTAATAATATTCATATTTTCTTCAATGGCAAGTGCATCTTGCGCCAGCGACCAGCCTGCCAGTGATTCCATATCTCCATGAACCATTGCCACACGTACACCGCCCACAGCGGCTACAAGATTCATCGGCAGCGCAGCCAGTTGTGCGCGCAGCGCCGGATGGCGGCGTGCGGTTTCGCGCAGCGTTGTGGCGATCGTGTTCGAGCGCTCAACTTCAGCATCGCTGATGTGCACCGGGTAAGCGCAGCCGCAGCCAGCGTCGCTATCATCGCTGGCGATTTCGGTTTCGACATTGCCGCGCAGCACGCGATGGCGCAGCACTTCGTTGTTGATCGCGCAAAAGCCCGCATCGTCGCTATTGAACCAGTTGAAGTCGCCATTGAACGCCAGGGTCACTGCGGTGCGCTCGCGTTGCGCGAGTGCCAGTACGGCTTTCAGCGCAGGCGCGTTGCCGTAAAGCCCGCCAATGACATACAGCGTATCAGCATTGAAATCGGCTTCACGCACCATAGCGCCAGGCGCGTAGCGGTAGTGCAGCGGGCAGCTACGCCCGGGCTGCATGGGCCCAACGTTGCCACAGGAGCGGCAGCAGGAATCCCGCAAAGCAGATCATCAGGCCATAGAAATTGGTTCCCAGCAGCAGCGCATATTTACCGTTGCCGATGGCCCACGACGCGGGAATTGCGTCTAACGCGAGCAGCACGCCGAGGATCACGCCGGGCCAGAACGCGAGATGGAAACTCCACGGCGAATATTTCACCAGCGGCGCGAGCAGAAATATCGGTGCCAAGCCCATCACCATCGTCCCGCTAACGGTTGTGGCTTTCAGAATATCGGTTCCCGCGATCATCGGCAGATTGCCGAGCAGCGCGAATATCAACATGGTCCACATGCCGATTTGTACGGCGCGCGCGCCGGGTGTGCGGCCCGCGAGCAATGGAATTTCTTGCCCCACGGCTTTCGACACCGAGGCGAAGGTTGAGTCTAGCGTTGAACCCGCAGCCAAAATCATCACCAGCGTCATCATGAGATAAGGAATCGCGCCAAATGCGCGTGCGACTTCGCCCGGCATGTTGTCGCCACCAGGCAAGCCTTCGAGTGTGGCGTGTACGCCGACGAGGCTGAACGCAAATATGCAGATAAAGCCCAGCACGCCTGACCACACCATCGCGCGCAGCATGGTCTTTTCTTCGGTGATAAAGCCGCGATCGGTGAGCACCGGGTCGTGAAACGGATACGAAATCACTTGCAGCAATGCCACCAACAGCAGGTCAACACCGGCACTGAGACGAAACTCTCCTATGGACAGCAGCTTCGCCGGGCCATGCTGCGGTAACACCAGAAACAGCACCACCAGCATCACCAGCACAAACAATACTGATTGGATGACGTCGGTGACAATAGAGCTGCGCAGCCCGCCTTTCAGGCTGTAACACAGTGCCGCCGCGGTAAACAACAGTGCCGCCGTGATGAAAATACCCGTGCCCGGTTTGCCGTAGTACGCGCCGACAACCGCAGTGTTGCTCCACACTTCGTTGTAAAGGCGTATCAAAATTGCCAGCATGAAAGCGATGGCGGCGAAACGTCCGTAGCGCGCAATTAAAAACGGCACCAGGCCGGTGGCGCCATGGCGCGTGCGCAGCCAGTAAATCACGATGCCCGCCACCGGGATCGACAACCAATACGTTGCGTAGGCCAGGCCGCCGACGACACCGTATGTCGCGCCAAGGTTGGCTGCGTTGGTGACTGATTTCGCAAATATCCAGCTGATAAAAATGCTGCAAGTCAATGCCCAGCCGCTGGCGGCGTGGCCGCTCGCATCTTCGCCGCGAAAAAACCCTGCGACCGAATGCGCGCGCGGCGTCAGCGCATACATGAGGCCGCCATACAAAAAAAGAAAGCCCCAAAACGCAAAGGCGAAAGAAGATTCGAGCATACCGTAACTATTTGTTTTTATTGAATTATTTAATTGACCAATGCACCACCGCAACTCGAACCTTGCCCCGCCGTGCAGCCGTAGCAATGGTCTTTCACCACGATGGGATTATTGGCAATATCTGCGCCCATCAGCTCACGCAAATGCGTGCGCGGTTTATTTTTCCACGCCAGCGGCAGGCCGAGCATTTGATTGAAATCGCAATCGTAAACGTAGCCTTTCCAATCCACCGACAGCAGTGATCGGCACATTACTGAATCCAGATTGGCGGGTTGATAGGCGTTTTTCAGCACATCCATGTAGTGCTCGAATTGGCCTTTGGAAATCAGCGTGCTGCCGAAGCGTTGAATCGGCATGTTGGTCAATACAAATAGTTCTGTGAACGTGATGCCGAAGTGTTCGCTTAGATGCTTGCGGTAATCGGCTTCTAGCGGGCCTTGCGCAGGCGGCAGTACCGCCCCCTGCGGGTTGTAAACGAGGCTCAATTTCAGTGGCGAACCCGGTTTGCCATAACCTTTGCCGTTGAGCAATTGCAGCGCGCGGACGCTGGAATCAAACACGCCCTTGCCGCGTTGACGATCCACGTTATCTTCGAGATAACACGGCAGCGACGCCACAATTTCCACTGCGTTATCGTGCAGGAAATCGGCAAGGTCTTCCTGCCCCGGCTCGTGCAGAATGGTGAGATTGCAGCGATCTATCACCCGCACGCCAATGTCGCGCGCGGCTTTGACCAGTAAGCGGAAATGCGGATTCAACTCCGGCGCACCGCCGGTTAAATCCAGCACGGCGATGTTTGCCGACTTCAAAAACGCGATCACTTCAAACATCGTCTCGCGGCTCATCGCCTCGGTGCGCGTGGGCCCCGCATTAACGTGGCAGTGCAGGCAGCTTTGATTGCACTTGTAGCCCAGATTGACTTGTAACGTATCGAGCCGTGTGCGGCGTATCGCTGGGAAGTCGCTGATTTCCATCAGCGGCAGGGTGGCGCGCATCGATAAAACTCCAGTGAATTGTTATTGTTGGCCTGCGGCTGGGAATACTTAAGCTTGTAAGAAAAGCGCATTTTACTTTGTCGAAGCCAGGCGTGGTACCTTTCACCGGATTGTCAAACAAAATGCATTAAATGCAAGCATTTGATTTTAAATGGAAATTTGAATTCGCCCCATGTTAGTGCAACGCGCGCATTTGTAGCAGGTGCAATTTGAAAGTAATTCGTGGCGCTATGGCGAAAAGTTACAGGGCAATACCCCCCCGCACAGAACGCTCGTGCGCTGACTGTAACCGATTGCCCAAATCGAACGAACTAGGAGCACAGGCCGCGTGAGCGTAAACGCAAATGTCGATGTCAATGTAAACGGGACTGAAATCCGCTTGCGTGCACTATTGCTGCGCGGGTTGGCTGGAGAGAGCGCTGCATATCAGCAGTTTTTGCAGGATTTGAGTGGGCGCCTGCGTGCGTTTTTGCGCGGGCGACTCGCCGGCTTGCCGGATGAAGTGGAGGATTTGGTGCAAGAGACGTTGTTGGCCGTACACAACCAGCGCCACACCTATGACGCAGCGCAGCCGCTGACTGCGTGGGTGTACGCCATTGCGCGCTACAAAATGATCGATATGTTGCGGCGGCGCGCCAAACGTGATGCGCTGCACGATCCACTGGATGACGAACTGGCGGTGTTTACCGCATCGGATCAAGACGCTGGTGACGCACGCCGAGATATTGCGGGGTTGCTTGATCAATTGTCCGATGGCCAGCGTTTGCCGATTATTTATACCAAGCTGGAAGGGCGCTCTGTGGCCGAAGCCGCGCAACTGACGGGCATGTCTGAATCTGCGGTCAAAGTGGCGGTGCATCGCGGGCTTAAAAAGCTGGCGTTACTCATTCGCAACGCATCATGAAAACCGATCAACTGATTACTCTGCTTGCTAACGGCGTGTCTGCTGTTGATGGGCAACAGGCTCGGCGGCATAGCGCCATGATACTGGGCTGTGGCACGCTGGGTACCGTGTTGCTGATGGTAATGTGGCTGGGTGTGCGGCGCGATCTTGCGGATGCGGCGCTGTTGCCCATGTTTTGGGCGAAGCTCGCGTTTGCCGCGACGTTGCTCGTGGGCGCGTACACCGTGGCGCTGCGCCTGTCGCGTCCGGGTATGCGAGTGGGGCATGCGCCGCTGGCGCTGGCCGTACCCGTGCTCGTACTGTGGTTGCTGGCGGCCGTAGCGCTGGGGATGGCGGCACCCGAATCACGCGGCTATCTGATATTGGGTGTTTCGTGGCAAGTGTGCCCGATCAATATCGCGCTTTTGTCGGCGCCCTCATTCGTTGCAGCACTGTGGGTCATGCGGTCCCTTGCGCCGGTGCGCCCTGCGCTGGCGGGCGCGGCATCGGGCTTGTTTGCGGGCGCGCTGGGCGCGCTGGCGTATTCATTTTACTGCCCCGAACTGGCCGCGCCCTTTATCGGCATCTGGTATCTGCTTGGCATGCTGATTCCTGCCTTGGCGGGCGGCATGATTGGCAGTTGGTTGTTGCGCTGGTAGTTGTCAAACACGAGGCCAAATATGCTCGCATGGATCGCAAAAAACTGGGGTTGGTTAATCGCGAGCATGGTGTTCGCGGGCTATTTTGTGTTTTACGTACTGGCCCTGCGCGAGCAGCGCACATCCGGCAGCTTCGGTAAACCACGGCTGCCGTGTGATCGTTGCTGAAAAATCTGTGGCCAAACAATGCATGAAAAGGAGATTCTCGATGAAAATTGTAATTATTAACAAGTCAACCAAACATGTCCTAGTACGTTGTTAGGGCATGACGACACAAAGCATGAAGCACATACCGGCGGTAGCACAAGACGAACTTCGCAATCGGGTGATTGCCGCGTTGAATCGAGGCGTGACGCAGGCGCAGGCGGCG
>CANKUB010000028.1 GCA_947486575.1 Betaproteobacteria bacterium | reverse complement strand
TTCCCATTTTGCGAACTTCGCCATTGGGTCGGATGCTGCCATAGGCTTACGTAGCAAGCGGCCGTTCGATCCGATTTTTTCACCTATGTCCGCTGACCTGCGCATTGCAGCCGGTGGCAGCGCGGAACGTCAACGACCGGAAAGGCCGATTAACCGCCATAGCGTATTCGTTAATGAATGGCGGCTGTCGAGGGGCGGACCGGACGCTCTGCGCGACAACTCCCCTGGCTCTGGCTTCACCAATCCTTACCCATCGAGCAGACACTTCACCAAAATAGAAATTGGACCAGTAATCCTTCTTTACAATATGTAGCGGCGGCTACCAACACGAAGCTCGCCTATAGCTTCAGTATCGCCATTGCAACGCGCCCCAGCACCAAAACTTCACCGGCTTTCGCCGATGCATCTAGGTGCGATCCCAGTTGACTAATGGTTTCAGGAGCGATCGAGGGATTGTCACTGGTAATAAGATAACCACCCTGCAACCGCCGCTGCACGCGACGCACCATGACCGACTCCCCGAGCAGAAGCGCGTAAAGTCCGTTATCTTCAGTGATCTGCGTGGCGTTTGTGTCAATCAGCAGCGGCGTGCCATCCTTGATCCGATCCCCCATCGCCTCGCCCTTCATGAACAGCAGCACGAACCCACTGACGTCATGGCCGAGCAGTTGCTGCCAGACGCGATTGGGCAGCGCCGTATGATCCCATTCGCCATCGCTGGAATGCAGACTTATCAATGGCGTTAGCTGTTTGGATTCGATGAGTTTAGCCAGCCGCTTGGAATCCGCCGAGGTAGCTACGCTGGATTTGGCGGCAGATGGCGCGATATCCGTTTCCTTGGATAGCAGGCGCAAGGGATCCACGCCCAGGCGCCCGATCCGGCCCAGTTCTTCGAAGCTGGGATAGCTGTCCCCGCGCAGCCAGTTCGCGGCAGTTGCACCGCTCACGCCAACGCGGTCCTTGATCACGCGCGCACGCCCGCGCTCTGGCAAGCCCAGTTCACCCAGCATTACGTTGAGTTGCTGAGCAAATGCTTTCAGGCGCTGCGGGTCAGTGCGAGGTTTTCTGCCGGGGTCAGCAGGGATCTCTTCGTGAATTACCGGCTTTCTTTGCGCGGCAGCCATATCGTCACCTTGAGCGACCGGTGAGGCCCAATTCATGGGCAACCGGTCTGAAAGTAAACATATAGCGATTATATCTATTTTTTAGACATTTTACATAATTGTATGGCACTTTTTTGTTGACTGTATTTACATAAGTATAGATAATTAATATAAGTATATACATTATTTCTTAATCGATCTCTATAATCTGTATGTCTTCACAGGCAACCACCGCAGGCTTTGGGTCGATTTCATACCCTGCGGGCACAAACGACGCCTGTGGATGGCTGCCAGCCTGCGCCATCAATCTGGCACCCAACCGCGATGCGACTTGTGGCAAACAAGCGAATCAATCCAACGCATAGTCAGTTGCCACATGGATGACTTCACAGCACTGAATCGCTGCATTGCCGAGCACTGGCTGGGGCCCCTCAACGCGGATCAGCAGGCGTATCTCGAATATGCAACGGCCTGTCTGGGCCAGATTGCCTACGATGCCAACGACCTTGCAATTACCCTGCAATCCGCGAGGCAGGCCCGCGACAACGCCTTGCATGTGATGGAGCTCAATCGCCGGTTTTTGACTATTGCGCGCCTGGCCGCCATGGACGTCAGCGCAGGCAATCCGGAAATGCTGATTCGACTAGGTATTACGATGGAGCTGGTTGAATGGCTCGGCAAGCTGTCCGACGAGGATATCGCGCTGCTGGCGTTGACCCTGAGAGGACCCATCGTGCGCTTTTCCACCACCGCGTTTAGCAGGGGTGCAGGCATGCAATCACTCGCCGGCCAGCACCACGCGACTGCGTTGATCATGACACGCACCTCCACAAAATCCAGTGGACGGGCGTGACGCCGCTCCCGGAGGATGCAGATCCGCGCGATCCACGGTGGTCTATCGCCTATCTGGAATTGGCCCACGGCATGGTCCTGGCCGGCGCCAAGGCAAAGCTGATTGAACGGCATACGCACCTGCCCCATCGCCGTATCCATGAACTATACAAGGCGCTGCGTGGCGTGGTACCACCTGCGGGGCCGCTGATGCAGGGACGGGCCGATTACTTTGCCCTGCGCACCAACCATACTTCGGCGGCGTGGGCCCTTCAATGCGGCATATTTCTGGAATGCTATGAGCGTATGCAGCTGATTACCAAGACACCCCTGCACCGAGGATGGCGGCTGCTCGCCGCATTCAAGGCATATTTAAGCATCACGCAAAAACTCACTGAGGCAACAGCGACCAAGCGGCTGGACATCAATCAAGCGTATGCCCTGCTCGCCCATACTGCCTTCCTCACGCAAACGCCAGGGGCGGCAGTGAAGCTCAGACGATGTCCCGCATGCTTGCTCAAATTCCCCACCACGCTCAGCAAGCCACTGGATTCGCAGGTATGTCCAGCGTGCACCATGAATGCAAATCTGCAGCGCCTTTCAGGCCAAGGCATGAAGCCTAATCGGGATTTTTAGTCGACGCGGGGGTGAATGGGGCCTTTTTTCCCCCAACCCCCCCTATTTTTGTGAGGGTTACAAGCACCTCTATCATTCGAGACAAGGCAAGATGAAGAAACTTGGTAAGCCGCTCAGACGAAGCGGCAACGCGGCACCGACCAAAGTATTGAGCAGTAAACATTGACGAACGTTACAGAGTTACACGCAATTGAAAGGCGAATGAATGGGATCGCAACACGAAAACTCGCGTGCACGAATCCTTACGCAACCCCTACTTTTTCACGCTGAGCAGCAACCGGTGTGTGTGGACGAACCTCGGCGAGCCTGAGACGAGCATGCATTGCCCGATATGCCAAAACGGTGAGCACACGGTTCTGAAAACTGACGCCACGGAGCACGCAATTCAGAGGCGCCGCCAGTGTTCACGATGCGGCCACCGATGGAACACTTTCGAAAGCATGGCTGACGCGATCGAAGCGCTTGCTCAACTCCGGCTCGCTGTTTCAAAGGTTGCAGAACTGGTAAATAAGGGAGTACGATAATGCTCGTGGGCAGACCCAGAGAAAAAGCGAAGGACCTCCCGCTTGGCGTTTACCAAGTCAAGGGGCGCTATTACATGCGTCCTGTGAACGAAGAGATGAGGCGCATATTCAAGACCGCGTTCCCCGACAAAAACTGTGTGGCCTTGGGCGCGGATAAGGCCGAGGCCCGCAAGCAGTGGGTCAAGGTGTTCGTGATCAACGTGCCCCAAGAGGAAACGACAGTCGGGACTCTCAGTGAGTTGATTGCGCGGTATGAACGCGACATCCTGCCTACACTTCATCCGAAAACAAAACCTGAACACACGCGCTACTGCAGGAATCTCCGGGAAGCATTTGGAACCCGCCGATACGCTAAGAGTGAGGCTGAGGCGTCGGCAGGTCCCTTCCTTCGTTCGCTGGACATTACGCAATACTTGCGCGCGGAGGCTGTGCGCCAGGTGTTTCGCACTGTAGGGGAAAATAAAACTCTGATCGCTAACGGACGTCCCGTCGCGTCGAACAAGGAAATTCAGTGCCTATCGCGGATCTTCCGCCTCGCAAAAACGCTGTGGGGTTACACAGAGTACAACCCGTGCTTGCAGATTGAATACAACGCGGAAGCCCCGCGAGATCTGTATGTCACCGATCAGATGTTTAAGGACATCTATGCGAAGGCGGGACCAGTTCTCCAGTGCATGATGGACATCGCGCAAATGACCGGGGCACGGCGCGGTATGATTCTACGTCTTACGCTGGCGGACATCACTGACGCGGGAGTTTGGTTCACCCCGAACAAGCGGCGTGCTGGATCTCGCGCCCGGCGCAAACTTGTACCATGGACGGATGATCTTCGGGATGTGATTGCCTCGACGATGGAAGTTCGCAATAAGGTGCGTGGCGCCCATAAGGAAGTTGCCGACCTCGACAGTGCTCTGCTGTTTCTCACCCGATTGGGAAAACCTATCTCGGAAACGGCATTTAACAGCATGTGGCAACGCGCCAGGCAAGCGGCCGGATTCAAGGATGCGCACGCCATCCACTTTCACGACATCAAAGCCAAGGCCTTGTCCGATAGTCCGGATCTGGAAAATGCGATGAAGCGTGGGGACCACGTAGAGCCGCGCACTACCCGCCGCGTCTACGGCCGCAAACCGGATGAAGTGATTCCGCTGCCCAGGGTCTCGGCGAAGAAAGCAGTGTGACCGTTACGGTCGAAAACCGAGGAATTTTCAAACTCGTTTGAAAACTAGCAGAATTTTCAAACTCTAAAACTCGCTAAGTCATTGATTTTATGGTCGGGGCGAGAGGATTTGAACCTCCGACCACCTGCACCCCATGCAGGTACGCTACCAGGCTGCGCTACGCCCCGAAGTGCCTATTATACCACCGCAGTACTGGACAACTGTCCGCGCCTGCGCGTTAAAACACTAGCGCCATGCCTGCGGCGATGCGGTTTTCACCGCGTTGGCGTGTTCCAACAGGATTAAGTATGTTGGCCACATCGAAGCGCAGGCTTAAAGCCTTACCGTAGTTCAGCCGCATTCCCAAGCCGGCATCCGCTACGAACTTATTCGTAACTTCGCCTGGCAGCGCTTTATTGCGCCACACTTGCCCATTCTCGTAGAAGCCGATCAGACGTATGCGAAATTTGTCCGGGAGGCCAATTTTGGGTGCAAGTTCGGGGGTATACAACTCAACTTGGCTGCCTACACCTCTATCATTATTGAGTTCGCGCACCAGGAAACCACGCAAGCTATCAGGGCCACCCAAACCAAATTGCTCACCAGAAACCAAGGCATCACGCGTATATTGCCCGGTAACCGATGCACGAGCCTGCCAGTCTTTCGCAAATGTGGTTTGATAACTTACGCCAGCGCGATAGATAAGGTAGTGATCCGTTGCACTGGCCCGTGAGCGCGCAAAATCAGCCGAGCCGCCGTCGTTGCCGCCGGGAACATTCGCCGAAACGCTCATATTGAAACTGATATCAGACGACGCGCCGCGATAGTTTCCGCTATACCCCAGCGTTACGGGACGAATAGTGATATCGGGCACCAACCCCACGCCGGCCAAGGTAACGTTGTTGTGAAACGCACGGTAGTCCATACCCAGCGAAAGTTTATGATCTATGCTGGCAAATTTGGGCAGGACATAATTCCACTTTGCGCCAAAAATTGTGCCACTACCCGCCACATTGAACAGGCCCTGCACCACACCAGAATTCACGTTTGAATAGCCACCGACAATATCGATGGAACTATTCAGGCCGTAGAGCGGAATGTGGTAGCCCAAACCAAAAATGTTCACTTTGCTCGGATTTGACGGTGACGTAACGTATTGAAACGACCCCGTATGATCGCGATTAAATAAATTGGTGTGCTGAAGGCCGATGCCCGATCTCAAGTAGCCCGTATCGCTATTGCCAGTGTTATCGAGGGTAAACACAAACCGCCAGGGCCGGTCGTCCTCAACCTTGACGTTCACGTCAACAATCTCAGGGTTATCCGAGGTGCGCAACAGCACGGTGGTTTTTTTAACGGGATGCTCGCCGGTTATTTGAAGATTCCGTGCAATATCGTGTGAATTGGGAATCTGCCCTTCTCGTATGGTAGGAAGGCTTGCCCGAACGTTAGTACTGTCGAAATTAAGATTGCCATCGAGCACAACCTTACCCACTTTGGGCTGCAATACGCGAAACTGAATAACGCCCGATGTGATGTCTTGTTCTGGCAAAGTTACCTGAACCGTGCCGTAGCCCAGGCTACGATATCCGTCTTCAACCGCTGCTTGTGCGCGCTGCACGTCGGCCAACGAGCGTTGCGCGCCTACGTGCGGCGCAATAAGTGCCTGAATACGCTCGGTAGTCAGCAGCGTGTTACCCGTCAATTCATAGCGTTTAATATCAAATACAGGGCCGGACGCGCTTTGTGATGCACCAGTCAAATTACTCTGTGCGGTGGGCTGCTGGGCGTACGCCAACGTTACCGAAAGCGACAAAGCGCTGAGGCAAAGCCGGGCTTTACATAACCTGTTGTTTTTATTTATATTTTTTTGTTGCACGCCACGCCAAACTATCAAGTAGACCATGAGAAATATATCGTAAGTTATTAGTTTTTAAAAACTTTTTAAACCTCACCGCACACTCATGGGTTACTGCTCAATCCCAAAATACAACAGACACTGCGCTGCCTGTTGTATGAGTTACTTGCACGTTTGATCCAAAATAGCCTTCTTCTGCTCTTCGGTAAAGGCTTCTTTCTCTTCGTAAATTACGATGGGCTGCGTTGCTGCTATCAACATGTTCGTTGAAGACTGCGGCGCAGAAGAAATCTGCGCAGACGCCAGCGCATCGGTAAACTGAGACTGGTAGCTAAAACTCATGCCCGCAAAAGCAGCGGGCACCAGAATTGTAGAGAACGTGCCGTTGATCGTGCCACCCGTCGTCAGGAAGCGGAATCCATCCGTCGATGCTGGCACGAAATTCCCAAACTGGGCTATCGCCAGCACACCGTTCAATGTCGCATTGCCGGTAACAGCTACTTTATCAAAGCCCGTGCCCGGTATAACTCCACCGATCTCGATATTCAGCAACCCCGTAGGCCCCTGCACGAAATTACCCGCAATATTCATCAGCCCAGGTGACGCCCCCGGCGACATCGTGCCGTCGTTGTTTACGTTGGCGTTGATGGTGCCTATGCCTTTGAGCAAGCCTTGATTGGCAAGGGTGGTGGCGGTGATCGATCCACCGTTCAGGTTTAGCAGGCCGCCCGAGGTTACGGTGACGGTCTGCCCTGTGGCTGTGATCGGCCCAGTGGGTGAGCCTTGCAGTATGCCGCCGACGGTTATTGGCCCGGTGGCGGTGAATGAGCCGCCTGTCGCCAGTGTGGCGCCCGCCGCTATGCTGGCAGCACCTGTGGTGAGTGCGCCGCCGGGATTGATGGTGAATATGCCGCTGGGCAGGTTGAAGTTGCTGAGGGTGCTTAATGTGCCCTGCAGGTTGGTGTTGACCGATGCCAGTGTCAGTGTTGTTGCGTTCAGTGAGCCGAGTAGCAGGGTATTCATGTCGGTTATCTGAACGGTTCCGCCACTGGCGCTCAATGCGCCTGTGAAGTCATTGCTGGCGTTGTTCAGGGTGATGGTGTTGCTGCCGGCATTGATGTCGGATGTGCCCGCTACGGTTAGTGCGCCGCTCTGGGTTATGGCGTTGTTGTTGCTCTTGGCGGTGAGTGCGCCACCTACTGCGCCTTGTCCAAGATTTAGTGCGCCGGTAGAGGTTACGGTCAGTGCGCCGGTGTTCAGTGTGCTCAGCGTCAGGGCGTTTTTGTCGGTGATCTGGGTTACGCCGCCATTCAGTCTCAATGGGCCGGTGAAGTCGTTGTTCGAGGCGTTCAGGGTGATGGTGCCACTGCCGGCGTCGATGGTTGCAGGGCCTGCACCGGCTGCCTGTGTGATGGTGCCTGATTGGGTAATGGCGCCGTTGGTGGTTACATCGAGTGTGCCGGTGCCTATGTTCCATGCGCCAAGGATTAAGGCGTTGGCATCGGTGATGGCGATGTTGTTTGCGCCGCTGTTGGTCAATGACAGGGGGCCCTGGAAGTCGTTGCCTGTATTGTTCAATGTAATCGCGTTGGCACCGGCGTTGATGTTGGTGTTGCCGGTTACGATTAATGCGCCGGTTTGGCTGACTGCGCCACCGCTGGTGGTGGTCAATGCGGCTGTGCTGCCCGCGATACTGAGGTTGCCACCTGCGCTAAGGGTGCTTGCGCCGCTCGCTGCGAGTATGGCGGAAAGTGCATTAGAATCAGTTACTTGCACTATACCACCGGTAAACGTAGCAGCGCCGGTAAAGTCGTTGCCCGCGTTGGTCAGGGTGATCGGGTTGGCCCCGGCGTTGATGTTGGTGGTGCCGCCTACAATCAGCGCGCCACTTTGTGTGACTGCGCCCGCGCTGGTGCTGGCGAGGTTGCCTGCTACTGTGGTTATGCCGAAGTTGGTGGTGCCGGTGCCTACAGTGGTAGTCGTCAGCCCTACCGTAACGCCCGACACGACAAGATTACCACCCGCTGTGAGGCTAGATGCACCGGTAGCGTTCAGCACCGCAGTAAGCGCATTAAAATCAACAACTTGTATTGTGCTGCCGGTTAAAGTGGTAACGCCGCTGAAATCATTGGCGGGATTGGTTGCGGTGATTGCACCAGCGCCTGCGTTAAAAGTGACGTTGGCGCCATTCACTACATCGTTGAGTGTTATGGCCCCTGTGGTATTGACCGCGCCAGCTGCTATGGCAGTTGTACCACCTGCGTCGGTGTTTAGGCCCAGCAGGGCCTTGCCGCCACCTATGCCAGCAAGGAAGTTGGTCGCCCCGCTGCTGTTAGCGGTAAGGGTTTGCACGCCTGCCGCAGTGCCATCGATGAAGCTATTGAATGAGATGTTGCCTGCTCCGGCGTTAATGGTGGTCACCGTGCCTGCCAGCGTGGTGGTGCCGCCTGCAGTGAAGCCGGTGTTGTTGTAGGTGCCGTTCAGCGTGGCGTTGTCGTTGAAGGTGGTCGCGCCGGTGGTCGTAACGCCGACGGAGCTTGAGGTGCCGCCTGCGTTGGTGGTCAGGCTCGCCAATGGCGTAGCTCCACCCACGATGCCGCTGAAGGTCGTAGCGCCAGTGCTGTTGGCGGTCAGTGGGTTGGCGCCGTTTACGGTGCCCGCGAAGGCGATCGCGCTTCCGCCCGCGTTGATCGTTGTCGCGCCGGCCAAAGTTGCCGCGCCGCCTGCGGTGAAGCCTGAGTTGGAGTAGGTGCCGCTCAGGGTGGTGGTGTCGTTGATTATGGTCGCGCCGGTGGTGGTTATGCCAGCAGACGTTGAGTTGCCCGCCGCGTCGGTGGTCAAACTAAACAAAGCCTTGCCGCCGCCCACACCCGAGTTGAAGTTGGTGGCACCACTGCTATTGGCAACCAGACTTTGCACGCCCGCCGCTGTGCCGTCGATGAAGCCAGTAAAGGTGATGTTGCCTGCGCCAGCATTGACTGTGGTAGTGGCGCCCGCCAGTGTGACGTTGCCACCCGCAATGAAGCCAGCGTTGGCGTAGGTACCATTTAACGTGGTGTTGTCGTTAAAGGTGGTGGTACCGGTAGTGGTCGCGCCCACCGAGCTTGAGGTGCCGCCCGCGTCAGTGGTGAGGTTCGCTAGGGCTTTGCCGCCGCCTATGCCAGCAACGAAGTTGGTGGCGCCGCTGCTGTTCACCGTGAGGCTTTGCGCGCCGGCTGCCGTGGCGTCTATAAAGTTGTTGAAGGTGACATTCCCGGCGCCCGAGTTGACGGTAGTGTCGCCAAGCAGGGTCGTGGGGGCGTTTATGACGAAGGGTGTGCCATTGGTATTGAAGGCACCAGCCAAACTGACGGCAGTGGTTTCGCCGTAGGTCTGTAAACCGGTGGTGGATACGCCGGTCAGCGTCAGGGTACCGCCAGCGTTGGTGGTGAGTGTCGATAGCGCGGTAGTGCCGCCGACGACGCCGCCAAAAGTGGTGGCGCCATTGCTGTTGGACGTGAGGCTTTGAATACCCGCGGCCGTGCCATCCACCGTACTGGTAAAGATGATGGCCCCAGCACCGGCATTGACGGTGGTGGCCGTGCCGGCCAGGGTGGTGGTGCCGCCAGCCGTCAATCCGGCATTGCTGTAAGTGCCTGATAATGTTGTATTTTCCAGGAACCGGGTGACGCCGGTGGTGGTCGCCCCAAAGGACTTGGATGTGCCTCCGGCATCTGTGTTCAAGCTCGCCAGCGCCTTGCCGCCACCTATGCCCGAAAGAAAATGGCTGGCACCCGTGCTGTTAACGTCAAGACTTTGAGCGCCGGCCAGAGTGCCGTCGATGAAGCCGCTGAAGGTAACGTTACCCCCGCCGCCGTTGATGGTGGTCACCGTACCAGCGAGTGTGGCGGTTCCACCAGCGGTGAAGCCCGCGTTGTTGTAGGTACCGTTCAGCGTCGTGTTGTCGTTGAACGTGGTCAATGCCGTGGTTGTGACGCCGACGGAGCTTGAGGTGCCGCCTGCGTCCGTTAGCAGGAACGTCAACGGGGTAATGCCACCCACGGCACTGCTAAAGGTGGTCGCGCCGGTGGTGTTGACGGTCAGGCTCTGCGCACCGTTGACAGCGCCGTTGAAGGTAGCTGCGCCACCACCGGCGGGACTTACGGTAGTGCCTCCAGCCAATGTCGTTGTGCCGCCCGCGAAAAAGGAACTACCGCCGTAAAAGCTGGACAACGTGGTGTTGTCGTTGAAGGTGATTGCTCCGCTGGCAATTGCCCCTACGGAACTTGAAGTTCCTGCCGCGTCCGTGGTCAGGCTCGCGAGTGGCGTTGTGCCGCCCACCAGCGCGCCGAATACCGTGGCGCCGCTGTCGTTGACCAGCAGGGTCTTGGCGCCATTTACGGTATTGGCGAAGGTGACGCCAGCGCCGCTGAGCACAGTATTATTACCGATTGTGACCGAGTCGTTGTAGGTTTGCGCTCCGGTGGTGCTGATCGCGCCGCCGTTGATCACGGTCGTTCCAAGCGCGTTGGTGGTCAAACTGGTAAGTGGAGTGATCGCGCCCACGATGCCGCCAAAAGTTGTGACCGCGACGTCATTCACCGTAAGCGATTTGGCACCGTTGATGGTGCTGACGAAGGTTGTGCCAACGCCGGTGGTAGTAATACTTGCACTCAGCGTCACTGGGTTGTTATAGGTCTGCGAGCCGCCCGAGGTGACGTTTTTGCTGAGGGTGATACCTGCCGGTGCGGTAACGTTCAGATTATTGCCGACGGTGGTTACGCCCAGCTTCAACGTATTGATGTCACTAATATCCACGTTGAAGGCGCCGCTATTGGTCACTGTCACCGTGCCGGTGAAGTCGTTGCCGGCGTTGTTAAGCGTGACCGGAGCGGCACCAATATTGACGGTCGTGGCGCCGGTCACCGACAGCGGAATATTGGTATTGTCGAAAGTGCCACCGCCCCAGATAAGTGCGCCTGTCGATGCGATCGCCCCCGTACCGGCGACCGTACCTGCATTCAGGGTAAACGCACCTGTGGTCAGCGTGCCGCCACCCAGATTCAACGTGCCGCCCGGTGCGTTCAGGCTGAACGAAGTAGCGGTAGCGCCAGCATTGAGATTGGTGACGCCGCCCGACTGAGTATAGGTGGCAAATGCAGGTGTATTGTTATAGGTCGTCGTGCCGAACGACATGAACGTTTGCCCAGTCGGGGCATACGTTACACCTGGCGCAAAGGTGGTTACTTGAGCGGCACCGCTAAACGCCACATCGCCAGCGCCGCTAATACCACCGGCGGTAAACGTGCGCGTGCCGCCAAAACGGCCCAGCTGGGCGCCGGCCGCCACATTGTAATTACCTGTTTCCGTGCCATTTCCGACAAACAGCGTACCGGCGTTTATATTGACGGTACCGGTATTGTCAAAAATAGTTCCAATGGTTGCGGGTCCGGCTGTTGACCTAATCAGCGTTCCGTTATTAGCCAAGGTGCCGCTTCCGCCGAGCACTACTGAAGATGCGATATCCATCGTGCTGCCTACCGCGTTGGTCAATGTCTTGCCAGCCAAAATATTCAGATTGGACGTGCTGGTGTAATTGATACCCGAGTTCGCCGTCCAGCTGCGGCCCAGCGTCATGGTATTCGAACCGCTCAACGCCGCAGGGTTGGTTTGTGTGGCCAGCGTGGCTGTGCCTGTGGCTGAAATCGTGCCGCCGTCCCAGATCAGGTTGTTCGTCAACAGGCTCATGCCCACGCCACTGGTGCTGGTTATTGTGCCGCCAGCGTGAACCTCGATGGTGTCTACCGTGGACGTGCCGCCGACGCCCGTGTCGTTAATGGTGATCGTGCCGCTGTTGGCCTTTAGCCGTGATCCTGCCGAGATATTACCCGGCCCCATATTGCCAAAGAACCAGTTGCCGCCGTTGGTTTGCACGGTGCCGAAACCCGTTACCTGGGTAGAAGACCCCGTGCGCGTATCTGTAACGATCGAAACCGTGCCGCCCGTGCCCGGCGTGGAACCGCCCAGCGCGTAGGTGCCTCCCTCGGAAGTATTGCCACCCAAAATCAAGTTGCCTGACGTGCTGTTAACCGTGCCGCCATTTTGGAAATTAACCGTGGACATCGTTACGTCGCCAGTGCGCAATTCGTCCAGTACGGCTGATCCGCTTACTTGCACCACACCGGTAGTGGCTGAACCGGACCCCACAAACGGCGTTGTGGCAGCGGCGTTGGCCGCAAGGGTTAATGTTTGACTTACGCCAATAGTGAGCGTTTTGTTGTCTGCAATGGTCACCACTCCACCAGCAGCAATCGTTGAGTTGCTGTTCATGGTCCAGTTTCGGCCCAGATTGACCGCCCCGCCCACGGTTGCTGAAGTACTGGTGCTTAACGTGCCAGCGCCCGTAGTGTTGATTGAACCGCCAGTCCAGTTGAGCGTGGGAACCGTCAGATTGGCTGTGCCATCAATGACGCCCCCCTGCATCTGCAGGTTCGTAATGTTTACACCGCCGACCTGGTTAAACGTTACGCTGCTCGCGGGGTTTAGCGCCGTAGAGACCGTTGTTGTACCAGCAGGCGTGTAGGCGCCTGTCAACGTCATCACTGCACCATTGAACGTAACGCCACCACTACCGCTGATGTTACCGGCGATAGATCGCGTGCCTGCGCCAAAGACCAGATTCACCCCATTGTTAACGTAATCGCCTGTATCAGCATCGGTACCCGTGCCAACCAGGCGCACGGTGCCACTATTGACGATCACTGTCCCTTTATTGGAAAAATTCGTGACGGTGTAATCAGAAAGCGCAGGGCCAATAATTCCTAACGAGTGAAGGCTATTGACCTTCAGGATGCCCGTACCAGTTACCGGTGAGCTGCTCGTGGTTGAAAACAACGAATTACCCGTACCAGTATCACCTAACGTGAGCGCGCCAAAGCTGGTAACACCATCATTATTAATATTGATATTCCCACTGGTAAGGTTAATACCCCGGTTAGCATTCAAAGGGCGGCCCAGCGTTACGGTGCCAGCAGGATTGACGGTACTCGCTACGCCACCTCCCGTAACTAACTGCCCGCTACCTTGCAAGGTACCGCCCGACCATGCAAGCCCGGCGTTCCCTACCAAATTCCCGGCTCCTTGAAGTATGCCGCTGCTTAAATTCAGCAGGTTATTAAAAAAGATGACATTGTCGAACGTTACGGTAGCGCCATTGATCGTCGTACCCAGAAAGTTAATGGAGTAAGCCGCGCCCGCGTCCATCGTGAAGTTACCGCCACTAAACACCACCGAAGCATTCAGGCCACCGTTATTCAACGAACCCGTGCTGGCTATGGTGCGTGTGCCACCGGCAAACGTAAGTTGCGCCGCGCCGGTATTATTCATGTTGTAGGAGCCAGTATCTTTGGTGCCGCCGCTGTTGCTGGCGTTGATGGTGATCGGCGCGGCGATGGTGCTCACCGCACCGAGATTGTCGAACAGGGTGGTGCCATCGCCGATGGTCGATGCCACGGTAACGTTAATCGTGCCCTTGTTTTGCAGAGTCCCGCCACCAGCGATTTGCGGTGCTGCTGCGCCACTGTTCAAGGTGAACGAGCTGCCCACGGGAATGAACCAGGTCGAACCCGCATTTATGGTCAATGGGCCGCCGGACATGATGGCCGACGCGCTATTCATCGTCCAGTTACGCCCCAGCGTTACGGCGCCGCCGCCCAGGCTGGGCGTGATATTGGTGGATGTGGTGAGCGTGCCGGTGCCGCCCAGCGTGCCGCCGTTCCAGTTGAACTGCGCTGCCAAGCCGCCAGAGTTAATGTCCAGATTGCCCGCGCCGAGGATTGAACCTGTGCCGGACAGACTGGAGGTATTCGTGGCATTCAGATTGCTGTTCAACGTTAATGTGGCGCTGTTGACCGCAAAACTGCCAACTGTTGTTGGTGCGCTCAGCGTGACATTGCTGCCAGCAACCGCATTGATAGCGGACGCAGTGAAAGACGTGCCAGTGACCGTTTCAGTCGATGCCGCCACAAAATTGACCGTGCCAGCCGTAATAGCGCCGCCACTCACACTGGCGCTGACATTGGTCGTGTTCGCCGTGTTAATCGCCACACTACCTGTACCGGCATTGATATTGGCCCCCACAGTACCTGCCGAAGTGCCGTTATTGTTGGTGATGGTGATCGCACCACCGGTTGAATTCAAGGGCGCAAGAATGTTCACGATTCCACCGACGGTCGGCGTAGTTCCAGGGTCGCGCGCGCTAAGCGTAATAACCCCGTTATTGGTTGTTACGCCAGCATTAATCGTGATGTTGTTACCGGCTTTCGCAACCAAGCCCGCAGCAGCTGTGGTGAGATTGATTGCGCTGTTAACGGTAATGTCATTGGTCGCCTGCAAGTTCACGGTTGCAGCAACGGCATTAAGCGTTAGCGGATCGATGGTTTGTGTGGTGCCAGCATTCGCTGCGAACGTGCTGACGTTGCCGATGGCAGCACCGCCGCCTGTTGCCACAATAATGTTTAACGGATCCAGCAACAGCGTTCCCAGATCGCCATTGAACGCATCAAGCCGCACTGCCTTGGGACTGAATGTCAGTGAGGCATGACCTGAAACCTCGGCAAATCCGCCGTTACCCGACAACGCTCCGCCTTGAGCCGACAGCGTACCGCCGAAAACGGTGTAGTCATCAGACCACACAATAACTTTACCCCCATTACCGCTGGTGATCGCATCGGCCTTGATGTTTACATCGGAACCTACAAACGTACGGAAGGCATTCTGCACATTGGCGTTTTTGCCCTGAAAATCGCCGCCCACCAGCACCGTGCCGCCGCCGTTTTCGCCGCTGGCATCAATCGCTGCCTTGCCATCCAGACCCACCAGATTGCCGAGCAGCTTGATTTCGCCGCCCTTGCCGGTAGCTTCAGCCTCGCCGCCAAACGGCAGGGATAGCTGCTGTCCTTTCGCTTCAACCACACCTGACACCAGCGTGGTATCGCCTGACTGGATTTCGATCTTGCCGCCGTTGGGGCCGTTGGCTGTGGTGATGCTGTCCTTACCTAAGTCGATGTTTTTAGTGGCTTTTAAGGTGATGCGCCCGTTCTCGCCCACCACGACGCTATTGGCGTTGAGGGTGTTGGCCTGGTTGATCAGCCCGGCGTAGATGCCGATTCTGCCGCTCTCGGCAACGATGCTGCCGAGGTTGATTGCCTGGTTATCGGGGGCAACGATTTCTACTCGTAAATCCGGTGTGCCGGGGTTGACCAGTTCTACGCTAGTCCCCGCCGCAAGAATGACTTCGCCCTTGGGGCTGGTGATGATGCCGTTGTTGGTGACGGCATTGCCGATGAGGTAGACGTTGCCACCACTGGAAGTTGTTATATCCCCTTGATTTATAACACTTTTTCCAGTATTCGCCAGTGAGCCTCCCGTAAAGCGCATGCGGCCTGCCAGAAAGTCTTCGTTGCTCAGGTTCAGGGTGCTGGCTACGAGGCCACCGACGTTGATCTGGCTGCCTGCACCAAACACGATGCCATTCGGGTTAATCAGGAATACGCGGCCATTGGATTGCAGTGCGCCAAGTATTGATGAGGGGTTTTGCCCGACCACGCGATTGAGCACGGCACTGGATGCGGATTGCTGAATGAATCGGGTAATCTCATTCGCGCCGATGGAGAAGCTGCCCCAGTTGATGATGGCGTTGGGGGTGTTGGTGATGCTCAGCAGGTTGCCGACGGTGGTGAACTGAGCGGCGCCGTTAACGACGACCGGGTTGGTCGGGCCGGCGTGGGCCGGGTTGAGCACGCTGGCGCTGAAGCACGCGGCTACGGCCAGGGCTGCGGCTTTGTATTGCGTGGATTGAACGGAGCGCAGTTCGCGCGAATCACGTAGCGCGTGGGAATGATGATGGCGTCGCTTCTGAGCACCGTTGGAAAGTTTACTATTTCGCATCATTTTCTCCTGGCCAACATCCGCTTTTTCGTCTCAAAATGACGCATTTTCGCGCTACTGAAAATACAAGTTACAAGTCCCCAAACTTTACCATGCGGACAAGCAAAAATCTCACCTGATTTTGCGCATTTGCGGGCACGGTAGCGAGTGGGAACGGGGTTTGCGGTTAGCGTCTGACAAGGCATTCCCCGGCAAGTGATAAATCCGCAAATCGGTGGCGGTTTTTCTCGCACTCTGGACGCGAGCGGGATGGCGCAATACCGCTCAACGCTCCAGCGCCAGAGGCGGCTCATCCAGTGCTGCCGCCTGCTCCCGCAACGCAAGGATGTGATCCTGCCAGTAGCGCTGCGTATTAAAAAACGGAAAGTTCTGCGGAAACGTCGGATCATCCCAGCGCCGCGCCAGCCAGCCTGCGTAATGCAGCATGCGCAGGGTACGCAACGGTTCGATCAAAGCCAGCTCACGCGGATCAAAGTCGAAAAACTCCCGATAACCATCGATTATGGCCGCCAGTTGCTGTTGCTGCGCATCACGTCCTCCGCCGAGCCACATCCACAAATCCTGCACCGCAGGGCCCATGCGGGCGTCGTCCAGATCGACGAAATGCGGCCCACCCGGACTCCCATCCGTCCACAAAATATTCCCCGCGTGACAATCGCCATGCAACCGCAGCGGGTAGACGTTGCCCCCTTCATAACACTGCTGCCAGCGGTTTTTCACCCGCGCCAAAACATCCAGCGCCGTGCTTTCGTAGGCCACGCGCAGGTCGGCTGGCACAAAATCGTTCTCCAGCACGTAGCGCACTGGCGCGGCGCCAAATTCTTCGATGCTGATTTCAGACCGGTGCTCGAAATCCGTCAGTGCGCCTATCGCATGAATACGTGCAATAAAGCGCCCAAGCCAGCGCAGCGTCTCATCATCCTCGAACTCCGGCGTTCGGCCACCTTGACGCGGATAGAGCGCCAGCATGAACCCGCCGTGCTCATGCAGGGTGCGGCCATTGAACGCCAGCGGCGCCACCACCGGCAATTCCGCCTGCGCCAGTTCAAGTGCAAACGCATGCTCTTCCAGAATCGCCGCACGGCTCCAGCGCTGCGGGCGGTAAAACTTGGCAATCACGCTCTCACCTGATTCGAGCCACACCTGGTACACACGATTCTCATAGCTGTTGAGCGCCGCGAGGCGGCCATCGCAACGCTGGCCGGTGGTCTCTATTGCATCGAGCAGGCACTCAGGCGTGAGACCCGCATAAGGTGCTGCAACCGGTGCTGCAACAGGCGCTGTAACAGGTTTGTTATTTTTCTTGGGCATCCGGGAAGACTGGGGATAGAATCGCGCGGTTACGAACGATGAATCACGAATAATCGAGAGAAGCGATGCTAACAGCGTACACCCGCAGCGGCGAGTCTCCCACGAACGGGCTCTCAAAAAAACTGGTCAATCTGCGCGCCGATCTACCGCCCGACGCAGTGTGGCTCGACCTGAATGACCCGACTGATCAGGAACGCAACTGGGTCCGCGAGCAATACAACCAGGAATTGCAATTCATAGAAGAACTCGGCGAGATTGAAGCCAGTTCGCGCTACTACCGCGATGAAACAGGACTGCACATCAATCTGTATTTTCTGGCGCAGGAAAACGGCCTCGCGCGCAACGTCAATGTCGCATTCACCATCAACAACAACCGGCTGTTTACCCTGCGCACCGACGAGCTGCCGGAAATCCGCACGTTTTTTGCCTACGCCTCAAAAAACGCCAATGAATATCCCACGCCCGCCAGCATGCTGCTGGGTCTGGTGGCCACGCGCATCGGCATGATGGCGGACGTGTACGAAAAACTGCAAAAAGATCTGGATACCGTCAGCGGCAGCATATTCAGAACCAACTCGCTGGGCATGACCAACGCACTGGAAGCACTGGCTCGCGTTGAAGATGTCAATGGCAAAGCACGTCTGGGCCTGATGGAAAACAAACGCGCGTATTCCAACCTTTCACGCAATACCGACATCGCTGTCAGCATGGAAACCATGAACGAAGTGCTGCGTGACGTGGAATCACTGATGAATTTTTCGGACTTTCTCGCCGACCGCACCAAGTTTTTAATGGATGCCGCAATGGGCATGATTAATATTGCGCACAACAAGCGGCTCAACGTATTCACCGTGCTGTCGGTTGTGCTAATGCCACCGACGCTGATCGCCAGTATTTACGGCATGAATTTCAAGCACATGCCGGAGCTGGACTGGTTGTGGGGCTACCCGATGGCGATTGTGATGATGATCATGGTTGCCCTCGGCCCCATACTTTATTTACGGCACAGAGGCTGGCTGTAAGTTCGACACCTCGCAAATATTATCTAAGGAGAATCCGATGAAACAAGCTACACCCATAGGCGATGCCGCCGTAAACTTCATTGCAACGACACCTGCGCGCAAACATACGCCCGAAGTGCTCGACGCTGCCAAGATGTGCCTGGTGGACTGGTTTGGCGTGGCCCTCGGTGCCGTCAACGCGCCCGCGGCCCAGGCGGTACGCCGCGTCGCGCTAAGCTGGGGACCGACGGGCAAGGCACACATGCTGTTCGGCCCGGCAGTAACGCCCGCCGCTGCGGCACTCGCCAACGGCACCATGGCGCACTGCATGGATTACGACGACACCCACCTCGACGGCGCAGGGCACATCAGCGGGCCCACCTGGGCTGTCGCGCTGGCACTGGCGGAGGAACACGGCAAGACCGAACAAGAAGCCCTGGCCGCATTCATCACCGGATTTGAAATTTCCGCGCGGCTTGGCGCTGGAGGATTCGGGCGCAAGCTCCAGTACAACGGTTTTCACCCGAGTTCGATCTTCGGACGATTTTCGGCAGCGGCCACTGCTGCCGTACTCCTGGGTTTGGATCGAACGCAAATCGCCTATGCGCTGGGCGTGGCAGGCACCACGGTAGGTGGACTCAATGGCTCCTTCGGTACCATGAGCAAGCCATTCCACCTTGGCAAGGCCGCCATGGATGGGCTGCTGGCTGCCGATCTTGCCCGCGCGGGATTCGAGTCAGCCACCCATCTGCTCGATGCCGAAAACGGACTCTCCGGCACACTCGTTCAGGACGGCTCAGTCAAGCTCGCACCCGAACCTTTCACCGACGGACTTGCGCTGCTGCGCAACGCCTACAAACCGTATGCCTGTTGCAAGGCAACCCACGCCTGCGTCGATGCCGCCCGCAAGCTCAGTGCCCGCGTAACGCCGGGCCTGATTCAGCGTATCGTGCTCGGCGCATCACCGATGACGCTGGCTGTGGCGGCAAAACCGAATCCGCAGACACCGCTCGAAGGAAAATTCAGCGTCGCCTACTGCGCCGCCCTCGGCCTCTCAGGCTATGCCGCAGTCGAAGGCGATTTTTCCGACACCCGCCTGCGCGATCCTGATGTACGCGCGCTGATCGCCAAATCCGAAATCGCCGTGCAACCGGGTACGGAGCTGACGGAAGGATTCGTCGAAGTGCATCTCACCGATGGTAAGACCCTGCGTGCCGACGTGCCGTTAGCGCTGGGCAATCCTGGCAATCCGATGAGCTGGACTGGCATGGAAGCCAAGTTCGCCGGACTGGTCGAACCCGTGCTGGGCGACGAGACGCGGCCACTGTTTGAGGCGCTGCGCCGATTTGAGACGCCAGGCACACTGGCAAAGGTTATGGCTATGGTTACGCGAACTACTTAACCCGTGCGTTGAACGCCTTGGCCTTGGCCCGCCGCATTCAATGCGTGCGCGGCGCAGCTTCCAGTTGATCAAAATCACGCCCCGACAAAAAGCGGCCACCCCGTACGTTCAGATCAGCTGCAACTAGCGCCAGTGCACGGCGGTCGTTGAGGCGACACTCATCGAGTAAGCTATTGATTTTATTAATTATTTCAATATGATCATCGCCAGGATACAAGGGCCAGCGAAAGCCTTCCAGCATCGATTCGTCAAACACAGAACTCAGGCTTACGCGGTATTCAGCGCCGCCTTCGCCTTCGTTTCCCCGGTGCGCTGACAACACCACCGCCGGATCACCCACCGCCAGCCGAAACTGCCGCACGGCATTGCTCAGAAACAAGCTGAACGCCAGCTCCACTTGCGCCGAGCGCCCTACATCGGCAGCCAGATAAATCGATACGGGCGCACGCGGAATCGGCAGAATATCCAGGCCCGGTTGCGCCAGTTGTTGCGCCAGCAACTGGGTCATTGGTATGCCCCATTTACCCACATTGCCGATGTTGGGGCCCGATTCGATCACCGAAGGCACATGCGCCGGCACCACCGAGGCGCCCACCAGAAACCGCAGCACCACCTGCTCGCGGCCCGGCGCAACGTCAAACGCACTGCCCGCCAATTCCAACGGTGCACCGCCCGTGCGCAATTGCGCGGCCCACTGCCGTAGCAGGCGCGGCGCAAGACAATCCAGCGTTTCCATCGAACACAGTGCATTGCCCAAGCCAAAATTACGACCTGCGCCCAGCACGCCATGCTGCTCCAGCAGCGCACTGACCGCCGCAATATCCGGTAATGCATCCGCTATTACCGTTTGCTTTTTGGTGCCCGCCACAATCACCAATGGTATGGCAAACAGGCGCGCGATCAGCGCTTCACCGCGCTCTGGCTTGTTGACGAGTTTGGCTATTGCCTGCTGCAGGTGACGGTAGCAATCTGCCGAAGGCGCGTCGCGCAGCAAAACGCGCACTGCATCACTGGACGCGCTTTCGAGCAGTGCATCCAGTTCGAGTTTGAGCGAGGCGCGCGCAGCAACATCGCCATTGAGACTGGCCGCCGCCAGCTTGTGCAGGTGCGAGTCAGCATCTGGCGTGCGCCATGCACGGGGATCAGGCAACATCCTCAATCCACCCGCGCGCCGGATTCGCGCACAACGCGAGCCCATTTGGCAAAATCAGCACGGATAATAAGCGCGAATTCTTCCGCGCTGCCGCCCACTGCATCCGCACCTTGCGCACGCAAACTATCCCGGATGCGCGGCTCGTTCAACGCACTGTTCAGTTCCTTATTCACACGCGTAACCACAGCTGCGGGCGTGCCTGCCGGAGCAACCACGCCAAACCAGTTCACCACATCGTAACCAGGCACGGTTTCCGCAATGGCCGGTAAATCGGGAAATGAAGGCGACCGTTTGCCGCCCGTCACTGCCATGCCACGCAGTTTTCCGGCTCTGACATGCGGCGCCAGCGGCACGGCACTGGCAATGGTCAATGCCACCTGCCCCGCAATCAGATCCGTAATCAACAAGCCCGTGCCTTTGTATGGAATGTGGTTGAGATCGACGCCCGCCATCGACTTGAACAATTCCATCGCCAGATGACTCGATGCACCACTGCCGCCGGAGGCGTAATTCACCTGACCCGGCCGCGATTTTGCATAAGCGATCAACTCTTTCACCGTTTTGGCTGGCAACGACGGATTGGCCGCCATCATCAGCGGCACATTGACAAAATGCACAATCGGCGTGAAATCTTTTATCGCGTCGTAGTGCACCTTTTTGTAGAGGTGCGGATTGATCACGTGCGGTATCGAGGTAAACAGCAACGTGTAACCATCGGGCGTGCCACGCACGGTAATTTCCGTGGCGACCAGTCCGCCTGCGCCGCCACGATTGTCGACAACCACCTGTTGCCCCAGACGCTCGGTCAACTGCTGCGCTGCCACGCGCCCCAGAATATCCGCTGCGCCACCGGGCGGGAATCCGACAACCATGCGCACCGGGCGTGCCGGGTAGTCCGCCGACCACGCAAATGCAGTACTGATACTGGCCAGCGCAAGCATTGCAACGAAACGACGACGCTTCAACAAGCTCACCCGTCGGCCCTCGCACCGGACGCTTTCACTGCTCTGCCCCATTTCTCGATTTCCACGCGTATGTACGCCGCGAATTGCTCTGGTGTGTCACCAATAAATTCCGCGCCCTCAGGTTGCATGCGCTTGCGGATTTCCGGCAAGCCAATCGCTCGAATGGTTTCCGCATGCAGCTTGGCGACGATGTCGCGCGGCGTGGCGGCAGGCACCTGCAGGCCGAACCACGAACCCGTTTCAAAATCCCTGAAACCCTGCTCCTGCAACGTCGGAATATCCGGCGCGGCGGATGAGCGCTTGGCACTGGTCATCGCCAGCGCGCGCAAGCGGCCATTTTTCACCTGCGGGATAGTGGAAACCATCGCACCAAAATAAATCTCAATATGGCCTGCCACGACATCGGTGATCGCCGGTGTCGCGCCCTTATACGGCACGTGGATCATTTTCACGCCAGCCATGTATTTGAAAAGCTCACCCGCCAGATGGTGCGGACTGCCGATGCCGGTGGAGCCATGCCGCAGTTGTCCGGGACGTGCCTTGGCCAGCGCCACCAGGTCCTTGGCATTTTTTACCGGCACCGACGGATGCACCACCAGAATACCGGGCGTGCTCGCCATATTGGTCACATGCACAAAGTCTTTCTGAAAATCAAAAGGCATTTTTGAGTACAGCGAAGGATTGATGACGTTGGCTACCGTGCTCAGCAGCAGCGTGTAGCCATCCGGCGCGCTTCTAGCCACCATTTCTGTCGCGATATTGGTTGCGCCGCCGGGACGGTTCTCGACAATGACCGCATGACCCCAGGTTTCATTGAACTTTGCGCCTACCGCGCGTGCCAGCATGTCCGCCATACCGCCCGGCGTGTAGCCCACCATCCAGCGCATGGGGCGGTTGGGATAGTTGGCTGCGGTTTGCGCGCTGGCGCTCATGCACGCAGCGATGGCTGCCCCTGCAAACGCAGAAAATTGTAAGTGCTTATAAATCGCCCAAGGCATACTGATGCGCGGATAGAAAATATTATTTAAAAACAAAGGCTTACAATAATAGCTGTAGCCCGGAAGCAGCTACCAACCCAGCACGTACGCGGGCCGCCGCAAATCCGCCCCGCCATGCATCACGCCATTCTTGTGGTCATTGACAATGGTGCACACCGCGCCAGCAAGCCACGTGAACGCGGGCCACTCGCGCATGTCGTGACCGCGTGATGCCAGCGCATCCGACACCGATTTTTCGATGCGTGACTCCATATAGAGCCGCCCCGGAAAATATTTGTGCGGCTCGAACGAGCCCGGATAACTGTAGGTGGCGAAGCGTGGCGCTTCAATCGCATCCTGCGCGGACATGCCAAACACGTTAACGTTGAGAAACACTTGCAGCATCGCCTGCGTTTGCACATCACCGCCCGGCGTGCCAAAGGGCATATAAACCTTGCCGTTCTTGAACGCGAGTGCCGGATTTGGCGTGAGCCGCGGCCGTTTACCCGGCGCAACGCTCGACGGATGCGAAGGGTCAGACCACGACTGCGTGCCGCGCCCCGAACACAGAATGCCGACGCCGGGAATAATCGGCGTTTGATCGGAACCATCACTCGGCGTGCACGACATGGCATTACCGTGACGGTCTATCACACACAGATACGAAGTATCGCCGGGGCCTGGCTCGCCCGCGCCCAGCGCTGGCGACATCGAGCGATTCTCAATTTCAGTCAGCGTTTTCGGATCGCCACCGCGCGGCATTTCCGGGCAGGCGGCATCCATGCGGATGCGTGTGCGTTGCCATGCGGCGTATTTATCCGACATCAGGCCTGCGATCGGCACTTTCACAAAGCGCGGGTCGCCAAAATAATTATGGCGGTCGGACATGGCGAGTTTGGTCGCCTCGGTCAGCAAATGTATGTAATCCGCCGAGTTATGGCCCATCGCGCGCAGGTCGTAGCCTTTGAGAATGTTCAGCGTCATCGGCAAGGACGGGCCTTGCGACCACGGGCCGCAAGCATGCAATTCAATACCTTCGAAGCGTGTTTTAACTGTGGGTTCGATATTCACGCTGAAGTCGGCGAAATCCTCAAAACGCATCGGCCCGCCCTGCTTTTCAATGAACTTCGTTACCTCCCGCGCGATGTCGCCTTTGTAAAAGGCATCGCGCGCGGCTTTCAACCCGGCCTTGCGGCCCTTCTTGCGTGCCACCTTGCGTTCTTCGTCGGCCAGAAATTGCAGCGTGGCCCCGAGTTCAGACTGGACAAATACCTCACCCACTTGCGGCACGCGCCCTTTGGGCAAAAACACTTTCGCGCTCGACGGCCAGCGCTCGTAATCCTTGCGATGGGTTTCGATGAATTGCGACAGCAGGCCATACATCGGAAAGCCCTTGCTGGCAAAACGAATGGCCGCCGACGCCACTTCCCCAAAACTCATGGTGCCGTAATTCGATAGCGCGGTCAGCCACGCATCAGGGGCCGCAGGCACCACACAGCGCTCGACGCCCGGTGGAATTTTGCCGCCATGGCGCTTTTGAAAATAATCGGGCGTGATGCCCTTGGGCCACACACCCAGACCGTCGATGCAATGCACCTTTTTGTCTTTGGCGGTGTAGATAATCTGCGGCGCCACACCGCCAAAGTTAACCTTATCCGTTTGCACCACGTTAATGGTGATGCCGGCAGCAACACCGGCATCAATGGCATTGCCGCCGGCTTCGAGAATTTCAAACGCCGCGTGCGCCGCCAGATAATGTCCGGCAGCCGCGACGTGGCGCGTGCCCATGATGGTTAAACGAGGGGAAGCTTTCATGCGTGTGGCTCCAATTAAACGGAACGTCGCGGACAAAGGGAAATATCGCTGCGTCAATGATTTTAACCGTTTTATCCGCAATCGTCAGAAATCAGAACGCAGCGGCGCCGGAGTGCCGGTGTATCATTCGCGCAGTTTCCACGAGGAAGGAAATCATGCAAAAAATACCATCAATGCTGATCAGCAGCGCGGTAGCGCTCAGTGCTGGTAGTGCAGTGTTCGCACAGGCCTACCCCACCAAAACCGTACGCATGATTGTGCCGTTCGCGGCGGGCGGCAACACCGACATTATCGCGCGCATTGTCGCGCCCGAAATGTCCAAACTGTTTGGCCAGCAAATTGTCATCGACAATCGCGGCGGTGCGGGCAGCATCATCGGCACTGAGATTGCAGCCAAGTCGCCACCCGATGGCTATACGCTGATTACCGTTTCAGCCGCGCACGCCATCAACCCGGCAATGGTAAAGAAACTGCCCTACGATTCGATCAAGGATTTTTCAGCCATCACCATGATTGCCGACGTGCCGACAGCACTGGTGGTGCATCCCTCGATGCCGGTGAGAACCGCCAAAGAATTCGCCACACTCGCGCGCGCGCGTCCGGGGCAAATCACTTATTCCACGGCCGGTCGCGGCACCGTCGGCCATCTTGCCGGCGAATTATTCAGTTCAATGGAACATGTAAAGCTCATCCACGTCGCCTACAAAAGCAGTGGCATCTCGGTGATTGATCTTTTGGCCGGCCATGTGCAATCGCAATTTTCCAGTCTGCCTGTGGTGATCAATCACGTGCGCATGAACAAACTGCGCATGCTGGCGCAAACCGGCGCTAAACGTTCGCCTGCGGTGAAGGATATTCCCACCATGGTTGAGGCTGGCGTACCCGGCTTTGTGGTCTCCAGCGGCTTTGGCATGTTCGCACCCGCCGCTACGCCGCGCCCGGTAATCGACCGCGTTCACACCACGCTCGTTGCTGCCATCGGCAACAGCAGTGTGCGCAACGCGCTGGCGGAACAGGGCGCCGATCCTGTCGGCAGCACGCCCGAGGAGTTCGCCGCATTCATGCGCAACGAAATCGCCAAGTGGATCAAAGTTGCGCGCGATTCGGGCATACAACCGGAATAATATAATGTTTAAAAACAAATATTTACATATTTTATGGCTGCTTGCATTGAGTGCTGGTGCATCCGCTCAAGCCTACCCCAGCAAAGTAATTCGCATGGTCGTACCGTTCGCACCCGGCGGTAACACCGACATCATCGCGCGCTTCATTGCGCCAAAGATGGGAGAAGACCTCGGCCAGCAAATCATCATCGACAATCGCGGCGGTGCCAGCAGCACCATCGGCACCGACATCGCATCCAAAGCGCCGCCCGATGGTTACACGCTGCTGATGGTGTCCACCGCGCATGTGATCAACCCGGCGGTGATCAAAAAGCTGCCGTACGATTCGATAAAGGATTTCGCCGCCGTGGCATTGGTAGCCGATGTACCCAACGCACTGGTGATACATCCCTCCGTGCCCGCACGCACGCTGAAGGAACTGATTGCGCTGGCGAAATCACGCCCTGGTGAAATGACCTACGCCACGCCCGGGCGCGGCACGTCCACCCATCTGGCCACCGAAATGATGGCTTCCCGTTCGGGCCTGAAGCTGGTGCATGTACCGTACAAGGGTGTCGGCCCTGCCACCGTTGATCTGGTTGCCGGGCATGTGCATATGCAGTTTTCCGGCATGCCCTCAGCGATTCAGTTCGTGCGTGATGGCCGCCTGCGCATGGTGGCGCAATCGGGTGCCAGGCGCTCGCCCGCCGCGCCTGAGGTACCGATAATGGCCGAAGCCGGCATGCCCGATTTTGTGGTGTCCAGCGGCTTTGGCATGCTGGCACCAGCCAACACACCGCGCCCGATTGTCGATAGAGTCAACGCCGCCGTGCGCAAATCGCTCGCGCACCCCGACGTCAACAAAGACCTGTCGAGTCAGGGTGCCGATCCCGTCGGCAATTCCCCTGACGCTTATGAGCAGTACAACCGCACCGAAGTCGCGCGCTGGTTCAAGGTAGCGCGAGATGCCAGAGTAGCGGCGGAATAGCGTGAGCGCCATACACGGGCACACCGGTCGCAACGCACTATGTGAAAGCCTTTGTTATTTGACATGAGCAACAGCAAAGCCCTTTACCTGTTGCTAGCCGCACTACTGCTCGCAGTGCTGACCAGCCGCTGGATGCTAGATGGCCCCAAGCCGCCCATTGATGTGGCCAGTTTCGAGGCGCTGTATTTCGACCTGCAGTGGATCGCGTTTGTAGTTACGGTGGGCGCACTGTGGGTGCTGATGACAAACTGGCGATCCAGCAGACAGTTTCCCAGACCCGTGATTCTCGCTGCTACGATGTTGATCTACTTTATGGCCACCGGCATCCCCCTGACGGAAAAATCGTCGGATTGGGCGCAAGGCAGTGGCGGCGTGGCTTCCTTGCTGGGCACCAGCCAAATCCACGGCATCGCGCAAGAAATTGAATCGCATTTGGCAGGCGCCTGGAAATCAGGCGCACGACGCTACACCATAAGACGCGACGCGCTGACTATCGAGACATCGGCAAAACCAGAGACGCTAAGTCCGCTAACGTGCGGCAGTGAGCCCGCCTACTTCCGCTTTCGCTACGCCACTGAAGACATTTTTTATAACAATCCGGCAGCGGAACCCTATTACACGCTGCTGGCCAAGCCGCCTGTGCCGATGTTTGAGGCAGCGTGCCGCGGACGCCTCTACACCTTTGTGCTGCGTCCCGACGATACGCTGGTGGTGTTCCACAATCTGCATGAACGCGACCCTGTGATTGAAATCTTGACGCGGGTGCCGTGACGCGGACGCAGCGTCCCGCATGTCTATTCGATCTCGCGTAGTTAAAACGGTTACTGGCGCCCGCATCTACTCACGCTGTACAATTTGATTTTAAAGGCAAATCATGAATCTCTTCGACTATCAATTCCCCTACCCTTCGCAACGCATGCCGGTGCTCGCACGCAATTGCGTCGCCACCTCGCAACCGCTCGCCGCACAAGCCGGTCTGCGCATGATGTTAAAAGGCGGCAACGCAGTAGACGCCATTCTCGCCACGGCAATATCGCTGACTGTGCTGGAACCCACCAGCAACGGCATCGGCGCCGATGCGTTCTGCATCATGTGGGACGGCAAGGAACTCAAAGGGCTGAACGCATCAGGCCGCTCAACTGCAAACTGGACGCCAGAGCGTTTCAAGGGCCGCACCGAAATGGCAAAGCGTGGCTGGGATTCGGTAACCGTGCCAGGCGCAGTATCCGCGTGGGTGGAGATGTCGGCAAAATATGGCAAGCTGCCATTTGCCGATTTGTTTGAGCCTGCGATCAAATACGCCACTGACGGCTATATGGTGTCGCCAACCATCGCACGACTATGGGCGAATCAGGCGCCCGATCTCAAAGATCAACCGGGCTTTGCCCAGGCCTTTATGCCGCATGGCCGTGCAGTTGCGGCAGGCGAAAAATTTGTTTCACTGGCGCACGCCAAAACCTTGCAACGCATTGCTGAAACCAAAGGCCAGGCCTTTTACACTGGCGATCTCGCCGAAAAAATTGCAGCGTGGGCCAAGCAAACCGGCGGCGACATTACGATGGCCGATCTTGCTGCACACACGCTGGATTGGGTAGAGCCCATCGGCCTCGACTATCGCGGCTATACCCTGCATGAAATTCCGCCGAATGGCCAAGGCATCGCAGCGTTAATGGCACTGGGTATGCTGGAAAATTTTGATGTAGCATCGCTGCCAGTCGATTCGCCCGACAGCATCCACCTGCAAATCGAGGCGATGAAACTCGCCTTCACCGACATCAACGAATACGTATCGGATATTTCCACCATGCGCGTGACACCCGCGCAAATGCTCGACAAAAGTTATCTGAAATCGCGCGCCAAACTGATCGACATGAAAAAAGCCGCCGCGCCCACGCACGGCAATCCGGCGACAGGCGGCACGGTTTACTTAACCGCTGCCGACGAATCCGGCATGATGGTGTCTTACATCCAGTCGAATTACTCCGGTTTCGGCTCTGGTGTGGTGGTGCCCGACACCGGCATCGCGCTGCAAAATCGTGGCACGGGTTTTAGTTTGAAACCCGGCCATGCCAACATCGTGGCGCCGCGCAAACGTCCGTTTCACACCATCATCCCCGGTTTTCTCACCAAGGGCGGCCAACCGGTGATGAGCTTTGGCGTGATGGGTGGCTCAATGCAGGCGCAAGGCCATATGCAGGTGGTGTCGCGCATGGTCGATTACCACCAGAACCCGCAAGCTGCGAGCGACGCACCGCGCTGGCGCATCGACAGTGGCGTCAAGGTCGGCATCGAATACGGCGTGCCTGCCGAAACCATCGCCGCATTAAAGGCGCGTGGTCACGACATGCCGCAGGCCGATCGCTGGAGCACCGATTTCGGCCGCGCGCAACTGATTTACAAAATGGAAGATGGTTATTTTGCTGCGTCGGAGCGGCGTACCGATGGGCAGGCTGTGGGGTTCTAACGCAACGCGACTACCCCTTCAACATCTCCGCCGCATGCTTGCGCGTGGTATCGGTAATTTTCACCCCACCCAGCATGCGTGCGATTTCCTCCACACGCTGCGTTTTATCCAGCACGGTCACTTTGCTTGAAACCTTGCCATTGGTGCCATTGCCCGCGCTCTTGGCTACCTGCCACTGCTGATCGCCGCAGGCCGCCACTTGGGGCAAATGCGTGATGCACATCACCTGATGTTTTTTGCCGAGGTCTTTGATCAGCTTGCCGACGATTTCCGCCACGCGGCCGCCGATGCCCGCATCCACTTCGTCAAAAATCAGTGTGGGCACTTGCGCCACTTGACTGGTGATGGTTTGTATTGCCAGGCTGATGCGTGATAGCTCGCCACCGGAAGCTACTCTGCCCAGCGGCTGCGGTGTCATACCTTTGTGCGCTGACACCTGAAACTCAATGTTCTCCAACCCGTGCACAGCGGGTTGCTCCAGCGAGTTGAGCGCCACTTCAAATACGCCGCCATTCATCGCCAGCGTTTGCATGGCATCGGTGACTTTTTCTGCCAGCGCTTTCGCAGCCTTGCGTCTTCCAACAGACAGTTTTTTCGCTTCGATCACACACGCTTCAAGCGCGGCTGTTTCCAGTTTGCGCAGCGCAACGGCGTCACCTGCAATGGAAAGCTCATCAAGACGCGCGCGCGCTTTCGCAAGCATATCGGGCAACTGCTCCGGCTCGGTGCGATATTTGCGCGAAGCAGAATGAATGGCATCCATACGCTGCTCGGCTTCACGCAGACGCTTGGGGTCGAGGTCAAGTTTTTGCTGATAGTGGCGCAGGCTGTAAACCGCCTCTTGCAACTGCACTTGCGCGGGTTCGAGTACGTCTAAAACTTCTTTCAGTTTGGGATCGTAATCGAGCAGATTTTTCAAGCGCGAAATAACACCGTTTACCTGCGCAAGACTGGCCCCCTCGCCTTCGGATAAGGTTTCCATGCCAAACTCGGCGGCTTCGATCAAACTGGCTGCATGCGCGAGGCGCGAGTGTTCCGCCGTCAACGTCGGCCATTCTTCGGCCTTGAAATCGAGTTGCGCGAGATCGTTGACCTGCCACTCCAGCCGCTCACGCTCGGCCACATACGCTGCCGCATTCGATTCAAACGCGCGACAGCGCTCGGCCTTGGCGCGCCAATCACGATGCAGCACGGCAACTCTTTCAGAGTGCACTTCGAGTTTGCCGTACGCGTCCACCAACTCGCGTTGCGCCGGTGCCCGCGCCAGCGACTGATGCTGATGCTGACCGTGAATATCCACCAAAAATTCGCCTAACTCGCGCAACTGTGTCGCTGTAACTGCCGTGCCGTTAATGAAGGCGCGCGAACGGCCACTGGCGTCGATCACGCGGCGTATTAAGCACGTGCCGCCCTCATCTGTAAGCTCTTGTTTTTCAAGATATTTTTTTACCGGCCTTAGCGCAGCGATATCAAACTCTGCGCTGACCTCGGCACGTTCAGCGCCCTGGCGAACGACCAGCGCATCGGCGCGCGCCCCCAGCACCAGCGCCAGCGCATCGATCAAAATGGATTTGCCCGCGCCGGTTTCGCCAGTGAGTACGGTAAAGCCGGCGTCGAACTCCAACGCCATTTTTTCAACGATTACAAAATCGCGGATGGACAGGCTGCGCAGCATACGGGCTGAAAACTACTCTCTGTTCCAGTTCAGTTTCTCCCGCAACATCCGGTAATAGCTGTGACCCACCGGATGCAGCAGGCTGATCGTATGCGGGTAACGTTTGACGATGATGCGATCCCCTTCATGCAACGCGTAATGTGAATGACTATCGAAATGCGCGCGCGCGTCGTTGTCGCTACGCATGATGATTTCCACCACGCTGTCGCTGTTGATCACAATGGGGCGGTTTGACAACGTGTGCGGCGACACCGGCACCAGCGATATCACGCGCAGACTGGGATGCACAATCGGCCCGCCCGCCGACAATGCATAAGCCGTCGAACCGGTGGGCGTGGCAATGATCAATCCGTCCGAACGCTGGTGATAGATGAATTCGCCGTCGATGCGCACTTCCATCTCAACCATGTTGCCTTCGATACCCTTGCTCACCACCACGTCGTTGAACGCCAGCACATCCGTTGTCTGCGTGCCACCTCTGACGATTTCACCCTGCAACAGCATGCGATCTTCGGTGACGCACTGTCCATCGAGAATCGCAGAAATCGTTTCGTACATGGTGTCGAGCGATATATCGGTCAAAAAGCCCAGCCGCCCCTGATTCACCCCCACCAGCGCCACATCGTACGGTGCGAGTGTGCGTGCGATGTTGAGCATGGTGCCATCGCCGCCGAGCACAATGGCCAGCTCAGCCTCACGCCCCAAATTCTCCAGATCGTGTATGGGATACGGAGAATTGCGGATATGCGCGCCCGTGAGCGCGTCAATCAATACCGTGATGCCACGCTGCTTGAGAAAATCCGCCAGCTTCAACAGCGGCGCGGCGATCTCCGGGCTGTTATATTTACCGATCAGCGCTATGGTTTTAAAGGTTTTTTCCATGTCCGCATTTAACCACAACCGGCGACGATGGTGAACGATGGGGGAATAGCAGTGGCGCATACATGATTCACCATTCCTCCGCCAACTGAGTAAAATAGCCTCATGTCCAGCCCCATGAATGATCGCGCGCAACTCCTGCTGAAGACGCTGGTCGAGCGCTACATCGCCGATGGCCAACCGGTTGGCTCGCGCGCGCTGTCGAAAATCGCCGGACTGGATCTATCGCCCGCCAGCATACGCAATGTGATGGCCGATCTCGAAGACATGGGATTTATCGCCAGCCCGCACACGTCCGCCGGACGTGTACCCACGGCGCGCGGTTATCGTTTTTTTGTCGATACGCTGCTCACCATCAAGCCGCTGGATCGCATTGAAATCAATCAGCTCGAAGGTCAATTGCATTCCGACAACACGCACAAGCTGGTGTCGTCGGCGTCGCAGATGCTGTCGGAACTGACGCGCTTTGCGGGCGTGGTGGTGACGCCCCGGCGCAGTGCCGGGTTCCGGCATATCGAATTCTTGCGCCTTTCGGAAAAGCGCATTCTGCTGATTATTGTCACCCCCGAAGGTGACGTGCAAAACCGCATCATCATCACCGAAAAAGCCTATTCGCCATCGGAGCTGGTCGAAGCCGCCAATTTTCTGAACCAGCATTACGCCGGATTAACGTTTGTCGAAATTCGCATGCGCGTACAACAAGAGCTGCGCGATTTGCGTGAAGACATGACGCGGCTGATGACTGTCGCACTTGATGCCGGCAGTCAGGTTGCAACCGAGAACGAAACCGAAGTCGTGATTTCCGGTGAAAATAAGCTGCTCAACATTGACGACCTGTCGTCAAATATGTCGCGGCTGCGTAACCTGTTTGATTTGTTCGAACGCAAAACCGGCCTGCTGCAACTGCTGGAAATTTCAAACCGTGCACAAGGCGTGCAATTATTCATCGGCGGTGAGGCAGGCTTGTCGCCGCTGGATGAATGCAGCGTGGTCACTGCACCGTATGAAGTGGATGGCAAGATCGTCGGCACGGTCGGCGTTATCGGCCCTACACGCATGGCTTACGAGCGCGTGATTCCGATTGTTGACATCACCGCAAAGCTGCTGTCGAGCGCACTTTCCCAACATTGACGCAAACCACTGACACCCGTTGACTTCCGCCGTACTCCTGATCAACCTCGGCACACCCACCGAACCTACGCCTGAAGCGGTTCGCAAGTATCTGAAGGAATTTCTATCCGACCCTTACGTGGTGGAAATTCCACGTCCGGTCTGGTGGATTATCCTCAACTGCTTCATCCTGCCCAAACGTAGCAAAGACGCAGCAGCGCGCTACGCGTCCATCTGGACCAAAGAAGGCTCACCGCTGCGCTTTCACACGGAAAAACAAATGAAGTTTGTGCGCGGCTATCTCGGTGAGCGCAAACGCAGCGACATTCTGGTTGATTACGCCATGCGTTACGGCGAGCCATCGATAAAATCGCAACTAGCTGTTTTTAAAGAGAAAAAAATAGCGCGTGTGTTACTGCTGCCGCTTTATCCGCAATACGCGCGCAGCAGCACGGCCACCGCTATCGACACCGCTACCGCCGCGTTCAAGACACTCGATTACCACCCGGATGTGCGCACTATCGAGCACTATTTTGATCACCCCGGCTACATCGAGGCACTCGCCAACAGTGTGCGCGAATTCCGCCAACGCACGGCAGGCCGTCCCGACAAACTGGTGATGAGCTTTCATGGCGTCCCGCAATACACCATAGACCGGGGTGAGCCCTATCAGGCGCACTGCCTGCAAACCGGCAAGCTGCTGGCCGCAGCGCTGAATCTCGCTGAACATCAGTACCAGATTTGTTTTCAGTCCCGGTTCGGCCGCGCCAAGTGGATTCAGCCCTACACCACAGACGTGCTGACCGAACTGGGCAAACAAAAAACTGGGCGTATCGACCTGATCTGCCCCGGGTTTGCCGGTGACTGCCTGGAAACCCTCGAAGAAATTGCGGTTGAAGGCAAAGAAATATTCCACAGCGCCGGTGGCGGCGAATACAACTACATAGCGTGTCTGAATGAACGCCACGACTGGCTCGAAACACTCACCGGCATGGCACTTGAAGCGCTGGACAAATCCTGATGAAAATTCTGCTCGTATGGCTGATCAACGCAGCCGCCCTGTTCGCGCTGCCCTATCTATTCGATTCGATCCGCGTGGACACCTTTTACACCGCACTCATCGTGGCTTTGATACTGAGCATCATCAATACGGTCATACGACCGATTCTGCTGGTACTCACCTTGCCCATCACGGTTGTGACGCTGGGCCTGTTCATTCTGGTGTTGAATGGGCTGCTGCTGTGGTTTGTCGCTTCGTTCGTCAAAGGCTTCACCATTGCAGGGTTCTGGCCCGCGGTGTTTGGCGCGATTGCCTATAGCGTGATCAGTTGGGCGGCCAGCGCAGTTATTCTGGGCAAAGAGAAAGATTAATCAGCGGCTCTTGCCCGACACGCGGTGCGGATCCAATATCATCCGCGCCAGCGCAATCAGCGGTACCAGTCCCACAGCCACAATAGTCAATGCCGCGGTAGATGCCTCGGCCAGCCTCTCATCCGAGGCCAGGTTATAGGCCTGCACCGCCAGCGTATCGAAGTTGAACGGACGCATGACAAATGTCGCGGGCAGCTCTTTCATCACATCAACAAACACCAGCAACCCTGCGGCCAACGCGCTACGCCACAACATCGGCGCGTGCACACGCGCCAAAGTCGCCGCAGGCCCCAAGCCCAACGAACGGGCGGCGCTGTCCATATTGGGCGTGATCTTCGACAAGCCCGCATCCACAGCCTGCAATGACACAGCAAAAAACCGCACCAGATACGCATACACCAGCGCAGCCACACCGCCGGTCAGCAGCAAGCCCGGATGAGAACCCGTTATGGATGTGATGACTGCTGCCAGCGCGTGATCGAGCCGAGTGATGGGTATCAACACGCCCACGGCAATCACCGCGCCCGGCACGGCGTAGCCCAGCCCTGCGACACGATTGGCCGCGCGCACCACCGCACTACCGGAACGCGCGGCATAACCCACGGCCAGTGCAAGGAACACGGCCAGCGTCGCCGTCAACGCTGCAAGCGTAACGGTATTAAACGTCAGTTGCACATAGCGTGCGCCAAACTGCGCATCGCCTGTCGTCAGTGCCATGTGCAGCATGATGCCCGCGGGCAACAAGAATCCAAACACTACCGGAATCGCACAAAACACAACAGCCAGCGGCATCCACACGCCACGCAATTGATAAACATTACGCAATTGCTTACGCTGCGAGTTCGAGTAAAAACTGGCACGTGCGCGGGTAACGCGTTCGATCAGCAGCACCAGAAACACAAAGCCCAATAGCGCTGCCGACAACTGCGCCGCTGCCGTGTGGTCGCCGAGGGAGAACCACGCGCGGTAGATGCCCGTGGTAAAAGTCTGCACGCCGAAATACGACACCGTGCCGAAATCCGCCAGCGTTTCCATCAGCGCCAATGACGTGCCCGCAACGATGCCAGGCCGCGCCAGCGGAAGCGCCACATGCAAAAACGTGCCCCACGGACTGTAGCCTGACACCCGCGCCATTTCGAGCATGCTGTCGGACTGTTCCAGAAACGCCGCGCGAGCCAGCAGGTAAACGTAGGGATACAGCACCAGCGAAAACATCAGTACCGCGCCACCCAGCGAACGCACATCGGGCAACCGGTGTTGCCCCCCCAAGCCTTGCCACCCCATGAATTCGCGTAACGCCGTTTGCAGCGGTCCAGAAAATTGCAGCAAATCGGTATAGGCATAGGCCATGACGTAAGCCGGCATGGCCATCGGCAGCAGCAGCGCCCATTCGAATATGCGTCGTCCCGGAAAACGGCACATGGTGGTAATCCACGCCGTCAGCACGCCGCCAAATATCACGCCAACCGCCACGCCCGCCATCAGCAGCAGCGAGTTAAGCACGTAGTCGCCAAGCACGGTTTGCGCGAGATGGCTCCAGGTACCCTGTGACGGCGTGAAAACGTTCTGCAGCACAACCAGTACCGGCAAGGCTATCGCTGCGGCGACGAGCATCGCTACCACGGCCAGTGGCGACGGCCTTGGCAGCGCGCTAGCCCCGGAATGCGGCGCCGCAACGAAAGAAACAGGAGTGCTGGTCACGTCAGGAGAATACCACTATGATAATCATGGGTAATGAAGTAATGCCAAGCACAAGTCAAACCCCTACAATACATTGCCGAGCTAAGTATCAGAAAAAAAACAACAATTTATTGTAACAAGAATCATTATCATCATCAATCCATTATAATTGCCACATGTCTGGCACGCTTGAGATCAACCACGTCACGCAATCGTACGGCGCACGCGCCGTGCTCAGTGACATCAATTTCCGTCTGGGCAGCGGCACCATCGCCTGCCTGCTCGGCGCCAGTGGTTGCGGCAAAACTACGGCGCTGCGCTGCATCGCAGGGTTTGAGCGTATCGTCGCCGGTGAAATCGTCATCAACGGTCAGGTAGCCAGCCGCGCGGGTTACCGTCTTCCGCCAGAAGCGCGACGCATCGGCATGGTGTTTCAGGACTACGCCCTGTTTCCACACCTTACGGTGGCCCGCAATATCGCTTTCGGCCTGCACGGCGCAGACAGCGCTGCACGCAGTGCACGCGTAACCGAATTGCTGGAAATCGTTGGCCTCAACGGCGCAGCAAATCGCTACCCCCAAGAATTATCGGGAGGACAACAACAGCGCGTTGCCCTCGCCCGCGCCCTCGCACCGCGCCCGGCATTGATGCTGCTGGATGAACCGTTTTCCAATCTCGACGTGGAAATGCGCGAGCGGTTGTCCATTGAAGTTCGCGACATTCTCAAAAGCCAGAACACCACCACCATTCTCGTTACCCACGATCAAAATGAGGCCTTCACCTTCGCTGATGAGATCGGCATCATGCTTGAAGGCCGCATCGCTCAGTGGGCGACGCCCTATGCGCTGTATCACGAACCTGCCAACCGTGAGATCGCCGAGTTCATCGGCCGCGGCGTATTCCTGCCTGGCATCGTGCTGGAAGGCAATCGCGTCAAACTCGAACTGGGCGAATTACCCGGCGACACACCGATACAAGCGCCGCCTGGCGCTACGGTTGACGTCCTGCTACGCCCCGACGATATCCAGCACGATGATGCCAGCCCCATGCAGGCGAAAGTCGTAACCAAGGCCTTTCGCGGCGCGCAGTTTATTTATACGCTGGAACTACCCGGCGGCGGACGCGTGATGTCACTCGTGCCGAGCCACCACAATCACGCCATCGGCGAAAAGATCGGCATACGCCTGGAGATTGATCACCTGGTGACGTTTGTGCGCCAGTAGGCAAAGCGGTTCAGGCTTCGTTGTTATTTGCCGCTGCTGCCCGCAACTGCGCCACAACTTCCGCCGGCGCCTGCGCCGCCACTTTTGGCGTACCCGTCACCACATCCCCATTCTGCGCCCGATGCCGTAACGCGTGATCCATCAGCGTCAGCGCCATCATGGCTTCACAAATCGGTGTGGCCCGTATGCCTACGCACGGGTCATGTCGCCCGTGGGTTTCGATGGTGGCGGCGTTACCCTGCTGATCGATGGTTTGGCGTGTGAGGCGGATGCTTGACGTCGGCTTCACCGCGACATTCACTACAATATTCTGCCCGGTGGAAATGCCGCCCAATATTCCGCCAGCGTTGTTCGATAAAAAACCTTCGGGCGCCATTTCATCGGAATGCTCGGTGCCGCGCTGTGACACCGCCGCGAAACCCGCGCCTATTTCAACGCCTTTGACAGCGTTGATGTTCATCATGTTATAGGCAAGATCTGCATCGAGCTTGTCGTACACCGGCTCGCCCCAGCCCACCGGCACGCCAGAGGCAATGGTGGTGATCTGCGCGCCGACGGAATCGCCGGATTTGCGCAGCTTATCCATGAATTCTTCCAACTGCGGCACAATACTTTCATCCGGCGAGAAGAATGGATTGTCGTGAACGCAAGCCCATGTTTTAAAAGAAATTTTAATAGGTCCGAGTTGCGACATGTAGCCGCGAATTTCGATGCCGAATCTTTCGCGCAGCCACTTGCGCGCAATCGCGCCCGCCGCCACACGCACCGCCGTTTCGCGTGCAGATTGACGCCCACCCCCGCGATAGTCGCGAATGCCATACTTCTGCCAATACGTGTAGTCAGCGTGACCGGGACGGAATTTCTCTGCGATCTTGGAATAGTCTTTACTCTTTGCATCGGTGTTGCGAATCAGCAGGCCAATAGGCGTGCCCGTGGTCTTGCCGTCGAAGACGCCGGAAAGAATCTCAACCTTGTCTTCTTCCTTGCGCTGCGTAACGTGACGCGAGGTTCCCGGCTTGCGGCGATCCAGATCAATCTGCAGGTCGGCTTCAGTCAACGCCATGCCCGGCGGGCAGCCGTCCACTACGCAACCGATAGCCGGGCCATGAGATTCGCCGAAGGAAGTTACACAAAAAAGGGTGCCGAGTGTGCTGCCGGACATGATGAAAAACCTTAATGAAATCAAGCACTAGTTTATCACAGGCCGTGCGCGCAGCCGATGCGCGCTCAATCCACCCAACTTCGGCGCGAATTCAGTTACTGGAGAGCGGCAGCAAGTGCAGCGGCACATTCCGCAAGTGCGCGCCGCACCGTTTCCGAGTAAGGCCCCGAGCGAATAAAGCCGTGCGGCAGCCCCTCATAGACCTTTAGTGTTTGAGGAATGTTTGCAGCAGTGAGTTTCTGTGCGAGTGCGCGGCTGTCGTCGATCAACGGATCGAGATTGCCTACAATGAGGTGAGCCGGCGGCAGCCCCCCCATTGATGCGGTAAGCGGTGCCACGCGAACATCGGCACGCAGAGACGGCGTTTCGAGGTAGTTGGCCCAGATCCACTCCATCTGCGCGGCTGAAAGCCCGGCGCCGGTACCGAGTTCAGCCCAAGACGGTGTGGTGTTGTCTGTTGAGTACACACCGTAAATCAACAGCATGAACGAGAGTGACGATGCACCGGCATCGCGCAATGCCTGCGCCGCACTCAGCGCAAGATTGCCGCCAGCCGAGTCACCGCCAACCGCCAGTCGCGATGAATCAACACCCAGCGCCTCTCCTTCTCGGGCAGCATGACGCACCACGCTCAACATGTCGTCGAAGGCCGCCGGAAACCGATGCTCAGGCACCAATCGATAACCGACGGATAACACGGCAACCCCGCTTGCACGCACCAGTTCACGCAGCATGCCATCCCACGAGGCGAGCGCGCCCAGCGCAAAACTTCCGCCATGGGCATACACCATGAGTGGCGGTCGTGCCGCGCCGTCAGGCAGATAGAGCCTGCATGGCACCTGGTGACCTTGGGCACCGGGAATGGCGAGATCGCGCTCCCGTTGCAGCGGCACCGAGCCTTCGTTGAGCACCACACCGATACGTGCCGTCATCGCGCGACAATCCGCGAGCGGCGCGCTCGTCAGATTCAACGGACGCAGCCCGCGTGCCTTCAATGCCTCTGCCTGCGCTGCCAAACCGCTATCGAGCTTCATATCGGCATCACCCGTGCCACATTTCGCGCTGGCTTCAGGACGCCTGATTGAAACCCGCCGTCACTGGCGCAATAGCTTTCAGCCGCGGCAACACTTCCCGCGCAAATAGATTGATGCTTTTCTCAGTTTCTTCGTGATTCATGAAACCCGACCGGCCAATCATCACCAGATGCCCAAAGCCGCCCACGAAATTGTAGAAATCCATGATCTGCTGATACACAGAATCCGGCGTGCCTGCGAACAAAATACCCTGAGCCTTGGCCTGCTCGGGTGAGGTACCTATCAGCGCACCGCCCATTGACGGTTTCATATTACCCGGTGGCGGAGTACTGCTCGCCTTGGGACGCGTGCGATAAATCATCGGCGCTGCCTCCGGCGGCGCACCGCCTGCGAGAAACTTGCCAAACTGCGGCGCAGATTTCATGCTGGTGTTTAGAAACCACAGCAGCTTGCCACCCAGCCGCATGCCTTCCTCTTCAGTGTCGCCCACGGCTACCATCGCTGCATACGCAAATTTCTCAGTCGAAGAAGGCGGCAACCCGGCGTCGACACGCGCGCGCCGGTTGGCCGCGTACGAGGCTTTGGTTCCGTCCGGACCGCGCAGCACCAGCGCATGCACCATGCCGCGTCGACCCACATCGGCAGAGGTGGATGCGTCGCCAGTGGCCGACCACATGCGCGGCAACGGTTGCTGAAAAGCCGGTGGCCACACATTCACATGGCGGTGGGTGAAATGCTTGCCCTCCCAACTGAAAGGGCCGTCGTGCTGGGTAAGCGATTTGGTGATGAGATCAATCGCCTCCCAATACCGCTCGCCATTGTCCAGCGCATTCATGTTGCTCGACGCCATCTCGCTGCCGCCGGATTTCACAAAGCCGATTTCCAGCCGCCCACGGCTGATCACATCAGCGGTGGCATATTCTTCGGCGAGGCGCACCGGGTCGGGTCGCAACGTCACCAGCGTACCCAGACTCAGGATGCGCGCCTTGCGCGTCTGCCGCGCCAGTATTGCCACCAGCATGGGATTGGCTGAAAGCAGCGAATTGATCCCCGCATGATGCTCGATGGCCACAACGTTCAGCCCGCGTTCATCGCACAGCAGGAATTCATCGATGCATTCCTCGAACAAATCCGCCGCTACCTTCGGATCGCAATAGCGGTTGGGCAGACTCGCACGCACGGAAGGCGCTTTATCAAGCACATCCTGCGCGACATGGGGATAGGGAATTTCACACTGATACCAGACATCCATGGTGTTGTTCGTCCTGACTAAGATTCAGACTATGGTTGTTGCAGAAATGCCTGCATGCGCGCAGCGAGTGCGGCGGGCTGTTCAATTTCCGGGTGATGCCCGGCTGCGGCGATGGTTTCGAAACGCGCGCCGGGAATCAGCTTGGCATAAGCCTCGCCATAGGCGGGCTTGACCACACCATCCGATTCGCCCCACAGCACCAGCGTGCGCGCTTTGATGCTGCCCAGCCAGCGCTTCAACTGCGGATTATGCATGTATGGGTGAAAGCCGTAGCGGCACAGCGCCTCCCAGTTGCGCGCACGGGTAACGAGCTCTTCGTCTTCCATGTCATCGTAGCGCGGCGCATGCGTGTCAGGATCATGCCAGCTCTTGCGCGTGACATCCTGCGGATGCGCATTGAATACGTCCAGGATATCCGGCGTTTCACGGTCGCTGATCTTGATGCCCAGCGCATCAACGAGAATCAAACGGTCAATGCGCCGGCCAGCCTTTAACGCGATCTCGGCAGCCAGCCAGCCACCGAAAGACAGCCCCATCAACGTCACCGGCCCCTTGGGCAAGGTATCCAAAAACGCCAGATACAAATTAACCAGATCGTACATCGTGCCGATATCTGGCGGGCGTTTGGACCCGCCGAACCCGGGATGGGAGGGCGCAATCAGTTCGGCATCACGCGCCAGCAAATCCACGATGGGCAGCCGGGCATCGATATGCTGAAAGCCATGCAACACAAGCAGCGGTTGGCCGGAGCCCCGGCGCAGGACTTCCAGCTCGACACCGGCGACAGACTCGCGGCCTGTAGACGGAGCGGTTATTACAATGGACATACAGGGTTCCTTGCGGTGAAGCGGAAATTTTTGTAGAACCCCGAATTTACCGCATTGCTGCCAGTTATTTCAAACACCGGTTAAAGCCCAGCCCTTTCAAGGTCAAATAATTTTCCCATCCTTGATGACGCGAGCGGTTGCGACGTGTCGTTGAGCCGCGCGGTGAGACACGTATCCCTTTTTGACACGGGCCTTGGGTCCGCGCGGATGTTTGCGTAGCCGGTGAGGTTGC
>CANKUB010000027.1 GCA_947486575.1 Betaproteobacteria bacterium | reverse complement strand
TATCCAACGTGTTCAAGCTACGCCAAAGAAGCGATTGAGCGCCATGGTGCGCTGCGCGGCGGCTGGCTGGGGGCGAAGCGTATCGCACGATGTAATCCGTGGTGTCAGGGTGGAATCGACGAAGTGCCGAAAGTGCGCCGCCGCTAGCCACCTACTCGCGGCGTTTAAGTCCCGTAAACATCGCCAGCAGCAGATTTTCGCGATGCCGCAAGCTTGTGTACATCACGCCCAGCACATGTAAAGCCGCCGCCAGCATCAGGGCATGCGCGGCCAGCAAGTGGACGTCTTCCAGCAAGCGCCAGTCGCGCCACGCGGGCTGCGTAATCATCCAACCGCTTGCGCCCAGCGTGAGCACCAAACCGAGCAGCAGCAATATCATCACCGCACCGGCAGGGTTGTGGCCGAGCATGCGCGGCTCACGCCGCCTGCCCATTGCACACAGGTAGGCAGTCAGTGCGGGCACGCAAGGGACAAAATTCGCAAAGCGCGCGTTCGCGCTGCCGATGAATCCCCAGCTCACGCGAAACACAGCGGCAGCCAGCGCCGCATAGCCCAGCGCGCGGTGGGTGTCCAGCGGCACAGCAGGCACAAAATAAGCGCTTGTCGCGGTTGCTGCCAGCAGCCAGTGAGCGCAGCGCACAGCGGCGTCCCATACGCGTACGGTGGCTTCGCGCGCTGCCATGCTCAAAACATCGCGCGCGGATCCATCCCGGCATAAAGGTGCGCCACTTGCTGCGCATAGCCGTTGAACATCAGCGTGGGCCTCGAACCGCTTTCGCCCACACGTCGCTCGGTTGCCCGGCTGCGAAACAGGCGCGGCGACACATCGGGATTTACATTCGACCAAAAACTGTGCGATGACGGATAATGTTTCGTCCACACCGTTTGCGGCAGCTGCTCGGTAAAGCGGATGCGCACCACGGCCTTGGGGCTTTTGATGCCGTACTTCCACGGCACGCGGATCGCCAGCGGCGCACCGTTGGCCTTGGGCAGCGGCGCACCGTAAATGCCCAGTGCCACAAGCGTCAGCGGATGCATCGCTTCGTCGATGCGCAGCCCTTCAACGTACGGCCACGAAATATATTTCACTTCACGCTGACCGCGCAGATTTTTAGGATCAAGTATCGAGGTGAATTCCACGAATTTCGCGTTGCCCGTCGGTTCGACGCGTTTGGCAATTTCCGCAAAAGGATAACCCGTATACGGAATCACCAGCGACCAGCCTTCGGTACAGCGCATGCGGTAGATGCGCTCCTCCAGCGGCGCCAAGCGCATGAGATCATCAATATCAAAAGTGCGCGGCTTGTGTACCTCACCTTCGACGGTGACCGTCCACGGACGGGTGGCCAGTCCGACGCTGTTTGCAACAATGTTTTCTTCGAGTTCACGAAAACGCGTGGAGGCGATCACGTCTTTCAGCGGCGTAAGTGCTTCGCCAGAAGTACTGAGCGGACTTTTGATCAGCGCGGCAAACGGATCTTGTGCATGCGCAAACGGAGTTGCGCCCAGCATGCTGCCCACGCCCAGCGCGCCTGCCGCCGCAAGCCAGCGGCGGCGATTGGCATAAATATCTTGCGGCGTAATTTCAGAGGGCTTGATATTGGATGGATGGCGAATCAGCATGTGCAACACCTCCCATGACGTGAACGGACACGATCAGCCAGCAACAAAGTCTGCCCGTTGCGACTGCATCGGCAGGGTGCTTCTTGGATTATTTTCACCAACTGATTTCGTCACGAGGCAAGGCGACACACCAGCCCCTTGAGATATTCGCCTTCCGGAAAGTTCAGCGCCAGTGGATGATCTGCCGCTGCGTGATGCCACGCTTCCACGCGCGCGTTGACGCCGGCGTCCAGCGCAGCGCCCGCGACAATCTTCTGGAACAAGTCTGGCGATATGCCGCCGGAACACGAATACGTCATTAACACACCGCCAGGGTTGAGCAATTTGAAGCCGAGCAGGTTGGCGTCCTTGTAGGCACGCGCCGCTTTTTCAGCGTGCGCGGCAGTGGGCGCGAGTTTGGGTGGGTCTAGTACGATGATGTCGAAGCGCTTGCCCGCATCACGAAATTTGCGCAGCGTTTGGAACACATCGCCTTCGATCCATTCCGCTTGCGGTAAATTATTGAGCGTTGCATTCTCCCGTGCCGTTGCCAACGCCGGGTCCGAACTGTCAATGGCGGTGACGCTGCGTGCGCCGCCCGCCAGTGCGTGCAGCGCAAAACCGCCGCTATAGCAAAAGCAATCGAGCACTACAGCACCTTTTGAAATATCTTTTAAAAACAGATGGTTATCGCGTTGATCCAGATAGTAGCCGGTTTTGTGCCCAGCTTCGAATTCAACCCGGAACTGCAAGCCATGTTCATGAATGATGATTGGCCCTGCAGCCGCAGGGCCGCGTAACAAACCGCTGCGTGAGGGCAGGCCTTCGAGTGTGCGCACATCGGCGTCGGAGCGCTCCCATACCCGCGTAACAATCGGCAACGCTGCAAACGCATCGGCAATCGCGTCGCGCCAGCGTTCTGCTCCCGCTGCGAGTAACTGCACCACCACGGTGTCGCCGTATTGATCAGCGATTACACCTGGCAAGCCGTCGGATTCGCCATGCACCAAGCGCGCGCTGTTGGTAACGCTGCTGGCTAAAAGTTTTTCGCGCGCTTGCGCCGCCTGCGTAATACGTTCGCAAAAAAACGCCGTATCGATGTCGCGTTCTTCCCACGCCCACACCCGTGCGCGAATTTGCGATTGCGGGCTGTACGCAGCGACGGCAAGGAACGCACCTTCCGCCGAGCGCAGTTCAACGGTTTCGCCCGATTCGGGATCACCTTCAACGCGCGCAATCGCCCCGGCGAACACCCACGGGTGATGGCGTTTCAGCGATTTCTCGCGGCCCGGTTTGAGTATGAGTGGCGTCATTTGTCTTTACGATGCGCTCGCGGATGCGCCGCATCGTAAACCTTTGCCAGATGCTGAAAATCCAGTTGCGTGTAAACCTGTGTGGTGGAAATACTCGCGTGCCCCAGCATCTCCTGAACGGCGCGCAGATCACCGCTAGATTGCAGCACGTGCGAAGCGAACGAGTGGCGCAGCATGTGCGGATGCAGGCTGCTGTCCAGCCCCAGTTTTAGTGCCCACTGTTTCAGCCGCAGTTGCACCGCGCGCACGCCTAAGGGGTTGCCGTTTTGTCCAAGAAAAAGTGCTGTTTCGTCGCCGCTCGCCAGTAACGCGCGCGGCGCAAGCCATGCGTCGATAGCGGCCAGCGCATGGCGGCCCACCGGCACCACGCGCGTTTTGTTGCCTTTGCCGGTGACGCGTACGGTGCCGTCGCTGGCATCTACATCGCCAAGCGTCAGACTGGTCAACTCGGATAGCCGCAAGCCCGAAGAATAAAATAATTCAAACATGGCTTTGTCGCGCAACGCCAGTGCGTCGTCTTCAGCGATGCTCATCAACTGCGTGGCTTCGTCCGGCGACAGCGCGTGCGGCAGGCGCTTGGCGGATTTGGGCGCACGCACGCCCATACAGGGGTTGGTTTTAAAGCTGTGGTCGCGCACGAGATAGTGATAAAACCCGCGCCACGCAGACAGCATGCGCGCGATGGAGCGCCCACCGAGGCCGCGCGCGTGCAGTTGCGCGGCAAAGCGGCGTATCTGGTGCGACTGCAACTCACCGAGATTGCCTGCGCCGACAAGCTCAATCAATTCGTCGATGTCGCGCTTGTAACTCGCCGCCGTGTTGGCGCTCAAGCGCCGCTCTTGCGTAAGATACGACAGGTAATCCCGTTGATGCTGATGGGCAATACCCTTCACAGGTTTTACGCGACGGCCAAATGTACTGCGGCTTCTACGTCGCGGCCAAATGCGCCGCAAGTGCACAGCCGATCAAGTCACCGAGCCGCGACAGGTACAGCGTACCCATGCCGGGGTAGTAGCGGCGCGGTTCTTCGCTCGCCAGTGCCAGCAAGCCGAAGGTTTCACCATCACGCAGCGGAACATAGGCGTACGAACTCAACAAAGGCGCTGCCGCTCCGAACAATGCAATGGTATCGGCAGCCGGCTCGGCGCTGCAATTCGGTGCCGTGAGGCCGCTGGCAAAACTGCGCGTCACATCACTCACCGCTGCAAATTCAGGCTGGTCAAGTGATGCGCCACGCCACAAACGCATGCACACATGTGGCACCGCGAAATCTTCGCGCAAGTGTTGCATTGCAGTTCGAATCACAGCGGCCGCATTCGGCGCACGCAGCAATGCGAGTGAAATTTTGTGCATTTTTTCGCTGAGCACGTCGTTTTCTTCACCGAACTGGATGATTTCACGCAGCTTGCCCTCGAGTTGTTTACCTTTGTCGCGCAAGGTCAAAATCTGCCGTTCGCTGATCGGGATGGTGCGCCCGCCGTGTGGATGCGGAATGTTGATCCCCGCAATCATCTCGGCGTATTCCTCGAAAAATTCGGGATGTTCTTGCAGGTAGGCGGCTACGTCTTCTGAATTCATGGTTATCCCTGATTATTGGCAGCGCTTCTATAGCGCTACCTTGCCTTCAAATACGGTAACAGCCGGGCCCGTCATCATCACCGGCTGGCCCAGGCCCGCCCACGAGATCACGAGATCGCCGCCGCGCATGGTGACGCGCACGCGGCTGCCAGCGTTCAGCAATCCGCGTTGTACGCCCGCAACCACCGCAGCGCAAGCACCGGTGCCACAAGCCAGTGTTTCGCCCGCACCGCGCTCATAGACACGCAATTTTATGTGACTGCGGCTGACGACTTGCATGAACCCTGCGTTGACGCGCCGGGGAAAGCGCACGTGCGCTTCAATCAACGGCCCGTCGCTCGCCACCGGTGCTTCATCAATGCTGGAAACCACTTGCACGGCGTGCGGATTACCTATCGATAAGCTATTGATTTTAATCAATTTTTTATTGACCTCTAAATCGCAAGTCATATCAAAAGTGAGCGCCTGTTCCGGTGCATCAAAGGGGATTTTCAGGGGATCAAAAACCGGCGCGCCCATGTCCACAGTGACTTGCCCATCAGCTTCCAACTGCGGCTCGATCACGCCGCCCAGTGTGCCCACACGAATGCGCGTTTTGTGCGTGAGATTTTTGTCGTGAACAAAACGCACAAAGCAGCGCGCGCCGTTGCCGCATTGCTCCACCTCGCCGCCATCGGCGTTGAAAATGCGATAGTAAAAATCAGTGTCCGCGCTGCGCGGTTTTTCCACCAGCAAAATCTGATCACAGCCCACGCCGAAATGCCGGTCGGCCAGCGCGCGCAATTGCTGCGCGGAGAGTTGCAATGGTTGCGCGGTAGCGTCGAACACCACAAAGTCGTTACCCAGCCCGTGCATTTTGGTGAACTTGAGCAGCATTTAGACCAACACTGTTTTTGTCATGATGTAATCGTCCATCCAGAACCCGCCACCAATTTTCTTGAGCGATGTGTTGGTGATGACAAAGCCATGCCTGCGATACGCAGCGATCGCGGTTTTGTTCTGCCGGTTCACCGCAAGGGTCAGTCGCTTGCAGCCTTGCGCGGCCATGCGGCTGGCGATGTGATCCATCAACTGCCCGCCATAACCCAGCCGCTGCGCACGCGGATGCAAATACAGCTTGTCGATTTTGATGGTATCAGGCGCATCGGCCAAAAAATACGAGGTGTAACCACTCATTTGTCCATTCAGCAACAGCACGTCCCACCACAAATCGCGGCGTTTTAATTCATTGCAGATCAGCGCTTCATCGTAGCGCTCGTCAAGCATGTATTCTATCTGCGCGGCGCTGATAATGCCCGGATAATGCGCGCGCCAGATTTCACCGGCAAGCGCGGCAAGTAGCGCCACTTCACTCTCACGCAGTGCGCGAATTTCAGCGGTTTTATTCATACGGACTCTTTTCCCCCGGCGGGCGCGTCTTGAAGCGCTTGTGTACCCAGTAATATTGCTCAGGCATCTCGCGAACCCTATCTTCGATGAAAGCATTCATGCGGCGCGTGTCGGCCTCGACGTCATCCGTCGGGTAATTTTCCCATGCCGGGTAAAAACGTAACTCGTAGCCTTGTGCGCCAGGTAATTGCCGCGTTACCGCAGGCACCACCACCGCGCGCGCCAGACGCGCCATGCGCGCAAGGCCTGTAATAGTCGCCGCAGGCACGTTAAAGAACGGCACGAACAGCGCATCACGCGCGCCTAAATCCATGTCCGGCAAATAATACAGCGGTAAACCGCCGCGCATGGCTTTCACCACCGGGCGGATACCGTCCTGCCGTGAATACAGCACCGGCGTGACAAAGCGCGTACGCCCGTGGCGCAGCACTTTGTCGAACACCGGACTTTTTTGCTGACTGTAAACCGAAACGCCGCGCCACTCGGTAATGATGCGCGAGCCACCCATGTCGAGCCCGGCGAAATGCGGGGCCAACCAGATCACCGGCTTATCGGCGACCGCTTGCCAGTGCTCGATGCCGACCACACGCACCATCGCCTGAATGCGCTCTTTCGACGACCACCACAAAATGCCATGCTCCAGAAAGCAGCGCGCCACCACCTGAAAATGACTACGCGCGATGCGATGGCGTCGGACCTCACTCCATTCAGGAAAGCACAATTCAAGATTGGTCAGCGTAACATTGCGCCGCTCACGCGCAATGGCGTAGAGCAGCCTGCCGACGGCGCGGCCTAGCGGCGCAAGCAGCGCCAATGGCAGCCAGTGCAGCAGCCAGACAGTAAAAAGCCCCATGCGCATCACGCTGGCACCTTTGCGCCCGCCGGAACCTTATAGCGGTTATACCCCCACAAATACTGCGCCGGGCAGCGCCGCACAACAGCCTCAATTGCGCGATTCAACGCGATTTCATCAAAATCTGCGGACGGCAGCACGTCAAAATACAATTGATAACCCGCGCCACGCGGCAAGCGTTCGGCATGCACCATCACCAGCAGCGCGCTGGTGGCTTTTTGCAGGCGGCTCACCAACGTCATGGTATACGCCGGGCGGCCAAAAAAATCGGCCCATGCGCCTTCGCCTGCACCGGGGTTTTGATCGGGCAGCAAGCCCACCGCTTCGCCGCGTTGTAGCGCTTTGTAAAACTGCCGCACGCCGCGCAGGTTCGTCGGTGCAACTTGTGCGCCCCAGCGACTGCGGCCTGCGATCATCAACGGTTCGAGCCAGCGCAGTTTCGGTGGGCGATACAGCACCGTGATTGGCGTGCGCTGCGCAATATACTGCGCACAAATTTCAAAGCCGCCCAGGTGTGGGGTCAAAAAAATCACACCTTGCCCAAGCTTGCGCGCGCGCTCAACCAAGGCCCAGGTATCGCAATGCGCCCAGCGCTGTATCGACTCGTCTGGCGCAAACCACAACGCGGTCAATTCCAGGGCGCCTTTACCGGTTTCTGCAACGTTTTGTTTTTGCAGGGATTTATAACTGTCGCCGGAACATAAGCCACTGCCACTCAGGTTCTCACGCAGGCGCCGGGCATAGGTAGGCGAGCACCAGTAAGTGAGCCATCCCGCGACCTCGCCGATGGCATGCAGCGCCCGCAATGGCAGGCGGCCAACACATTGAATCAGCAGGTGAATCATGGATTATCACAAAGAATCAAGGACTTCATGGTATTCTATGCGTTTTTACTCAACCCATTAAACCTTTAATACCTATATCTAACGCCATGAGCGATTTCCTGTTTACCTCTGAATCCGTTTCCGAAGGCCATCCCGATAAAGTTGCGGACGCCATTTCCGATGCCGTACTGGACGCATTGATTGTGCAAGACAAACGCTCGCGCGTAGCCGCCGAAACACTGGTCAAAGACAATCTGGTGGTGCTGGCTGGCGAGATCACCACTGGCGCGAAAGTTGATTACGCTGCGATTGCGCGCAATACCATACGCCGCATTGGCTATAACGATCCGTCGCTCGGATTTGATGCGGATACCTGCACGGTGCTCGTGCAATACGGCCAGCAATCGCAGAATATTGCGCAGGGAGTGAACGAAGGCACCGGTCTCGATCTCGATCAGGGCGCGGGTGATCAGGGCTTGATGTTTGGTTTTGCCTGCGACGAAACTCCGCAACTGATGCCGCTGCCGATTTATCTGTCGCACCGGCTGGTCGAGCGGCAATCGGAATTGCGCCGCGATGGCCGTCTGCCCTGGCTGCGCCCCGATGCCAAATCGCAGGTCACCGTGCGTTACGTCAATGGCAAAGCGGATGGCATCGATGCCGTGGTGCTTTCGACCCAGCACGCGCCAGGCATGTCGCACGAAGAAATTCGCGGCGCGGTGATCGAGCAGGTGATCATGCCGGTGCTGCCCAAGCATCTGATGAAAGGCAAAATTGCCTACCACGTCAACCCGACCGGCACCTTTGAAATCGGCGGACCCAAGGGCGACTGTGGCCTGACGGGCCGCAAGATTATCGTTGACACCTATGGCGGCTATTCGCGTCATGGCGGCGGCGCGTTCTCCGGAAAAGACCCGTCCAAAGTGGATAGATCGGCTGCCTACGCCGCGCGCTATGTGGCGAAAAATATCGTTGCCGCTGGCCTCGCCAGCAAGTGCGAAATTCAGGTGGCCTACGCGATTGGCATCGCCAAGCCGGTGAGTGTGCTGGTCGAAACCTTCGGCACCGGTAAAATTGCGGATGAGAAAATCGGCAAGCTGGTCGAGAAGCATTTCGACCTGCGTCCGAAAGGCATTATTCAGTCACTCAACCTGCTGCGCCCGATTTACGAAAAAACCTCGGCCTATGGACATTTTGGCCGCGAGGAACCAGAGTTTACGTGGGAAGCTACGGATAAAGCAGCCGCCCTCAAAGCGGATGCCGGCATTAAGTAATGTCATCCATCAGGTTACAAGAAAGCGTCGGCGCAGCCGGCGTTTTTTATTGCGGTATAGCATTGCCAATTGACCACTTGCAACGCCTGCAGCTACAGTGTCACTCATAGAATGCCTAACGGAGTTCAACTGTGAATTTTCGAAATCTGGCAAGCGCGCTGGCGGCCCTTGCATTGACTGGCCATGGCGTTGCCGCGGACTATCCCGTACGTCCCATACGCTACATCGTCGGCTTTGCGCCCGGCGGCATTAATGATCTGCTGGCACGCATTATTGCGCAAAAACTCAACGATACCTGGGGCCAGCCGGTCATTGTGGATAACCGCCCCGGCGCAGGCGGCAATTTGGCCGCGGGCCTTGTGGCGAAATCCACGCCCGACGGCTATACGTTCATGAACATCAGCACGGCGCATACGATTTCGCAAACACTCTACAGCAAGCTCGACTACAGCCTGGAACGCGACTTGGCGCCGGTGGTTGTGTTGGGAAATTCCTCGCTCATCATGGTAATTCACGCCGGGCTGCCCGCCAAAAATGTTGCCGAGCTAGTCACTTGGGCCAAAGGCAATCGTTTGGTTTACGCATCGGGGGGTGTAGGTGTCATCAGTCACCTTGCGATGGAAATGTTCAAAGTGACCGCGAAAATCGATTCCACCCACGTGCCCTACAAGGGGGTTGGACCAGCAGTCCCCGATCTGATTTCAGGCCAATCCCATGTGATGATCAACGCCATTCCTGAACTGATGCCGCACACCAAGGGTGGACGCCTGCGTGTAATCGGCGCAATGACCGAAAAACGCCATTCATTCATTCCCGATGTACCAACGTTTATCGAGCAGGGCTACAAGGAATTCGTGATGGGCAACTGGACGGGCATCGTCGCGCCGGCAAAAACGCCGCGCGCGACAGTGGACAAAATCGCCGGCGAAGTCACGCGCATTATCCGCTCACCGGAAATCAGCAAGCGTCTGATCGAACAGGGCGTTGATCCCTGGGGCGGTACGCCAGACGAATTCGGCAAGCTCATTCGTTCTGAAACGGCGCGCTTTGGTGCAGCAGTCAAGGCGTCAGGAGCGAAGGCGGATTAACCAAATAACTATTTGATCATTAAAGAATTTTTAATTATTCCAGCGTTACGCCAATTGCCTTAACCACGACACCCCACTTTTCGAATTCACGTTTGTGCAGTGCGCCCAATTGCTCTGGCGTGCCTGCAGCAGCTTCCGTACCCACGCTTTGCACGAAGCTCTTCATTTCGGGGTGGTTCATGGCTTTAACCGTCTCGGCATTGAGACGTGCAACGATGTCCTTGGGCGTACCCGCCGGCGCGAACAATCCATACCAGTTGTAAGCTTCTACCTTGGGAAAACCGGCTTCGGCCATGGAGGGAACCTCCGGCAGGTTAGCCGAACGTTTGGGCGTGCCCACTGCGAGCGGACGCAGCTTTCCGCCCTTCACCTGTTGCAGCAGCACAGGCATATCGGCGAAGGTCAGCTGCAACTGGCCGCCCATCAAGTCCATCGTCGCCGGCCCCATGCCTTTGTAGGGTACGTGCGTCATCTTAATGTCCGCCGCGCGCATTAGCAGCTCCATCGCCAGGTGCGGCGTGCTGCCATATCCGGACGATCCGAAGCTCAGTTGATTGGGCTTCGCCTTCGCGAGAGCCGCCAGTTCCTTCACCGTCTTAACCGGCAACTGCGGATGCACCACCAGCAATTGCGGCAGTGTCACAAACAGGCTTACCGGCGTGAAATCCCTGAACACGTCGAACGGCAATTTCTTGTAAAGATGCGGACCAATAGCGAATCCGCCGCCGGCGCCCACCACCATCGAGTAACCATCAGCCGGTGACTTGGCCACATTCTCCGCGCCGATATTGCCGTTGGCGCCGCCGCGATTATCGATCACGACGGGTGCGCCCAGACCTTCACTCATTTTTTGCGCCAGTGGCCGCGTGGTCATGTCGATGGGGCCGCCCGCCGGAAACGGCACGACGATGCGCACCGGTTTACTCGGAAAACTCTGCGCGTGCGACGGATGAGTTGCTGCGCCAAACAGCGCCAAACCTGCGTAAATCAGCCTGATCACAAAAGCTCCCTGAACTGGAAACGGATTTAAACCGTGATTTTGTCACAACTCGCTGTTTTTAAATAAAATTCCAACTTGCCCGTTACGCCGGTTGGGTTATAATGCCGCCCTCGCCGAGGAGCGTTGCGACAAAGTTCAAAGGTTTTTCACTTTACTTTGCCAGGCTCGGCGCTGGGTTTACACAAAAACCCCCGCAACGGCGCTCACGAACTTTTTTCATAACACTGAAAGGAGAGCGTGATGAGCGCCCCGTCCAAAGATTTTAAAGATTTCATAGTAGCCGACATCAAGCTGGCCGACTTCGGCCGCAAGGAAATCGCCATTGCCGAGACCGAAATGCCCGGTCTGATGGCGATCCGCGAGGAATACAAAGGCAAGCAGCCGCTGAAAGGCGCGCGCATCGCCGGCTCGCTACACATGACCATCCAGACCGCTGTGCTGATCGAAACACTGGCCGAGCTGGGCGCAGATATCCGCTGGGCTTCGTGCAATATTTTCTCGACGCAGGATCACGCCGCATCGGCCATAGCCGCCAGCGGCATTCCGGTGTTTGCCTACAAAGGTGAGACACTGGAAGACTATTGGGATTACACCCACCGCATTCTCGAATGGAACGACGGCGGCACCCCCAATATGATTCTGGACGACGGCGGCGACGCCACGCTGCTGGTGACGCTGGGCGCGCAACACGAGCGCAACAAAACGCAGCCGCCCGAAGGTACGAATGAAGAAGAAGTGGTTCTGTTCGCCGCCATGCGCAAAACACTGAAGGAAAAACCCGGTTTCTACTCGAACATCGAGAAGAACATCAAAGGCGTAACCGAAGAAACCACCACTGGCGTGCATCGCCTGTATCAGATGCAGAAGGAAGGCCGCCTGCCGTTTCCCGCAATCAACGTTAACGACTCGGTGACCAAATCCAAATTCGACAACCTTTATGGCTGCCGCGAATCGCTGGTTGACGCGATCAAGCGCGCCACTGACGTGATGATCGCTGGCAAAGTGGCGTTGGTGTGCGGCTTTGGCGATGTGGGCAAAGGCAGTGCGCAGGCACTGCGCGCGTTGTCGGCGCAAGTATGGGTGACAGAAATCGACCCGATCTGCGCGCTGCAAGCGGCGATGGAAGGCTTCCGCGTGGTGACCATGGATTACGCCGCCGACAAGGCCGATATCTTCGTAACCGCCACCGGCAATCTCGGCGTGATCCATCACGATCATATGCGGAAAATGAAGCACAACGCTATTGTGTGCAACATCGGCCACTTCGATTCCGAAATTGAAATCGCCGCACTCAAGCAATACAAGTGGGAAAACATCAAACCGCAGGTTGATCATGTGATTTTCCCCGACGGCAAGCGCCTGATCATTCTGGCCGAAGGACGCCTGGTGAACCTCGGCTGCGGCACCGGCCACCCGTCGTTCGTGATGTCAAATTCTTTTACAAATCAAACACTTGCGCAACTTGAATTGTTCACGCAAGGAAGCAAGTACAAGAACGAAGTGTACGTGCTGCCCAAGCACCTCGACGAAAAAGTCGCGAGCCTGCACCTGAAAAAACTCGGCGTGCAATTAACCAAGCTCAACGAAAAACAGGCGGAATACCTGCATCTGTCGATGGACGGCCCGTTCAAGTCGGATCATTACCGCTACTAAGGAAAACCGTTTTTATGCCTTGACCAAGATTCACAATGGATCCAAAATGGAGCCATTGTGAATCTAATTGGAGGCGTCATGCAAGTAAACCTTTCCGTCAAAAACGTGCCTGACGCGCTGGCCGCCAAACTGCGGGCGCGTGCCGAGCGCAATCATCGCTCGTTGCAAGGCGAGTTGATGGCCATACTGGAATCGGCGGCTAACGACGGCGGCCCATCCAGCAATAGCACTCGCAAAACATCGTTTCACGCCGCCGATCCCGGCGGCATGGCTTACGCGCTTGAAGCAACGCGTACTGACAACCTGCTCGCACGCTTGAGCATGATCGCAGGCGAACAGGGCATCGATACCACCACACGCCTCACGCGTGAACAGGCGCATGACCGCATCGCCCTGCGCAACGCCGGCGTATGAATAGCGCGGGCGGGCAATGATGGCCACACCCTATTGTCTCGATTCAAATATTTTTCTTTATGCGTTTTCAAAAACACCCCGCGATGCGGCCAAGGCACGTACTGCGCGCGAGTGGATCGCTCGCGAAGATTGGGGCATTTCAGTGCAGGTACTGCAAGAGTTCTACGTCAACGCCATTCGCACGCCGCACGACTTAAAGCATGACGAAGCACTTGCCATGATCGAAGAAATTGCCAGCAGCCGCCCCGTGATCAGCATTGACGTTCCGCTGATACGCCTCGCGTTGCAAATCAAAAACCGCTACGGCGTCGCCTATTGGGACGCAGCCATACTTGCCGGCGCGCGCCGCTTGGGCGCAAATGTGCTGGTGAGCGAAGATCTGTCGCACGGGCAGGATTACGGCGGCGTGCGCGTGCTTAATCCATTTCAGACGGCATAAACACACCTCACACGAGCCATTTCAACTATCTACCATGCAATCACAAACCAAACATCCCCGCACCTACAGCTTCGAATTTTTCCCGCCCAATACGGATGAGGGCGCGGAAAAGCTCGCGGTTACCGCCAGTGAATTAGCGCTGTTGAAGCCGAAGTTTTTTTCAGTAACCTACGGCGCGGGCGGTTCTACCCAAGCCCGCACCTTAAAGGCGGTGCTCGATCTGCGGGCGGCCGGCCACGCCGCAGCGCCGCACATTTCGTGCATCGGTTCCACGCACGCTGGCCTGCGCGGTACCTTGCAGCAATACAAAGACAACGGCATCAAGCACGTAGTGGCGCTGCGCGGCGACCTGCCGTCAGGCACGGCATCGGCGGGCGAGTTTCATTTCGCCAATGAATTGGTCGCCTTCATTCGCAAAGAATTCGGCAGTCACTTTGTGATCGAAGTTGCAGCGTATCCCGAGTATCACCCGCAAGCGAGAAGCGCGCTCGATGACCTGAAGAATTTCAAGCGCAAAGTCGAAGCGGGCGCCGATTCAGCCATCACGCAATATTTTTACAACACCGATTGCTACTACCACTTCATCGAGCAGTGCGAAAAAATGGGCATCACCATTCCCATTGTGCCGGGAATCATGCCCATTGGCCGCTTTTCGCAACTGGCACGCTTTTCTGACGCCTGCGGCGCGGAAATCCCGCGTTGGATACGCAAGAAGCTCGAGGGTTACGGCGACGATACCGATTCCATCCGCGCGTTTGGTCTGGATGTGGTTACCCGGCTCTGCGAAGACTTGCTCAAAGCCGGTGCGCCGGGGCTGCACTTTTACACCATGAATCAGGCGGCGCTGACGACGGCAATCTGGAAGCGGCTAAAGCTATAAGGCTACCCGCCGCGAATCTGCGTCTGCTTTCCACGCGGCGGGTGCGCAACGGCTTCTTCGAGCGATTTCGCGCCGCGCCATTCATGGGGTGGACGCGATATCCCATCCAAGCCGATCTGGTCCATGTCCCAATAGAATTCGATGTTGTGGCCATCAGGATCGAGAAATTCTATCGCCACTTGCGCACCTGCACGCCGCCGCCCCTCAAAAACGATGGTGACCCCGTGTTCGCGCAGTTGGTCGCGAGCACGAAAAACATCGTCAAGCGAACCCGCCTCAAATGCGACGTGGTGCAACTCGTGCTGGTCGGCAGGCCCCGGTGCCCCACCGACCAGCGCAATGCCGTGATGATCGGGATTGCAACGCAGAAAGATCATGCCACCTGGCATCATATCCTCGCCGAGAATGTCCGAGACTTCAAAGCCCAGAACGCCCGCGTAAAAGGCCAGTGAACGGTGCAAGTCGGTGACCTTAACACCACATGCCCCAGCTTTTTGATCATGAAAAGGGGCTGCGTATGGGGAATGGCAGCGCGTAGTGCATTGATATCGACAGGCATATTGAACCTTTCTTGGTCAGCGGACTAAGTCAATCAAGCCGTATGTTCGCGGCGCGAATCACGCCATCCCACTTGACCCTGTCCTTTTTCAGGAACTCGCCGAACTCCTCGGGATTGCTGCCTATCGGGCGCACGCCTAAATCCATCAGCCGCTGCTGCACATCTGGCTCGCGCATCGCCTTTGCAATCTGCGTGCTCAACTGTGTAACCACTTGGCGTGGCGTCTTGGCGGGAACTACGGTCCCGAACCAGGACGAAACGTCCAGGCCGGCCAGCCCAGCCTCGGCGGTGGTGGGCACATCGGGCAACTGCGGAACCCGTTTAGCACCCGCTACCGCCAGCGCCCGTAGTGTGCCGGCTTTGATCTACGGTATCACGGCCGGCGGGTTACGAACATGCCGGTGGCCTGCCCTGACATCACCGCAATCACATACTCGGGGCCTTTGTAAGCAATGTGTTGAACGGTGACGCCCGCAACGCGCTGGAACAGCTCGGTCGTCAGATGCAGCGAACTGCCCGCACCGGGCGAAGAAAAATTCATCTTCCCCGGCTCACGCTTAGCCGCTGCAATGAGCTCGCCGAGATTCTTTGCGGGATTCTTGGCATGCACGACCAGTAACACCGCCGTGTCCACAAGCAACGACACCGGCGCAAAGGATTCCGCGTCGAAGAGCATCTCTTTATAGAGGCTCGGGTTCATCGTCAATACGCTACCGGGCGTAAACAACACGTGGTAACCATCGGGATTGGCGCGGGCGACGATGCCTGCGGCCAGATTGCCGGAGGCGCCGGGCCGGCTGTCGACCACGAACGGCTGGCCGTTGTATTGCGCCAATTTTTCGCCAATGGCACGCGCGAGTAAATCGGGGATGCCGGCCGCGGCGGTAACCACCACCCTGACGGGCTTGGTTGGCCACGCCTGTCCTGAGTCTGTCGAAGCGGCCGGTTCAGCAGCTTGCGCACCCGTATAACCCAAGGTGGCCGCGATAAAACTGATGGTCGATAAAACCCGCTTAAATGTGGCCGAGGATATTAGGCGTTTGCTGCTGGCATCGAAGTTCAATTGAGACCTCCTGATTTGAGTAACACCGTTGGCAGGGAAAAACATGCGTAAAATCTTGTTCTGCTGCTGGTGTAAACAATATGACAGCCCACACCCTCCATGGGAACCCAGTATTTTGCAATACAGGTATAGCCGCTATACCCCTATAGGAAATCGCAATGTCCCAGAATGCAAAAGACACCGACAGTCACATCGGCCGCCGCCTCAAGCTGCGCGACCTGCAAATACTGGCCAGTGTCGCGCAGCACGGCAGCATGGCGAAGGCGGCGGCCCAGCTTTCCACTACCCAACCCACGGTATCACAAGCCATCGCCGATCTCGAAGACGCCGTGGGTGTGCGGCTGTTTGACCGCAGCACGCAGGGGGTCGTGCCGACGGTCTTCGGCGAAATTCTGGTGAAGCGCGGCGCCGAAGCGTTCGATGCGTTAAAGCAGGGCATGCGCGACATTGAATTCCATGCGAAATCCGGTGCGGGTGACGTATGGGTGGGAGGCATGGAAGCGCTTTTACATGGATTATTGCCTGCGGTGATTCAGCGGCTCGCGCAACAGCATCCGAAAATCATTGTGCATGCGAACGAGGTAAACCCTTCAGAGAATGTTCACGTCCTGAGCGAACGCAAACTGGACCTGTTGATCGGCAGATCCACGCGGGCGCAAGGGGATGACGATCTGCATTCGGAAACCCTGTTTGAGGATGCATTTACCGTAGTCACCGGCGCACAAAATCCCTGGGCACGCCGACGCAAGGTTGCACTGGCGGATCTGATGGACGAAGGGTGGCTTTATGGCGAGCCGGGTAACGCCACGCAGGCTCGAATATCCGAAACCATATTAGCCAAGACCGGTCGGCTGCCGCGCGTTGCCATGTACACGACCTCAATGAATTTGCGTCTCGCCTTGTTGGCATCGGGCGACTACATTTCTTGCATACCGGGCTCGGTTTACCGCTACGGCGCCGCCGGAAGGCCCATCAAGGAGTTACCGGTGGATATGGCGCTCAAGTTACCCGTGGCGATCCTCACGCTCAAGAACCGCACGCTCAGTCCGGCGGTAAAACTGTTTATCGAGACCGCGCGAGAAGTGGCGAAAACAATGGCAAAAGATGGTCGAGCTGAGCGTGTGTGCGTGAAAGTCGTTACCAAGCGCTGCGAGAGACTTGTTCAAAGCAGGCGCGCCGGGGCTGCATTTTTACACCATGAATCATGGCGGCGCTGACTACGACGATCTGGAAACGACTCAAACTTTTACACAAATAATTGTTTAAAAACAATTGGTTATAGTATAAACCTGAACGCAATACAAACTGCTACCATGCGTAAATTGCGTATCCAATAGGGAGTGCCGCATGGCCACCAGTAGCGCCGAAACCACGTCCGCAACCGGCAGCCCCGTACATAAAGAGTTGGCGTCGCGCGTGCAATCGCTGTCTGCGGCATCGGCCGCAGCGATGCTGCAAGAACGCCCCGCTGCGACGATCGCCGCAGTCCTCGCGGACTTAAGCCCCGCTTTCACGCAGGATATTCTTGCTGAGTTGCCGCACGGGTTGGTTGATGGTGTGATGCACGCCGTGCCGCCCGAAACCGCACGTCAGTGGCAACGCAATCAAACGTATGGCGACGGCAGCATCGGGCGCATGATGGAGCCAGCACTGGCCGTTTTTCCGCCGGAAATGACTGTGGCGCAAACGGTCGCCGAATTGCGCACGCTGGTGAAAGCCGCGTTCATCACCTACGGTTACGTCACCGACGCCGCAGGCAAATTGCTCGGCGTTATCACTATGCGCGATCTGTTGTTTGCCGACGATGCCACGCGGCTGGATGCGTTGATGCTGCGTGATGCGTTTTCGTTAACGCCCGAATTGCCGCTGGCGGATGCAATGAAACTGGTGCTTGATCGCCACTACCCGGTGTATCCGGTGTGCGACGCGCAAGGTGTGTTGATCGGCCTGGTGCGCGGGCAAGCGATGTTTCAGGAGCAAGCTTTCGACATCACCGCGCAGGCCGGCACGATGGTGGGTGTGGAAAAAGAGGAACGTCTCGCCACGCGCTGGTCACAAAGTTTCAAGTTTCGCCATCCGTGGCTGCAACTGAATCTGCTTACCGCATTTGCTGCGGGTGCTGTGGTGGGCATTTTTGAGGGCACGGTGGAAAAGCTGGTGGTACTGGCGGCGTTTTTGCCAGTGCTCGCCGGGCAATCAGGCAACACCGGCTGTCAGGCGCTGGCCGTCACCTTGCGTGGCTTAACGCTCGGTGAATTAAAGCCCGGTGCGGAACGCATGCTGGTGATGAAAGAAGCAACGCTCGGCCTGTTCAACGGCGCGTTTACCGGACTCATCGCTGCGCTCGGCATGTTCACCTACGCCACGATTCAGAAATCGCCGCACGCATTGGCGCTGGCGGGCGTGGTGTGGATGGCACTGGTGGGCGCGTGCGTAGTCAGCGGCATTTGCGGCGCGATGATTCCGCTAACGTTGAAAAAATTCGGCGCTGATCCGGCCACGGCGTCGAGCATCTTTTTGACAACGGCAACCGATGTGGTGAGCATGGGCTTATTGCTCGGCCTGGCAACCTTGCTAATACGCTGATGCCCAGCACCAGCGATTTTATCGATCACGTAGCCGAACTGCTGGCGCCTGCGGGACATGTCGTCACAAAGCGCATGTTCGGCGGCCACGGCGTTTATATTGATGGCTTGTTCATGGGGATTGTCGTTGACGACGAGCTTTACCTGAAAGCAGATGAAGTCACGCGCGCTGCGTTCGATGCAGAAGACTGCGCGCCGTTTGTTTACAGCAAAGACGGCAAAGACATGACCATGAACTATCGGCGCGCACCCGGTGATGCAATGGATGCGCCACATTTGATGTTGCCGTGGGCGCGGCGGGCGCTTGAGGCTACCCTGCGAGCGCATGCGAAAAAAGCGGCCACCAAAAAGAAACCGGCTGCGAAGAAAAAATCTTCGCGGCCGGCCATCAGAACACCTGCCAAATAATCAGGCAGCTTTGGCGGTTTTGCGCTTCTTGGCCGCAGCCTCAGTGGCGTGCATCGCCGCATACGCACCATGTGCAGCAGATTCTGCATCGCCCACATGCACGGCGTAACCCATGTCTTCCAGCACTGAACCCAGCGCCGACAGGCACAGCATCACGTTGTCGGGGCGGCACGAGTAACCCATCAAACCAAAGCGCCAGATTTTGCCTGCCAGCGGCCCCAGGCCCGCGCCGATTTCCAGGCCGAATTCGTCGAGCAGCGTCTTGCGCACTTTGGCTTCGTCCACACCCGGCGCGCAAAACACGGCATTCATTTCCGGTACTTGGTACTTCGGGTCTACCAGAAATTTAAGGCCCATCGCTTCGAGGCCGGCCTTCAACGCGATGTGGTGGCGCTTGTGGCGCGCCCAGCAGTTTTCCAGGCCTTCTTCACGGATCAGCAGCAGCGCTTCATGCAGGCCGAACAGCGAGTTGGTCGGTGCAGTGTGGTGATAAGTGCGAGTGGTCGCGCCCCAATAGCCCAGCAGCAGATTCATGTCCATGAACCAGCTATGTATTTTGTCTTTGCGGCCTTTGACGAAATCGACCACGCGCTCGCTGATCGACACCGGCGACAAACCCGGCGTGCAAGACAGGCATTTCTGGCTGGCGGAATACACCGCGTCAAATTTCCAGTCATCGACGCGAACTTCAACACCGCCAAGCGACGTCACGGCATCCACAATTGTCAGCGCGTTATATTTATGGGCTATTTCTACCAGCGTTTTCGCATCCGACAACACGCCGGTGGAAGTCTCGGCGTGCACAAACGCCACCAGCCGCACATCCGGGTTCGCTTTCAGCGCATCTTCCAGTTTTTGCGGATCAACCGGCTCGCCCCATTTGTCTTCAACCACAATTGCCGTTGCGCCGCAGCGCTCAACATTTTCAATCATGCGGCCGCCGAACACGCCGTTGCGGCACACAATCACTTTGTCGCCGGGCGCAACCATGTTCACAAAACAAAATTCCATGCCCACCGAGCCAGGGCCGGAGATCGGGAACGTCAGCGGATTTTTGGTTTGATACACATAGCGCAGCAGTGATTTCAACTCTTCCATCATGTCCACAAAAACCGGATCAAGATAACCGATGGCGGGCTGGCTCATGGTGGTCAGCACGCGCGGATGAATCTCCGTCGGGCCGGGGCCGAGCAAGGTGCGCTGCGGCGGATGGAACGAGCTGATGCGTTTGGCAGGTAAATAGATGTTGCTCATGGTGTCGCTCCCAGAGTTGGATTGGTTCAATGCGTAAAGATTTTCGCCGTCGGGCCGCGATTTCAGCCGGATCGGTTTGCGTGCTGTTGCGTCATTCAAAATTTCAGCGGCAGTGACTTCACCGTTGGTGACTTGCTCTACTTCCATTGCCCAGCGCGCCGGTACGTAGCCGGACTTCACCCAATTGTTAACCACCGCGCGATCCAAACTAAAGCGGCGGGCAACTTCGGCCTGGCTACCGAAAAGTTCTACAAGGCGTTCTGCGCAATTCATGGGTGTAATAATAACATGGCAAAATTAGTTTGACAATTTGAGATTTTCATTTTAAGTGTATTTATTAACTATATGTTTTTAAAGATTTTTTATTTATTGCACCACATTGATTGTTTTGGGCTGGCGGCTTTTACACAAGGCAAAGCCGTGTTAACTTCGCGCCACGATCCAACCTGGGAGCTTTTATGAACAAGTGGTTTAGTGTGCTGGCCGCCTTGGCCGCAAGCGTGGCGCTGTCATCGCAATCGTTATTGGCCGCCGAAAAAGCCGGTGGCGCGGCTGGCGCCTACCCCAACAAGCCCATCCGCCTGATCGTGCCGTTCCCACCCGGCGGCGGCACCGATCTGGTTTCGCGCATCCTGCAACCAGCGGTCACGGCGGCACTCGGCCAACAACTGCTGATCGATAATCGCGGCGGCGCGCAAGGCACCGGCGGCACCGCCATCGGCGCAAAAGCCACGCCCGACGGCTACACTTTAATCGTCGCCGAAATTGGCGCGACGACTGTTGCGCCGTGGATGTACGCACAGGTGCCGTTCGATGTCAGCCGCGATTTCGCACCGATCACCATGCTGATCGAGCAGCCGTATATTGTTTCGGTGCATCCGTCGGTGCCCGCCAAAACACTGGCGGATTTCATCAAACTTGCGCAGGCCAAACCCAACGGGTTCAACTTCGGCTCCGGCAACGTCACATCGCATCTGGCACAAGAAGTGTTTTACCAAACCGCCAAAGTTAAAATCACCCACATACCGTATCGCGGCAGCGGCCCCGCAATGACAGCCGCACTCGGTGGCGAAGTGCAAACCCTGTTCTCCGGCCCTGGCGCAGCCATTCCGCAAATTCGCTCAGGCAAAATCCGCGCGCTGGCCGTCACCACCCTTAAGCGCACACGTGAACTGCCTGAATTGCCGACGCTGGATGAATCCGGCTACAAAGGTTTCGCGATCAGCGGCTGGTACGGTTTGATGGCCCCCGCGAATACGCCACAACCGATCATCACGCAACTCAATAGCGTGTTCACCAAAATATTGAGTGGCAGCGACGCCGCCAAACAATTGAGCGATCGCGGCTACGACCCCACGCCGATGGCACCGGAGGCTTTCGGCAAATTCATGAAAGCCGAAGTCGAGCGGTGGGGTAAGGCGGTGAAGGCGGCGGGGATTAAGGCGACGGATTAGGCTTACGCCGCCTTACGCGCCCGAGGTGCAGCCTTCTTTTTAGCCACTGGTTTTTCGTCCGCATCTTTCGTTACTGACTTCGCCCCGGCTTTCGTAACCTTGGCCTCACGCGGCGCAAACTCAAACGACACTTTGCCGTCGCTGCCACGCACCAGAAACGCGGAGAATGGCCGCCCCTTTTTACTGATGAATTTATGCAGCAAATCCGTCTTGCCGTCTTTCAGCAACTTGGTGACCTGCTCTGGCTCGATGTTGCGTTGAAGAATGATTTTGCCAGTGCGGAAATCGCAGGTGCGCGGTTGCGCGGCGGCTTTCTCACACAGGTAAGCCATGCCATGTGAGTAGACGTTGCCGCCACATTTGGGGCATACACCGATGGATTCCTGACCGGTGAAGTCGACGGGCTCGGCGTCTTCGTTGGCCTGGCCGAAATCAAATTCGAGTTTGAATTCGCTGTTTAACTTGATGTTGGCGGCAAACGGGCGCCCCAGACGCGAACGAAAACCTTGCAGTGGACCGATACTCTTTTTGGCAATCAGCTCGTCGATTTCCGTCGATTCAAACTGCCGCCCCGCGAGGATCCGCCACAGCGAGAATTCGCACTTCTCGCACTGGAATTTTTTGTAGTTCTCTTTGATCGTGCCGCCGCAACTGGGGCATTTGGCCTGTAGCGTAACGTAGTCGCCGGGCACGGACTCGCTGTCGTGCGCTTTGGCGCGCTCGACAATGTGGCGCGTCATCTTGCCAATCTCGCGCATGAAGGTGTCGCGTTTTAACTTGCCCTGCTCCATTTGCTTTAACTTGTATTCCCATTCGCCGGTCATTTCGGGCGAAGCGAGCTCAGGGATTTCCAGGCCACGCAGCAGCGTAATCAGCGCAAACGCCTTGGGTGTGGCCTGCAGTTCGCGACCGAGTCGCAGCAGGTATTCTTCGGCGATTAACTTTTCGATGGTGACGGCGCGCGTGGCTGGCGTGCCAAGGCCGCGCTCTTTCATCGCGTCGCGCAGCTCTTCGTCTTCCACCAACTTGCCAGCGCCTTCCATAGCGGACAGCAGCGTGGCTTCGTTAAAGCGTGCGGGCGGTTTGGTTTGTGTGGCGAGCACATCAATTTTTTCAGTCTTGGCTTTTTCGCCTTTTTTCACCGCTACCAGATTGGGCGATTCATCATCGCCTGCCGCAGCTTTGCCATGCACTTCCAGCCAGCCAGCGTTGACCAGCACTTTGCCTTCGCTCTTGAAGGCCTCCTGCTCGACGCGCGTGATGCGCGTGGTCACCATGTATTCCGCGCTGGGGTAGAACACCGCGAGAAACTGGCGCACCACCAAGTCGTATAACTTGGTTTCGATTTCGTTCAGCGCTTTGGGCGGCTGTCCGGTGGGGATAATCGCAAAGTGGTCGGAAATTTTTGCGTTATTGAAAATGCGCTTGGTGGGTTTGACCCAGCCTTGTTTCAATATTTTTTTGGCAAAAGGAGCGTATTCCGAATCGGATAATACCTTCAGTGTTTCTTTCACCGTATCGAGATAATCTTCGGGCAGTGCGCGCGCATCCGTGCGCGGATACGTCAGCACTTTGTGCTTTTCGTACAAAGATTGCGCGAGTGACAGCGTAGTGCGCGCTGAAAAACCAAACCGTCCGTTGGCGGCGCGCTGCAAACTCGTCAAGTCGAACAACAGCGGCGACGCTTGCGTTGTGGGTTTGCTTTCTTCTTCGATCTCGCCGGGCTTGCCTTCGCATTTGGCTTTGATCGCTGCGGCGCGATTGGCATCCCACAGACGCTCGGCGCGTAGATCTGGATCGCCTTCGTTTTCCTTGGCGTCTTTTTTCGCTTTGGCGAAATTTTCGTCAATCCAGCGTCCGGTGTACTCACCAGCAGTGACGCCGAAGGTGCCGTGAACTTCCCAATAATCTTTGGGCACGAAGCGTTTGATTTTTTCTTCGCGCTCTACAAGAATCGCCAGCGTTGGCGTTTGCACGCGGCCCACCGGGGTTTTGTGAAAGCCTCCGCTTTTGGAGTTGAATGCGGTCATCGCGCGCGTGCCGTTTATGCCGACCAGCCAGTCGGCTTCCGAGCGGCAAATGGCCGCGTCGGCCAACGGCAGCATTTCGTCGTCGCTGCGCAGGTGTTTGAAACCTTCTTTGATCGAACCCGCCGTCATCGATTGCAGCCACAAACGCTGCACCGGTTTTTTGCTGCCCGCGTGACTGGCGATGTAGCGAAAAATCAGTTCGCCCTCGCGGCCCGCGTCGCAGGCGTTGATGACGCCCGTGACATCTTTACGTTTGAGGAGCTTGGTCAGAAGCTTCAACCGCGCCTCGGATTTCTCAATCGGCAGCAGATCAAAGTGCGGCGGAATCACCGGCAGGTTGGCAAACGACCATTTGCCGCGCTTGACTTCAAACTCATCCGGCACGGCAATCTGTACCAGGTGGCCGACAGCGGAGGACAGCACAAAATCGTCGCTCTCAAAAAAATCGTCGTGGCGCTTGAAGCCGCCCAATACGCGCGCAATATCGCTGGCCACTGAGGGCTTTTCCGCGATAATTAGTTGTTTTGACATGGTTTTTTATGAACACTCGCGCATAAACTGCATAAGGGCTGTGATAAGGACTGTGTATAGGGCACCGCACGTTGCGGTGCAAAAAGAGGCGCAGATAATAAGAACAAACCGGGCGCGAAAGCAAGCCAATCCGTCACGGTTAGCCCAAAATTGGCTATCTCATAACGAAAATAATTCAATAAAAACAAATAGTTACAATATTCTCTGCCACAGCCCGCCAGGCAGTCCGGCGACTACGCCCGCCATTTCGAGCTCAATCAGCGCCGCACTGACTTCGTGCACGGGCAATCCGGCACGGCCGGCGAGGGTGTCGATGTCGCACGGATCAAACGCCATGTGAGCGAATAGCGGGTGGTTTGATTGGGCTGAATCGTCCGTGGTAGTGCTGCCAGCACCGCCAGCGGGCAGCGGCAAGCGCAGCTCGCTCAATATATCCGCCGCGTCGTCCACCAGCTTGGCGCCTTGTTTAATCAGTACGTGACAGCCTTTTGACAGTGTTGAGTGGATGGAACCAGGAATGGCGAATACGTCTTTGCCCAGCTCATTGCTGAGGCGCGCGGTGATCAGCGAGCCACTGGAGAGCGCCGCCTCCACCACCAGACAGCCGCGCGTCATGCCACTGATCAGGCGGTTACGGCGCGGAAAATTCGCGGCCAGCGGCGGCGTACCCAGCGCGAACTCTGAAACAATAGCGCCCTTTTCCGCGATAGCGTGCGCGAGATCGCGATTGCGCGCGGGATATACTTTATCGAGGCCAGTGCCGACGATGGCGATGGTGGATGACAATCCTGCCAGCCCGCCGCGATGCGCTGCGGCGTCAATACCCAGCGCCAAGCCGCTCACCACGCATAAGCCGGCGTTGCTCAATGCGGTTGAAAAGGATTCCGCCGTGAGTTTGCCTTGCGCGGTGGCGTTGCGGCTGCCGACAACCGCAATCGCTGCTTTATTCAGCAAATCCACGCGGCCTTTTACATAAATCAACGGCGGCGGATCGGGTGTCAGCAGCAGCGCCTGCGGGTATTCGCTGTCAGCCAGCGTGACAACATGATTGTTACTGTCATTGAGCCAGGCTTCGACGACGGCGGGTTCGCTGTATACGTCGCCATCCAGTATGGCATCAGCGAGTTTACCCGTGACAACGGTGGTGAGCGCGGTGCGGCTGGCGCCCAGCACCTGTTCGGGCCCGCCGAACGCTATCAGTAATTTGCGGAAGGCTTCCCCACCAAGGCCTGTGGTTAGCGACAGGCGCAGCCACGCGGCTATGTCAGGGGCAAGCGGCATCGAAAGAACAAAAGAACAGGAACGATAGGGACGGTAGGGCGCTGCCGCCCGCGCGGCGGTAGCGGCAGAAAAATATCAGGGCGTGGTAACGATATCGTCGATGGCTACCGGCAGCTTCGACTGCATCACCAACCCAAACGAGGCGCGCTCGAACGCGCGAAATACCATCACTAGTCCGTAACGCTCATCCGGCAATTTGGCGAGATCGGCATCATTGATCGGCTTTTGCGTGTTGAATAACGGGCTGTCGCGCACGTTGAGTTGCTCTTCGTAATACAGCCGTCGCCCGTCATTGCCCGTGGGGCCGGTGCGGCCCAGCATGGAGCTGGTACGCAGCGAATACCGCGCGGTATTCGGGCTGCGATATAACGCAAGAACGTGCCCGACTTCGAGGCCGTCTTTGGAGCCGCGCGACAACGACACCACCGAATAGCGCCCGGTTTCATACAGATTATCGTTCAGCGCCATCACCCGGCCCTGCACTTTGCCCGCTGGCGCGCGTGGCGCGTAGGCAAATACCGGCGGCTCTATAGTAATAGGCACCAGGCTGTCACCCGTGTAGATTTCCTGGGTGGATTTGATGATTTCAATGCGGCTGATATCGCCGAAAGCCCGCACCCGCGCTTCGCCCAGATACAAACCCAAATAGCCGAGTAACGCGCCGGTATCGGGATCAACCAGCTTGTCGCCACGTCGATAGATGTGCCAACTGTCGCCTTTTTCTTTGGCAAGGCCTTTGACATACGCAATGTTGCCAGCACCAACCACCACCCGCGATTCTTCGGTAGCGATGATTTTAGGCGCGCTGTCGAGCTCGTTTTCAGTGATGACCATCGGGCGCGAAATAAACGGCTCAATCACCGACGGCGGAATGGTGGGCACGGCGTCTTTGAGGTCTTCGATGCGCACGCGCGGCGACATGGCGACGGTTTCTACACGCAAACGGCCCGTGGTGCGATCCAGCACCAGCACATCGCCAGGGTAAATACGGTGCGGGTTGCGGATTTGCTGGCGGTTCATATTCCACAATTGCGGCCAATCCCACGGCTTGTCCAGATAGCGCCCGGAAATGCCCCACAGCGTATCGCCACGCTCTACGGTATAGCGCTCAGGCGCGTCGGGCTTCAGACCCTGCAATGCCTGCGCGCCTGCGCCAACGGCGAAAGCTGCCGAAGCAAAGGCCAACAGCAGCGATATAATGCGGTTTTTCATGTACATAGCGTCACCTCGATGGATATTACGGCTGTGGAGTTATCAGTAAGGCAGCCGTAGCCCGCGCAACACAACCTCAGCGAAACAAAGATTGTTTGTTGTACCGGCGCAACATCATACTTTGGATTAAATTCTGCATCTAGTTACTTCTATTAGCAAGACTTTTTGTGTCCAAGCTCACTATTTTACTGTACCCCGATAAGCGCCTGCACACGGTGGCCACACCCGTGCTGCGGGTAAATGACGAAATTCGTAATTTAATCAAAGACATGGGCGACACCATGTATGGTGCGCCGGGTGTTGGTCTCGCCGCAACACAGGTGGACGTCCACCAGCGCATTATTGTCATCGACACCTCGCCTGCGCGCGACAATCTGCGCGTGTTTATCAACCCCGAAATCGTCGAAGCCAACGGCGTGGCGGATTGCGAAGAAGGCTGCCTGTCGGTGCCCGGCATTTACGAAAAGACCCAGCGCGCGCAGCACGTGCGCGTGCGTGCCCTCGACGCGACCGGCGCCACATTCGAGCACGAGGCCGACGGACTGGAGGCGGTGTGCATCCAGCACGAAATGGATCATCTGGAGGGCAAGGTTTTCGTCGAAAGGCTGTCACGCATGAAACAACAGCGTATCCTCGCCAAGCTTAAGAAGCGGCAGCGCGATACCGAGTAGTCACAATAATTTAACCTTTTGTTTTTAAGACATAATTTCTCATGCTGAATGCCCCATGCGGCTGATTTTCGCCGGCACACCTGAGTTCGCTGCGGTCGCTCTCGACGCGCTGATCACGGCAGGCCATGAGTTCGTGTTAGTGCTTACTCAGCCTGACCGCCCTGCCGGGCGCGGCCTCAAGCTCGCGACTTCCGATGTAAAAAAATATGCTTTAAAACAAATACTTAAAGTAGAGCAACCGCTCACCCTCAAAACCGCAGACGCGCGCGATTTAATCGCCGCCGCCAAAGCCGATGCGATGATCGTCGCCGCCTACGGGCTGATTTTGCCGCCGGAGATTCTGGCGATTCCGCGTCTGGGCTGCATCAATATTCATGCGTCGCTGTTACCGCGTTGGCGCGGTGCGGCACCCATTCAACGCGCGATTCTGGCGGGAGACCTCGACACCGGCGTCACCATCATGCAAATGGATGCGGGCCTCGACACCGGCGCCATGCTGTTAAAGCGCGCTATAACTATCGGCGGAAATGAATCCGCCGGTGAACTGCACGACCGCCTGGCCGTGCTCGGCGGCGAACTCATCGTCGAAGCGTTGCAAAACCTGCCCACGCCCACGCCACAAGACGCAACGCTCGCCACCTACGCCGCCAAGCTCACCAAAGACGAAGCCCTCATCGACTGGGACGAATCCGCCATCGAAATCGCCCGCCGCGTGCGCGCCTACAACCCGTTTCCCGGTGCAGTAGCGACGCTCGGCCCTGAGCGCATCAAAATCTGGCGCGCAGAAATGGCAGATCACGCAGCGCAAGCACCGGGCACGCTGTGCAGCAATGCGCCCGACGAAATCGTCATTGCCTGCGGACAAGGCGCGCTGAAGGTGCTGGAATTGCAACGCGCGGGCGGCAAACGGCTCGCCGCTGCTACGTTCCTCAAGGGATTTTTACTCAAACGCAATTCACAATTCGGCCACTGATGCAACACGCACAACTGCTGGCAGTGAGTGTACTGGATCGGGTGCTGGCAGGCCGCAATCTTGATGCGGAACTGACCGCCGTATGGCGCCAGATCCCGGCGGATAATCCGCACCAGCGCGCGCTGGTGCAAGACCTGTGCTACGGCGTGCTGCGCTACAAAGGCGCGCTCGACGCCATGCTCGCGCCCCTGCTCACCAAACCGCTGCGCGACGAGCGCCTGCGGCAGTTGCTGCGCATCGGCCTCTATCAATTGCTACACACCCACGCCGCCCCGCACGCCGTGGTCGATCAGGCAGTGCAAGCCTGCGTGGCGCTGCCTGCGCCAGCCGCCAAGGGCTTGATCAACGCGGTGCTGCGCAGTTTTTTGCGGCGCAAAACGGAATTGCAGGCCGCCAGTCAGCAAACCGATGAAGGACGCTATTCGTATGCGCCGTGGTGGATAAACAAGATACGCAAGCAGTATCCTATTGAATTCGCTAACATTTTGCAGGCGGGTAACCAGCACGCACCGATGACCTTGCGTGTCAATCCGCGACGCATCTCGCGTGATGACTACCTCGCCCGCCTCGCCACGGCGGGCATCGTTAGCAGCGCGCTGGAGACGCACGCCGTAGTCCTTGAAAAACCCATGCCCGTGCAGCGGTTACCGGGTTTCAGCGACGGCGAGGTGTCCGTGCAAGACGCCTCTGCCCAACGTGCGGCACCGCTGCTCGACGCGCAAAACGGCATGCGTGTGCTCGACGCCTGCGCCGCCCCCGGCGGCAAAACCGCGCATATCCTCGAACTCGCTGATGTAGCACTTACCGCGCTGGACAACGATGCCGCGCGGCTGCCGCGCATCGAAGCCAACCTGCAACGGCTGCAACTCAAAGCCAGCGTACTGTGCGGCGACGCGGCAGACCCGGCAGCGTGGTGGGACGGCGTGCCGTTCGACCGCATCCTCGCTGACGTGCCGTGCAGCGCATCAGGCGTCACGCGCCGCCATCCCGATATTAAATGGACGCGGCGCGAATCCGACATCGCGCAATTTGCCGCGCGCCAGCAAGCGGTGATTGATGGATTGTGGCGGCTGTTGGCTGCTGGTGGTAAATTCCTGTATGTGACGTGTTCTGTATTCCGGGAAGAAAATCACACGCAGATCGAGCGCTTTATGGAGCGCCACGCTGACGCCCGGTTACAGGCGCTTCCCCGCGATGAATTTCCAGCCGACAACGATTTAAACGAACAGCCAGCGGGCCAGATACTGCCAGATGCCGTTCACGACGGGTTTTATTACGCACTCATGCAAAAAACTTAGCGCGGCCTGGCGGCTGGCGCTGCGTCTGATTGTGTGCTGCGCGCTGGCGACAGGCGCATGCGTGACGGCTGTCGCCCACGCCGAAGGCATCGAGGTGCGCAAAGCCGCGCTGAATGCCTCTGAAGAAGGCTATCTGCTCGAAGCGGAATTCAACATCCAGCTCACGTCAGCGCTGGATGACGCCCTGCACAAGGGGGTGCCGCTGTATTTCGCGCTGGAATTCGAGCTGATGCGCGCGCGCTGGTATTGGACCAACGAAAAACTTGCCTCGCTGCAACAACAGCAACGGCTCACCTACAACACACTGACGCGGCAGTATCGCGTGGGTGTGGGCGCGCTGTATCAAAACTTTTCCAGCCTGAAGGAAGCGCTGGATTACATGAGCCGCATACGCCGCCGTCAGGATATCGACGGCACGCTGCGCAAAGACACCGCCTACGCCGCGCAACTGCGGCTGCGGCTCGACACCACACTGTTACCCAAACCCTTTCAGCTGCATACGGGGCGCGACTGGAACATCAACTCAGACTGGTACCGCTGGACGGTGACGCCATGACACCCAGCGCCCTGCAAATGCTCGGTAGCGCTGCGCCATCGCGCCGCCGACGCCACGCCATCGTGTTGCTGGTGGGCTTGAGCGCGGTGAGCCTGTTTTTGCTCGCGACGGCCAGCGCCAATACCGCGTTGTTTGCCCAACACTATCAAGGGCTGCTGATGCTGAACGGCGCCATCGCTGCACTGCTGGCAGCGCTGGTAATCCACCAGATTGTCATGCTGCGGCGGCGCTTGAAGGCCGGTGTATTCGGCGCCAAGCTCACTCTGCGTCTGGTGCTGCTGCTGTCACTGATGGCGATCGTGCCCGGCGCGTTGCTCTACGGCATGTCGATGCAGTACCTGGGCAAGAGTATCGAATCGTGGTTCGATGTCAAAGTGGATAAAGCACTCGAGGGCGGACTCAGGCTCTCGCAGGATGTGCTCGACAATATGCTCAAAGACCTGAAGGCCAAGGCCAGTGCAATGTCGCTGCAATTGACCAACCGCCCCGCCGCCGAACATGCCGTGATGCTCAATACGCTGCGCGAACAGGCGGGCGCGCATGAGGCGACGTTGTATACCCTGCGCGGCAAGGTCATCGCCACCGCGGGCAATGAACGCACCACCGTCATTCCCGAAGCCCTGCCGCCCGAAGCCTTGCGGCTGCTGCGTACGCAGCAAGTCTATGCGGTGGCGGACGCCACGCCTGAACGCGGGCTTTTGCTGCGCGTGGTAACGCCGGTCAATTTATTGTCACTGGCCGATGAATCCCGCGCGCTGCAACTGATTTATTTTGTGCCGCAACGCCTGGCACAAAACGCCGAAATTGTACAGTCGGGCTATCGCGAATATCAGGAGTTGCTGGTGGGCCGTCTCGGCCTGAAGCGCCTCTATGGCATTACGCTCACGCTGACCTTGCTGCTGTCGCTGCTGGCCGCACTGGCTGCGGCGATTTATTTATCGGAGGAGTTATCCGCACCATTGAACGCACTGGTCGAAGGCACACGCGCGGTGGCGCAGGGTGACTTCAGCCGTCGCGCAGCAGTAGCCAGTCGCGATGAGCTCGGCCAGTTGACGCAATCGTTCAACAGCATGACGCATCAACTCGAAGACGCGCGCAGCGAGGCCGAGCGTAATCAGGCAGAGGTCAACAAATCCAAAGCGTATCTGGAAAGTATTCTTGCGCACTTGTCGGCGGGTGTGCTGGTGTTCGATGACGCGCTGACGTTGCAAAGTGCGAACCCCAGCGCGTCGGCAATTTTGGGCCTGCAAGGTAACGCACTGCTCCATCTTAAAACCGCGCAATGGGGTGGCATTGATGAAAACTTGCGCGTGCTGGGGCTGGAAATTCAGGCGGGCTTTGCTGAAGCGGCCGACGCGGAATGGGAGCGTCAGGTGGTGCGCACGCTGCCCACCGGCGAGCAGCAATTGTTGTTGCGCGGCAAGCCGCTGCCCCACAGCACGGGCGGATGCGTGGTGGTGTTCGACGACGTGACCGACGTGCTGCAGGCGCAGCGCGATGCGGCGTGGGCCGAAGTGGCGCGGCGGCTGGCGCATGAAATCAAAAACCCGCTGACACCGATACAATTATCGGCCGAACGCCTGCAAATGAAGCTCGCCTCCAAGCTCGACGAAGCCGATGCGGGCATGCTGGGCCGCTCCACACAAACCATTGTCAACCAAGTGGCCGCGCTAAAACGCATGGTGGATGCGTTCAGCCAGTACGCCCGTGCGCCCGACCCTGCGATGCGCGAACTGGATCTGAATGCGCTGGTGCATGAAGTGCTGACGCTTTATGAATCGCTCGGCTCCAGCATCAAACTCGATCTGGCAGAATTGTTGCCGCACATTGTTGGCGATGCCGCGCAGTTGCGGCAAGTGATACACAATCTGCTGCAAAATGCGCAGGACGCGCTGAGTGAGACGAGCGTGCCGCGCATTGACGTCGTCAGCGCCAGTGACGCCAGCACCATTCGTTTCAGCGTGACCGACAACGGCAGCGGTTTCCCCGAACATCTGATGAAGCGCGCGTTTGAGCCTTACGTAACGACCAAGAAAAAAGGCACCGGTCTCGGCCTGGTGATCGTGAAAAAAATCATCGAAGAGCACGGCGGCAGCGTCGCCATCAGCAACGTTGAGCCGCACGGCGCGCGCGTGATGATTACGCTGCCGGTGCCAGCCTCTGCGCTGCGGTACGCACGCGAGCGGACCGCAGCATAAAAGATGGAGTTTCATAACTGATTGTTTTTATTAAATAATTTGTATAGCCCAGCGTTGAAACAAGGAAGGTAACCAGTCATGCAACACATATTGGTTGTAGACGACGAAATCGGCATTCGCGAGCTGCTGTCGGAAATTCTTTCTGACGAAGGCTACAAAATCGAGCTGGCGCAAAACGCCACCGAGGCGCGCTCGCGACGGCAGGAAGCCCGGCCCGATCTGGTGTTGCTGGATATCTGGATGCCCGATACCGATGGCATCACGCTGCTTAAAGAGTGGGCTAGCAGCGGCCTGCTCACCATGCCGGTGGTGATGATGTCCGGCCACGGCACCATCGACACCGCCGTTGAAGCCACCCGCATTGGCGCCTACGACTTTCTCGAAAAACCCATCGCGCTGCAAAAGCTGCTGTCCACCGTCGGTCGCGCGTTAAAGCATGGCGCATTACTGCCCAAGCCCGGTGCCTCGCTGGCGGCACTGGGCCGTTCGCCGCTGATTGTGGATTTAAAGCAGCGGCTGGAACGTATCGCCGCCATGCGTTCTTCAGTGGTGCTGGTCGGCGAGCCGGGCTGCGGCATCGAGGTATGCGCACGCGTGCTGCACACGCGCAACACACCGTGGGTAACGCCCGAAACAACCGCGCAACTGGCCGAGCAACCGATTGAAATCCTGAATCAGGCGCGCGACGGCACGCTGTTCATCCACGACGTCGCAACGCTCTCACGCAGCGAGCAAAAAGGCCTGCTGCTGTTACTCGCAAAAGTGCCGCGTTACAACACGCGCGTGGTGTGTGGCGCATCGCGCGCATTGGCCGACGTGGCCGCCGACGGCACGTTTGACGCCAAACTTTACGAACTGCTGTCGGCGATGACCATTACCGTGCCGAGTTTGCGCCAGCATCGCGAAGACATTCCTGAACTGGCCGGGTTGATTCTTAATCGCATGATAGAGGCCAAAGAGATTGCGTCACGCCAGTTATCCACGGCCGCACTGAATCTGCTGCGCAATTTCGACTGGCCGGGCAACGTCACGCAACTCGAAAGCGTGGTGCGCACGCTCGCACAAACCGCGCACACCGATGAAATTTCCGCCGACGACGTAGCGCGCGCACTGCCGGAACCCGCCCACGAACCCGCGCAGCAGGTGCTCGCGTTTGACCAACCGCTGCGCGAAGCGCGCGACGAATTCGAACGCGCCTACTTTGAGTATCACCTCGGCAAAGAAGGCGGCAATATCAGCCGCGTGGCCGAAGTGGTGGGGCTGGAACGCACGCACCTGTATCGTAAGTTGAAACAGCTCGGGGTGAAGCTGGCGCGGCGCGAAGAATGAAATCTGCGTCAGATTGCAGCGTCCGATAGCCGCAAGCAGGCAAGCGCCATCCGTGGGCACATCAACAAAAATATCAATAAAACAAAGGGAAAGATGGTTTTTCTGCGACAGTAAATCCATTTTCACCTATACTGAAATTTCTTCGATCCGACGCAAGAACAACCCACTCATGAATCAAGATTCGGCGAAAAAACTGCGGCTGCGGCCAAGTATCCTGACCTTGTTTGTGATACTGACGTTGCCGGTCTTTGCCGTCATGGTGGCTGTCAGCTATGTGTCGAACGAGCGCATTGCGCGCGCCAACGCCAACGCACTGATCGAGCGGTTTCGCATCGATGCTATCGACAGCATCCAGAATGTGTTTGCCCCGATCAAATCACTGGTGGCCAGTGCAGCAGCCATCGGCAGCGAGCAGCCCGATTTCTACAGCGACAATCGCGCGGTAAAGTATCTGCTCGGCATCACGCGCTACAGCGAAACCGTCACCAGCGTATTCATCGTCATGGAAGACGCTTCCTTCCGGCAGGCGCGGCGGATTGATCCGGCTGTCAAAATCCAGGACAAGCTGCCGCCGACCGGCAGCAAATTCGCTTATCGCTGGATTGATGCGCCCAAAAAATCTCCGCCGGTTGATCGCTATCGCTTCCTTGACGCAAGTGACAAGGAGGTCGGAAGAACCGATCAGGTGACAAGTTACGATCCGCGCCAGCGCTTGTGGTACCGCTCAGCGGTAAAGGAAGGCGTGCCCATGGTTTCCGACCCCGATGTCTTCGCGGCGCTGGGGCTGATCGGCTTTACCATTGCCGCACCGTTCTACCGCAATGGACAAATGGCTGGCGTGGCTGCTGCCGACATCACGCTGGATGTGTTGTCCGAATATCTCTCGCAACACAAGATCAGCCCCGGAACCCTGAGCTACCTGCTCGACCATCAAGGCCGTGTGATCGCTAATTCCGAGCGCGCGAAAACCTATGCCAACGATAACGGCAAGGTCGAACTACAGCACATTACGTCGCTCGGCAACAAGCTGCCTGCCATCGCCTTCAGCTCGCGGCAGGATCACGGCGAAAAGCTGTTCACCTTTGTCAATGCCGATAAGCAGTACGTTGCAGGGCTGTCGAATCTGCCGCCGCAGTTTGGCAAGAAATGGCAGCTTTTCGTTATCACACCGCTCGACGATTTCACCCGCGAATTTGATCATAAAAATCGGATACTGCTGCTGTTCGGGCTGATCGCGATCAGCCTCCAGTTGCTGGTCATCTATATCCTGTCGAAAGTGATCTCCGCGCCGCTTGAACAACTGGCCACCAAAGTCACCAAGATTCAGGATCTCGGCGGCGAACCGCTGCCGCTGCTGGAGTCGCCCATCCGTGAAGTCGCGGTGCTGTCCAAGGCGATACACACGCTGGATGCGCTGGTCAGCTCGTTCGCCGCCTTCGTGCCGGTGGGGTTGGTGCGCCAGCTTCTTGACTCCAATCAAAAACTCGCCATCGGCGGGCACAGCCGGTTCCTGACCATATTTTTCTCAGACCTTGAATCCTTCTCGACCCTATCCGAGGAATTGCCGTCACAGGAATTGTTGCTGCGCGTATCGGCGTATCTGGAGGTGGTTACCAAATCGATCAATCAGGAGTCTGGCACCGTCGATAAATTCATCGGCGATGGCGTGATGGCGTTCTGGGGTGCGCCAGTGCATCTGGACGATCACGCCTGGCGCGCATGCGTGGCAGCGTTGCGCATCCAGCAGGGCATGAAGACGCTCAATGCCCATTGGGTGGCGGAAGGGCTTAAACCGCTGAATGTGCGTATCGGCATCCACAGCGACGCCGTGCTGGTCGGCAATATCGGCTCGGCAGAGCGCATCAGCTATACGGCGATGGGCGATGGCGTGAACATTGCCGCGCGCCTTGAAGGCACCAACAAGGAATACGGCACCCTGATCTGTGTCAGCCACAGCGTCTACAAAGAGGCTGGCGAGCGGCTCTGCATGCGCCCGGTTGATGACGCTGCGGTCAAGGGTCGGCGGGGCCACATCGCCATCTATGAGGTGATGGGCGCGTACGGCGCCGGAGCGGATTTGGAACCAGACGCAGCAGCAATCCGCTTGTGCAAGCTGACACGCGATGCTTACGCGACACTCATCGCGGGAGATAGCGCGCTGGCGCTGCAACGCTATAACGACATTCTCGCTGAGTTTCCCACAGACCCCGTTGCGCTCACGCTGGCGAGGCGGCTGGCGGGCAGTGCAAACCATGCCACTCACGATGTTCCGTGAAAAAGTTATTTTTGCAGACAATAATCTTTCAATAAAATCAATAGCTTACGTTTCGAAAATTTATCCCGGCCATCTCCAGTCGCTGGGTCTCCATCAGTGACACCCACGACCGCCTCCATCCCCGCCCGCGCGCCGCGCGCCGCGCTGCGCCCTAGCGAATACACCTCTGCGCTAATCCAGGTGCTGCGTGGCAGCGCAGCGCAGGTGCGCGGGGCCGCCGTGCTCGAAATCGGCTCTGGCAGTGGCGTCGTGCTCGCCGCACTCGGTGCGATGGGCGCTGCCTCGCTGTTTGGCGTGGACATTGAAGACGATGCCATTGATGAAGGCTTGACGCTGTTGCGAGAGCTGGGCTACGCGGATATTGCCAAGATCGAGCGCGGCGATATGTGGCTGCCCACAGCGGGCCGCCGCTTTGATTTGATCGTCGCCAATCTGCCACACTTTCCGATGCTGCCCATCGAAGTCAAGGGCCGCCTGTCAACCTGGAGTTGCGGCGGCGCCGATGGGCGCCAGTTGCTGAATCTATTCCTGGAGGGTTTGGCACAACATCTTGCGCCCGGCGGGCGCGCGGTGATCACACACAACGCCTTTGTCAGTGTGGAATCCTCACGCGCGATATTGCAACGCCAGGGCTTGGCACTACGCATCGAACATACGTTTCTGGTCAATATACCCGACGTAAAACTGGCGCTACTGACGCCCGGCGTACTGGCTGCGGAGACTGGGCGCACCATTCATTGCTACGGGCCGCATGCTTTTGCCGATATGCATATTGTTGAAATCGGCGCGGCAGAAAATTTTGTCTGACCTGCGGTTTGCGCGCGGCTTAATGCGTTTGCGCGTGCTGCTTGCGGCTTTGGGTTTGCTCGCGGGCCTGTTCACCGCCATAACATCACAAGCCCAGCAAGACACTACGCCCGACGCTGCCCTGGCGCGACTGCTTGCCGAGGCCCGCGCGGCAGCCGCCGCTCCGGGGGGATGCAGCAAACCGGGCATAGACCGGCTGGTGCGCATCCTCTGCGACAAGCAAATGCGTGTCAGTGTGCGCGAAAACTACCCCTTGTTCGGCACCCGCGAAGGCGCCACGCGCAAGGGCTACGACGTCGATGTCGCGCAGGCTATCGCCAGGCGTCTGGCCATCACCATCGAATTCTCCAGAGTAACGCCTGCCAATCGCATTGCGCTGCTCGCCGAAGATCGCATCGACCTCACCATAGCGACCATGGGCCACAACACCCAGCGCGACGGGCAGGCCCGCTTCATCCGCCCGCATTACTATCAATCACAGACCGTCCTCGTGGGGCCGCGCGCACTCGCGGTGACGGATTGGCGCGACATCGCCGGGCGCACCATCTGCGTCACCATCGGCAATGGCTCAAACGCGCAGATCGTCTCGCACGGCGCACGCCTGATGCTGTTCGACGACTCAGGCGCTCTGCCCGAACGCCTGCGCGACGAGACCTGCACACTGGCCGCGCAGGACGACAGCTTTTTTGCGTTCCATTTCACCGACCCCGCCTTCGCCCTGCGCCAGTCTGAAAAATTTGGTTTCAGCCAGGTGCCGTGGGGCATGGCGGTAGCGCGCAGCGGCAGCGACCGGCTCGCCGCCGCGCTTGATCTGATCAGCCAGATATTCCATCGCGACGGCGTATTCCTCGACATCGCCCGCACCAATCGCATCGCCACCGGTTTTCTCGAAGCGCAGCGAGATGTCTGGCAGCGTGCGGCATGCAACACGGCCAAGGGCAACGCCGATGCCGCCTGCGTATTGCCCGCACTCGACACCGCGCTGCAAGCCACCCCATTCGCGGCCAGTGTCACAGCATTCGAGCGCTGGGCCGAGAAACACACCGGTATCAGCCTCGCGTTACCCATGTTCAAAACCGCGCCCGCATGGTCGCTGTTCAAGGCGGGCATCGTCAATTCACTGATTCTGATCGCGGGCGCGCTGGCAGCAACCCTCGGCTTCGCCTTGCTGCTCGGCGCGGCACTGGGGTCACGCCATCGACTGCTGCGCTGGACGACACGCGCGCTGACGGTGACCATGCAAAGCTCGCCCGTCGTACTAACGCTGGTGATAGGCGCTGCCATTGCCCAGACGTTCTTCGCCTACTCGTCTGCGGTTGCGTTATGTGCTGCGATTCTGGCGCTGGGACTCACCAACGGCAGCAATGCCGCGCAGGCAATCGCCGAGGCGATGCAAACGTTGCGCGCCGAGCGCGTCCCGATGCCCGGCAATGCGGGCCTATTCAGTGCGGCGGTCAGCCGCTCGGCGACACAGATTGTTTCGTTTCTGATCAATGCCACCAAAGGCACGCCGATAGCCAGTTTCATCGGCGCGCCCGAACTCTTGAGCGCGCTCACCGACATCACCGCGTTTGCCAGCGGTCGCGCCACCACCTACTCACTACTGCTGATTTACTACCTCGTGGTCGTCGCCATCGTGGTGCATCTATGCGGCAAGTTGCGCGCGTATCTCGAACAGCGGCAGGCAACCCCATGAGCCTCTACGCCGAACACATGGTGTCTGTTTTTCTGCCGCACCTTTTCGTGGGCATGGTGGTCAATTTCAAGATCGCCGCTATTGCGCTGGTGATCGGGCTAGCGCTGGGTGCGCCATTGGCACGAGCGCGTCTTGGCGGTCGCATGGCCAGTGCAGTTGCGGCGGCACTGATCGGGCTGATGCGCGCGGCACCGACTTTTGTCGTGATGTTCTTTCTGTTCAATATCATTGCGCGCGACGCGACGCTGTTTGGCTACAGCATTGCGCTCTCCGGCGTAATGACCGTAGCGCTGTCGCTGGTGCCCTACGCAGCCGCTTATGTTGCCGACAACGGCGTCGAGGCCCTGCGGCATCTACGTAGCGGTGCACCACTGGCGGCGCTGTTATTTCTGCCGAATGTCACGCGCTCGTACTTCGTGCTGGTGATGTCGTCGAGCGCCGGGGCGGCCATCGGCGTCGGCGAGGGCATCGCGGTGATCCTGCGCGAAGCTGAGCGCTTGCCGTCGCCCAGCGATAAATTTATCCTCTTCGCCATCGGCATCGCCTGCTTCGGCATTGCCCTGCAGGCCGGGTTCGCCTTGGTGAATCTGGTAAAGCGTCGTCTCGGGCATCTGGTAACGCGCACCGGGGAAAGCGTGTCCTGATCAGTGAAAACGTGCCTTGGGTCGGCCCGACGTGACGACTGCTTTTGCGGTACCTGAATGTGTCGAATCAACCCTCTGCGGTCATACGGGTCGGTGCAGCCGACCGGCAGCTGTTCGGGGCGGATTCAACCGCCGTTGGCGATCAGAGCCACGAACGGCTGCAACGTAGTCAGCGGTCGTAGGTGTGAAAGTTGATTCGAACGGCCGCTTGCTGCGTCAGGCTATGGCAGTACCCGACCTATTGTGTTGAAAAACTCGGAATTGCATAGACGCCAATTTCTAGCGTGGACGCATTGCAGTCGGTTATTGCCCCGAAGAATAATTCGAGGATTGAACAGGTGAGCCATGGATGCACGCAGGAGTAAATTACGATCCCTTCCCCATCCAGAAAGCCACAATGTCGCTATGGGCCTGGAATTTTTCGGTTGGTCTCAAAAATGGACTTTTTCAACAGAATAGACCCTTTGCTGACCGCGAAGACAGTCTGCTATGAGGCATTCAATTTACGGATACAGGCACAACCCGTGATCACAGCTTTGCATTCGAAGCATGGACACCACTAAATCGTATCAGGTGCAGCCTTGGCCTGCGCCCGACCGCCCCCAGCCGCTGCACTAATGCCATCTGGGTGAGCGCAAGTGGTGGTGTGCCGTTGCGCCAGGGTATTTTCAACTTGAGTACCACGTTGCCTTCGCGGTTGATGGCAAGGCGCTCGTTGGAGATCGCCCGGCGCGTGATGTAGCGGCACAGTTGTTCGATACCTTGGCGATCCTTGGCATCACAGCGCACCCCGGCGTACGGGCTGAAGCCGTTGGCGTTGGCGTTGGCGTTGGCGCAGTGAGTATCGCGCAAGCGGTGCGTTTCGTGCAATGGGTCACGCTCACCCATGGGCCGCAAGAATTACAACAGGGGCGAAACCACAACACGGTCTGGTAGACTTATCCAAAGAAGCGTAGCCCGTTCTGCAAAAAAGTGCATGTTTTCGGCAAATACAACTGGTCAGTTAAAAGCGCGCGCCAATATCAGGGTATCACCATGAGCAAACCGATAGTCTGGATCGTAGGCACGGGCGGCACGATCGCATCCAAGTACGATGCGGCTCTGGGCGGGCACGTCGCGGCAGCAAGCGCAGAAGAACTCGTTGCGAACGTGCCAGAGCTTGCTGCTGTTGCCGACATTCGTGCGCGTGAACATTCGCGTGTCAACAGCGCGGTGATCGATACACCGACGGTGTTCGGGCTGCGCGACACGTTGCGTGCAGTGCTTGTGGACAATGCAGCATCCGGTGCGGTGGTCACCCACGGTACCGCAACACTGGAACAAACCGCCTATCTGCTCGATTTGACCGTAGGCTCGGACAAGCCGATTGTGGTCACCGGTGCGCAGCGCGATTTCGATGAGAAAGATGCCGATGGCCCACGGAATATTCTGTATGCCGCAATGATTGCCGCCGATCCGCTTGCCGCTGCACGCGGCGTGATGGTGTGTGTGGGCGGACAGATCCACGCAGCGCGCTATGTGGTCAAGGCGGATACGCTGAGCCTTGACGCGTTTACCTCACGCGATGGCGGCAAGATTGGGATGGTATCCAAATCCGGCGTGACCTGGTTCGCGCACCCGCGCCGCCGCCCGCACCTTGAGGTGGATCACGTCAAACAGAACGTGCAACTCGTGGTCAATACGCAGGGCGCGAACGATTTGCTGCTGCGCGCATGCATCGCCGCGCGCGTCGATGGCATCGTCGTCGACGCTGTCGGTGCCGGCAATATGAACTTACCTTTCTACCATGGGGTGTGCGATGCGCTGGCCGCCGGGATTCCGGTGGTGGTGACTTCCCGCCATCTGGCCGGACCGCCCTATGCCTCCAAGGGCTACCTCGGTTCGCTCAAGAGCGTCATGGCGCACGGTGCCATAGCGGGAGGATTTCTCAGCGGCATCAAGGCACGCATCTTGCTTATGGTAGCGCTTGCCCAAACGCAAGATCGCGCGCAACTGGCGGAAATCTTTGCAAATGCCTGAGCAGACCATTTTCACAAATTATCCAAAACACGTCATGAAAGATAACATCCTGAAGCGCAATATAATGGCACTGGTAGCAGCAGGGGTATTGATTTCTGTGCACCCCGGCACTCACGCACAGTCTGGCGCTACCTATCCCACACGCCCCATACGTCTGCTGGTGCCCGTGCCGCCCGGAGGCAGCAGTGACGGCGTGGCGCGCATCGTCGGTGCTGGCCTCACTGAACGCTGGGGCCAGCAGGTGCTGGTCGATAATCGCCCTGGCGCAGCGGAGATCATCGGCACCGACCTGGCCGCCAAGGCCAACCCGGACGGCTACACGCTGGTATTGATCTCGATCCGCCATTCGGTCAATCCCAGTCTGCTCAAGATGCCCTACGACCCGATAAAGGATTTCGAACCCGTGACCATGACGGCGGCCGTCGGCAATGTGCTGGTAGTCAATGCCAAATCGTCGATACGTTCCGTGAAAGACATAATCGCTCAGGCCAAAGAGAAACCGGGTGCGCTCAATTTTGCATCATCAGGTATCGGCGGCGCGCCGCATCTGATTGGGGAGTTTTTCGCGCTCAATAGCGGCGTGAAGCTCACTCACATTCCCTACAAAGGTGGCGGTCCGGCGATAGCCGATCTGCTGAGCGGCACTGTTACGATGAGCTTCGCTTCGATGACGTCCTCGCTCGCCTTCGTCCGTGCGGGGCGGCTCCGTGCACTGGCGGTGGCCTCCAGGGAACGCTCCGCGCAACTGCCTGACGTGCAAACCATGGCCGAGGCTGGCGTGCCCAACACCGTGGTGCGAGACTGGCAAGGCATACTCGCACCGCGGCGTACCCCCAAGCCGCTCATCGACAAGCTCCAGTCGGAAATTAGCCGTATTCTGCGCGATCCCGTTCATCAGGAGCGCTTTTCAACCATGGGACTCGAGATCATCGCCAGTACTCCACAGGAATTCGGTGGTGCCATGGTGTCTGAGATTAAGCGTTGGGCCAAAGTAGTACAGGACGCAAACATCAAAGCAGAGTAATCCGGCCCATGCCGGATTACCAGGACGCCTGCTACTTCAGTCGGAAACCTGCCGAACGGCCTATGAGTGCAACTCGGCCTCAGCCGCCGTTGGCGGTCCGTGCCACGAAGGGCTGCAATGCGAAGGTCAGCGGACGTAGGTGAAAAAGTCGGATCGAACGGCCGCTTGCAACATCAGGGTATGTCAGTACCCGTTAAGGGTTGTCCGACGCCTGCCCTGAGGCGCGGACTTGCGCATGCTCAACGCTGCTAGCGGGCAGGCGTCGGACAACCTTAACGGGAGCACGCATTCATCGCTCTAGACAGCGGCCATTCGACCTACCATTTTGAGCAATGGCTGGTAACCGACGGACACCGGTCGCCCATGTCACACGGCGCCAACGACAGGGGTCGGGGGCAGTCACCGCGCGAGGCCGCTCGGTGCGGCAATTTCGCCTCCGAGGAAGAGTCGTGAATAGATTCTCCTCGCAGCGACGGTAACGCGCTAATCGACCCAAATATTGGGGTACACGAATCCACCAGTGCACAACATGACGAATGCTTTTCCGATAAAGACTATCTTTTCAGAAAAGCTCATGTCTATGAAACGTCTTCCGGTGAGAGTTGTTGGCGCTGTTCCTGACTGCGCACTGTGTTGCTGGTCTGCCATTTGAGTCTCCTGTAAACGACTATGGATGTGAATAAGTAACATCGTCGAACATAAGAGTTCTAAACAACAATTACCACACGAACGGAATAATCATTTATCCGAAACCTTACATGGGTCTTACAAGAAGCTTAAACTGCATCGGAAATTTGCAGTTTGTACCCGGCTGTCGAACGGGTTACATGTCGCCGCCAACCAAAATTTGACTAATTCTGAGGTTTGAGCCGAATTATCAATGACCTCCACTGTTGCTCGACATGCACAGGTAAATGCGAAACCAGTGTAGGTGATCAGTACGGGATCGGCGGGAACAACGTGAAGACCAGTATGGAGAAAGCCGAAGGCCAGAGTGGGTCGGGGGCGCGCATTCGTCGTCCTAGACAGCGGCCATCCAATCTTACTTTAGGGCAATGGCCGGTAACCGAGGCACCGGTCGCCCATGTCACAAGGAACCAACGGCGGCTCAGGCCGAATTGCACGCATAGGTCGTCGGGCAGGTTTCGGAGTGGGGCGGCCGATCTTATTACGGCTACGCTAAAGCAATGATCGGCTGGTTGTGGCCTATTGTGTTGAAAAACTCGGTTTTGCATAGACGCCAATTTCTGGCGTGGACGCATTGCAGTCGGTTATTGCCCCGAAGAATAATTCGAGGATTGAACAGGTGAGCTATGGATGCACGCAGGAGTAAATTACGATCCCTTCCGCATCCAGAAAGCCACAATGTCGCTATGGGCCTGGAATTTTTCGGTTGGTC